>NZ_CP108041.1:2235000-2573847 GCF_036173065.1 Rhodococcus sp. NBC_00297
AAGAAAGTTACGTGAGTGCTTCGCGAGATGCAAATCGCCTGGTCACGGCGTGTCGAACAGCGCGAGAGGCCGGCACATCGCTCTCATGCACGGCCACGAATACCTCCAGAGTGCGCCCGAGCCGGCCCGATGGTCGTGTCGGCAGGCGTACCGGAACGGAGTAGCTCGTGCCTATCGCAGCAGTCGACTACAACCATGTGCGACTCACTGTCAGTGACATCGCGACCTCGCGGAAGTTCTACGACGACGTCTTCGGTTTCGAGGTGGCCTTCGAGCTCCCGCCGAACCCGGACGAGGCGACGAAGGAAGCGCTGGGGTTCCTCTTCGGCGGAGTCATCTACAAGTTCGGCGGCGGGCTGCTCGGTCTGCGCCCCGTGGCTCCGGGTGACGACACGTTCGCCGAGGACCGCGCCGGCCTGGACCATCTCAGCTTCAGTGTCGCGTCGTTGCAGGATCTGCACGACGCCGCCGCACTGCTGGACACCCTGGGCATCGAGCACGAGCCGGTGAAGGATCTCGGTGACGCCGGCATGGCGATCCTCGAGTTCCGGGATCCCGACAACATCGCCCTGGAGATCGCCGGTCCCAACAGCTAGTCAGTCCGAGGCGCGCTTTCGCTCGTCTCTCGCTGCCATCCGGGCCTCGAGGTCGACGGCATCCAACTTGTCGGCTTCCTCGAGGGTCGGGGCCGTCCCCCCGAGACGGGCCGGTACCCAGTACTCGCCGGCGGGGTGGTGATAGTTCTTCTGCACGTCGGCGAGCATGGTCTGCATCGTCGATCGCAGGTGGGCGGTGAGGTCACCGGCCGACATGGTCGGCGCGATCGGCTCTCCCACCGCGATGGAGATCGGGGTCTTCGTGCGTCCGAGCTTTTTCGGGAACCCCTTGGTCCACACACGCTGCGCGCCCCAGATGACCACCGGAATCACGGGGACCCCGGCCTCGATCGCCATCCGGGCCGCGCCCGACTTGAACTCCTTGATCTCGAAGCTGCGACTGATCGTTGCTTCGGGATAGACCCCCACCAGTTCGCCTCGCGACAACGCGTCGACCGCAGCCCGGTAGGACTCCGCGCCGGCGGCGCGGTCGACCGCGATGTGCTTGAGAGAGCGCATTATCGGCCCCGACTTGGGGTTGTCGAACACTTCCTTCTTCGCCATGAACCGGATGTACCGCTTGTGCTTCCGCGCAGGCAGGCCGGCGTAGGTGAAGTCCAGGTAGCCCGTGTGGTTGATGGCGATCACGGCGCCACCCCGAGCGGGGATGTTCTCCGCGCCCTCGACGTCGAACTTCAGCCCCTGCGCCGCGAAGACGGTGCGAGCGATTCCGATGACAGTGCGATAGACGGGGTCCACAAGGTGCAGCGTAGCGGCTCGTCGCCGCCCCCGAGAGGGGCTCGTCCGGTAGGGCACTCCGTCAGCGGGAGTTGCCCACCGCCACGACCATCTTCCCGGTGTTCTCCCCGCGCAGCATCCCCAGGAACGCCTCCACCGTGTTCTCGATGCCGTGCACGACCGTCTCGTCGAAGGTCACGCGACCCTCGGAGAGCCACGTCCCCATGTCCTCCGCGAACTGGGGGAACCGGTGCAGGTAGTTGCCGACCGTGAATCCCTGCAGGGTGAGACCGCGGGTCACGATGTTCGACATGTTGTCCGGCCCCGGCGTCGTTCCCACAGTGTTGTAGGCGGATATCGCTCCGCACAGTGCGGTCCTGCCACCGTCGTTGAACGCGTCGAGCGCCGCTTCGAGGTGGTCGCCGCCGACGTTGTCGAAGTACACGTCGATGCCGTCCGGGGCTGCCTCACGCAGTTGGTCGCGCACAGGAGCCTGCTTGTAGTCGAAGGCCGCGTCGAACCCGTACTTGCTGGTGAGCAAGTCCACCTTCTCCGGTGATCCCGCAGAACCGACGACGCGTCCCGCGCCGAGGATCCGTGCGATCTGCCCGACCGCGCTGCCGACGGCGCCCGCTGCACCGGACACGAACACCGTGTCGCCCTCCTGCAGGCGCGCCACGTCCTGCAGTCCGACGTAGGCGGTGAGTGCGGTCATGCCGAGGATGCCGAGGTAGGCCGAGGTGGGGACACCGTCGATCTCGCGCACCACGCGGAACTGCGACGCTTCGGCCTGCGCGACGTCGCGCCACCCGAGCTGGTGCACCACGACGCTGCCCACGGGATGCTCGTCCGAACGGCTCTCGACGACCCGGCCCACGGCGCCACCCGTCATGGTCTCGTTCAGTGCGAAGGGCGGCACGTAGGACCGCACGTCGTTCATGCGCCCTCGCATGTACGGGTCGACGGACAGGAAGTCGTTGGCGACGCGCACCTGGCCGTCGCCGAGTTCGGGCAACTCCGTCTCCACGGTGCGGAAGTTCTCCTCGGTGGGCCATCCGGTGGGACGGGAGACCAACTGGATCTGGGTGCTCTTCACGAAATACTCCTTTTGTGGATCGTTCGGTACAGTAAATACCGTACGCCTCACCGGCGAAAGGTGACAGATGGGTAGGAGAGCGACGTTCGATGCGGCGCAGGTCGTCACTGATGCGCGGGATGTGTTCTGGCACAGAGGCTTCGATGGCGCATCTCTGCCCGAACTCGAGGCGGCGACCGGGCTGTCCCGGTCCAGCATCTATCACGCGTTCACCAGCAAGCGCGGCCTGTTCGACGCAGCGGTGCAGGACTATCTCGACACGGTGGTGGCACCGCGGCTCGCCCTGTTGCGTACCGACGACGGTCTGGACGCGTACTTCGCGTCGATGGACGTCGAACTCGAGAACCTCGATGCCGAAGCACCACGTCGCGGCTGTCTTCTGGTCAACACTGCTGCGGGATCCGCCGCGCACGACGACACCCTCGCCGCCGTCGTCGACGCCTACCGTCGGCGACTCACCGATGCGGTCACCGACGCCCTGGTGAACCGGGGTGACGACGATCCCGAGAATCGGGCTCGCATTCTGGTGACGATGAGCTCGGGCGCACTTCTGCAGGCACGCGTCGACCGGGACGAGGCACGCGCAATCATCGCCTCGGCACGGAAGTTGGCGCGGTCCTGGGAATCATGAGCCGACGCGGACATCGGTACCGTCGAGGAAGTGGATATCGACCGGTGGCGTAGCCGACTCCCCGTGACCAGAGCATCGGACGGTGAGCTCGTGGGGTGGACCGTCTCCGACATGGCTCGCGACGACGGCGAACTCGTGGACGCCGTCAACCCTGTCGGCCACGTGATCGCCGAAGACGTGCAGCTCGAGGCGGCAATCGACGTTCTCGAAGCGCGCGGGCTGAGCTCGCTGTCCGTGCCCTACTGGGCGCGTGCGCCGTTACCGCTTGTCGGCGAGCTGGATCTCCGGCGTGCGACACCGGAATGGCAGTGGCGTCGGATGGTCATGACGCAGTTGGACGACACCAAGGTGTGGATCCGTCCCGCCTACCCGTCGTATCCGGAGCGGATGGTGGAACTCGCCGTCCCGCTGCCGGCAGACGACGTCCTGGTCCCCGAACCGCCGACACGGGACGAGTAGTTCCGCGGCACCCTGGCGCGGATCACTCCAGCAACGCCACCTGATCGCTACCGACGTACAGAAGTCCGGCGGAACTGTCGACGACGGAACCGTGTCCGTCCGCATCGGCATCTTCGGTCGGGCCGAGGAGATCTCTCCCGGTCATCGCTCCCGTGCGGACGTCGAGCAACTGCACGGACAACGAGCCGTCGGGTCCAGCCACCACGCTGGCGGCGCGGCCACCGACCTCCGCTGTCACCGGATCGAAGTCGTCCGCTGCCTGCTGCCACAGGCGCGTCCCGGTCCGCAGATCGAAGGCGGAAACCTCGGCGGTTCCGCGCGCTCGGACCAACACCACGTCTCCCACGACTGCTGTCCCGTTGGTCGCGGTAAGCGCATCGTTCGACCACAACACTTGCCCGGTGACTCTGTCGATGGCCGATGAGCCCACCAGAAGCGGCAGGTCGGCGGTCGAAGAATCCCATTCGTCGTAGGAATAGCTCGGCCCGGGAACCACCGCCAGGACACGGCCGTCCACTGCAATCGCCTCGTAGCCGGTGACGGGATCCGACGACTGGTCGCACGTCATCCTGCGTACCGTCGTCACTCCACCCGCCGACACGGTCGCGCCCGACACACAGGAGTCGGGGCGTCCACGAGACCACCTGGTGGCGCCTGTCACGGGGTCGAAACCCAGTGCCTCACTGCCGAATCGAACGATACCGACGTCTTTGCCCACCGTGACGACCTCGCCCGGATAGCCGGGATAGCCACCCGTGATCGGCGTCGACACGGCCCAGTCGGCTGCAGGGTCGTCGAGCGTTCCCTTACGTAGAACGGTGGGGCCGGATTCGCCCGCCGGCGTCACTGTCTGGACCACCGAGTACAGCGCATCCCCGTCGGTTCCTATCCCCACCAGCGGGTCCCCGCCGGGCATGTTCTGCAGATCCCCGGTGCTCGTATCGACGGCGACCAAGGATGTCTCAGACGCACGGTCGGGATCGGCTCGCAGACACACCACTGTCGTGCCGAGAAGCGTGTCGAGGCACGACACGAGATCCTCCACGGGTGCTCTCCACCGCACGACCCCCGTCACCGTGTCGATACCGAGCAAGGTCGAGTCGTCGTATGCGCCGGTGGTTCGGTCGAGTCGGCCCACCGACACGACTGTGACTCCGCCCGCGTCGATGACCCCGGACGCCAGCGGGGGCACCGTGCCGCTACCTGGATCACTGAAAGTGGAGAAGCGTCCTCCCGCATCTGCTGTGAGCGTCCACGCGCTGTCGACGACGTCGCGGACGACGGGCAGAGCTTCGCCAGGGGTGCCATCCGGATCGACATCGAGGCCTGGCGCCGTTGCCAAGTGCTCGAGGTCCGCCGTCGAGAGATACGGCACGTCGGCGGGTTTGTCCTCGCGCGCCGTCACGGTGATCACCGTTCCGGACGGGCGAGTGACGACGATACTGGGGACGCCGGTGCGGGATCGGGCGGACACGGCCCCTCCGGCGAGCTGCACGTGGTCGCTGCTCAGGTCCTGGTCCGGGTCGTGAACGTCCGGGTTCCGCGGGGCCTCGGTGCCGCCGGCGATACCGAGCGTCAACGACCCCGAACGACCGCTTGCACTTGTGCGGACCTCGATACACGCACCCGACTTCGAGCCGTCCGACAGCGTCAGCTCGCTCAGCGAGCGATCAAGCTCGACTCTGCGGCCCGGTCCGTCGTCCCAGGCATTCGACAACGCTCTGCTCACTGCGCCGAGCCGCGCCCTGTCGAAAGTCGGTGCGCCCTCGACGGTGCTTGTTCGACATACCGGAGGTAGGGGCGACGTTTCACCCGGAATCCGCGCCGAGACACGCAGGCCGGGAGAGGCGACGATGTCGAGCAGTTCGTCCTGTGTCACCGGGTCGTCGCTTCCCAGCTGGAGCACGGTGCCGTCCGGCGCGTACGCCAGAGCGGACCCCGGCGACAGATCGACCACGGTTCCGTCGGCCAGTCGCACTCGCCGCGTCACCGTCGGCCCGCAGGGCGGGACACCCCGATCCGTCACACTCACCGTCGCGGTCAGCGAACCGGACTTCCCTGCACGTGTGATGGTTCCCGATGCGGTGGTCGAGGCGATCTGCTCAGGTGCCACGTCGGACGGCCTACTCATGATGTCGTCGGGAACGCCACCGAACTGCAAGGACCCGGACGGCGACGCGAATGCCACCGTCGTTCCCCGTGGGAGGGCGCGGTGCAAGGCGTCCGTCATCGCCGCCGCCTTGCGAGCGGAGAACCACGGTGCGGCAGGACTGTCGTATGTCTCGGCGCCGAACGCCACGTAATAGCCGCTCGTCTCGCCGGCCGACGTGCACTGCAGCGGAAGGTCGACGGGATCGGGCGGGCGCAGAATCGCCGCGATCAGTGTTCCGGCCGCCACGATGCCCACGACGACGAGCGCATCGACGCCGCGAGCTCGCATCGACTACGAGGTCGGCGGACGCAGGACGTCGGTGCCGACGAACGGGACGAGTGCCTCGGGAATGCGAACGCTGCCGTCGGGCTGCTGGTGGTTCTCGAGGATCGCGGAGATCCACCGCGTCGTGGCCAGGGTCCCGTTGAGCGTCGCCGCCGTCTGCGGCTTCCCGTTCTCGTCGCGGTAACGAACACCGAGTCGACGCGCCTGGAACGTGGTGCAGTTCGAGGTGGACGTGAGTTCACGGTAGGTGTTCTGCGTGGGAAGCCATGCCTCGCAGTCGAACTTGCGCGCAGCCGACGATCCCAGGTCGCCGCCGGCGGTGTCGATGACGCGGTACGGCAACTCGACCGCGGCGAGCATCTCCTTCTCCCAGCCGAGGAGCCGCTGGTGTTCCGCGTCCGCGTCCTCGGGACGGGTGTAGACGAACATCTCCACCTTGTCGAACTGGTGGACACGGATGATGCCGCGGGTGTCCTTGCCGTAGCTGCCGGCCTCGCGGCGGAAGCACGACGACCATCCCGCATAGCGCTTCGGGCCGCCGTTCAGATCGAGGATCTCGCCCGAGTGGTAGCCGGCGAGGGGCACCTCCGACGTGCCGACGAGGTAGAGGTCGTCGTCGCCCAAGTGGTAGATCTCCGACGAGTGCGCGCCCAGGAAGCCGGTCCCGGCCATGATCTCCGGCCGCACGAGCACCGGTGGGATGACCATCGTGAACCCGTTCGACACTGCCTTCTGGGCGGCGAGCTGCAGCAGACCGAGCTGCAGCAGTGCGCCGTAGCCGGTCAGAAAGTAGAACCGAGCGCCCGACACCTTGGCGCCGCGCTCCATGTCGATGATCCCGAGAGCCTCGCCGAGCTCGAGGTGGTCCTTCGGATTCTCGATGGTCGGGATCTCACCGATCGTCTCGAGGGTGACGAAGTCGTCCTCGCCGCCGGCCGGCGCGCCCTCCTGCACGATGTTGGAGATCGCACGGTGTGCGGTGTCGAGAGCCGCGTCGGCGGCATTCTGCTCGGCCTCCGCCTCCTTCACCCGCGCGGCGAGCGCGGACGCCGTCGCGAGAAGCTCCGGGCGCTCGTCGGGAGTGGCCTTACCGATCTTTTTACCGAACGCCTTGTGCTCGGCGCGCAGATTGTCGGCAGCCGACACGGCGGCCCGGCGCGCGGTGTCCGCCTCGAGCAACGCGTCCACCAGGGACGGATCCTCGCCACGGGTGCGCTGCGACTGACGGACGGCGTCGGGGTCCTCGCGGACAACTCTGAGGTCGATCACGGGACGTCAGCCTACTGGGGCGATGTGGTCACCCTCGTCCGAGGACGTCCAGGTAGTCCTCGCGGCCGAACATGCGCGCGGCGTCGACCGCGGTCGGATGCCCCGCATCGGCGTCGGCTCCGGCGTCGACCAGTGCCCGGACGACGTCGTCCTCGCCCTTGAACACGGCACCGGCGAGCGGGGTCTGACCCTTGTCGTTCGCGCGGTTCACGTCGGCTCCGCGGTGCGCGAGGGCCACGACGCTCTCGGCGTGACCGTGATAGGCCGCCAGCATCACCAGGGTGTCCCCGGATCCGTTCGTCAGATCCACGGGCACGCCCGCGTCGACGTACGCGGTGAGTGCGGCGGTGTCGCCGCTGCGTGCCATGTCGAATACGCGCGTCGCGAGGTCCTCGATCCCGGCCTCGAGCCCGGTGTCCTCGGTATCAGCACCACTCATACCGTCCGAACCTACCGGCAGGCATGATGGAGCCGATGTCTCCGAAGCCCGAAGATCCCACCCCGAGCCCGTCCGGCGAGGACGGCCCGGTGGTCGACGACGCCCCGACGTCCGAGATCGCGACACCCGACGCGTCCACATCCGACACGTCCGCGCCCGACGCGGTGGTACCCGAGGCATCGACGGCCGACGAGACCGACACCGCGACGGACGAGAAGAGTGGTCCCCGCACCGTCCAGGCCTCGAACGCCCGTCGGCTGCTCGCCCTGGTCGCGATCGGCGCCATCGGAGCCGCCGCCGTCACCATCGGTGTGTCCGGTGGGTTCGACCGGAGCGAGAAGCTCGCCACACCGTCCACGGCAGGAACCGTCGGAACCGCGTCGACGACGTCCTTCGGCTCGTCCGACGCGGGCGACTGCCTGCAGTGGACCCCCACCGACGACCCCGACACCGACCGCCAGGACCTCGCCGAGGTGAGTTGCGCCGAGCCGCACCGCTTCGAGGTCGCCGAGACGGTGGACCTCGGGGTGTACCCGGTCGCCGAGTTCGCGACGGGATCTCCGTATCCCGACGCGGCCCGCTTCGCCTCCCTGCGCGACGAACACTGTGAGACCGCGGTGCAGGACTACACCGGGGGCCGCTTCGACCCCACGGGCAAGTACTCGGTCGGCCTCATGTTCCCCAGCCAGGCCGGGTGGGCCGCGGGCGAGCGCGCGATCCGGTGCGGCATCCAACAGACCGGCGCGACCAGCGCGCTGCAGGTGATGACCGGCAGCGTCGCCGACCAGGACCAGTCGATGGTCTGGGAGACCGGTAGTTGCGTCGGCGTCGAGTCGGGCGTGCCGACAGACCCGATCGACTGCACCGCTCCGCATGCCTTCGAGGTGGTGTCGGTGGTGGATCTCGCCGCGCAGTTCCCCGGCGGACTGCCGTCCGTCGAGGACCAGGACCGCTATCTCGAACCCACGTGCACCCAGGCGTCGGACGCCTACCTGGGCGGTCCGGACGTTCTCCGGGAGAAGACACTGACGCTGTTCTGGGACAACGTCGACGCCTCGAGCTGGTTGGCGGGCAGCAAGAAGGTGAGCTGCTCCATCGGCAAGGAGGTCGAGTCGGGCGGGTTCGCGTCCATCGTCGGCTCGGCGAAGGGCGACATCACCATCGACGGCGCCGCGCCGGTTCCGCCGCCTCCCGTTCCGGACGGCCGCAGCCTGCCGATCCCGCTCCCCGGAGCGTCTCCCCTGCCCGGTGCGTGACGTGTCGGTCAGCATGTCCGAAGCGGAGTTCGAGAACGCGGTCGGCGATGCGCTGGACACTCTCCCGGACGAGCTGGCCGCATACATGAACAACGTCGTCGTGCTGGTCGAGGACGAGCACCCGACGGAGGATCTCCTGGGTCTGTACGAGGGCGTCGCTCTGACCGAACGGTTCGAGTACAGCGGGCACCTGCCGGACGTCATCACGATCTACCGACTGCCGATCCTCGACATCGCCCGTGACGAGGACGACGCGCGCCGCGAGATCGCGGTGACCGTCGCCCACGAGATCGGGCACCACTTCGGCATCGACGACGATCGCCTGCACGAACTCGGCTTCGGCTGAGCTCCGTTCTCCACCTGCGGAACCGATTCCAGCCGTCGCGCGTCCAAGTCTCGAGATCCGACCGGACGCTCGAACGGAGACCCCCATGCCCGGCCACGTACTCGTCGATCCCGAGGCGCTGCTCGCGGCCGCGTCGGAACTCGATGCCGCGGCGATGCGCCTGGCGTCGTCTCTCGCCTCCGCGTCCGTCGCGCTCCGTCCTCCCCCCGCGGGCAGCGACGAGGTGTCCGCGCTGGCTGCACGCTACTTCTGGTCGACCGCGCAGTCTCTCGACACCTCGACGTCCGCGGCGGTGACCGAGCTCCACGAGACGGCGGCTGCCCTGCGAGTCCAGGCGGCGGCGTACCGCGAGGTCGACGCGTCGTTCTCCACGGCCCTGACCGCGGGCACCGCGTGACGGCCGGGCCCACCGGGGTAATCTGGCTCCCGCGTACCGCGGCGGTGAACTCGGCCGCACTGCTCGCGGGTGCCGGCCCCGCTCCGCTGGCCGCCGCCGGCACGGCGTGGGCCGCGGTGGCCACGGCACTCGCCGCGGCCACTGCGACGGTCAGCGGTGTCGCGTCCGCACTGGCAGCCACGTGGGACGGGGATGCCGCCGACGCCGCCGGAGCGGGGATGACGGCGTTCGCGACGTGGGGCACGGGAGCGGCGCAGCACGCCGCGGCCGTGTCCGCTCGGGCCGCCGCCCAGTCCGCGACGGTGGTGACCGCGCTCGCCGTCATGCCGACACTGCCGGAGATCGCCGCGGTGAAGGCCGGACGCACCACCGCGTACGCCACCGGCGGCGCCCTCACCGGCGCGGCGCAGGCTGCCGATGCCGCCGACGCCGCGCTCGATCTCCGCGCCGCCCTGGTCATGGAGGCGTACGAAGCGGCGACGGCGCCGCTCGCGCTCGTCGACGGTCTGCAGATGCCCCCGCAGATCACCACGGCGGTCACCGCGGCCACCTCCACGGTCATCTCTGCTGTCCCCGGTCACGGGCCGGTGCCGGGCGAGGCCGGGACACCGCCGTCGGACGACAGCGGATCCGACCGGCAGAAGCATGGATTCTCGGACGGGGCGGCGCACCAGGGTCACCGGTCGCCCCTCACCACGGACAGCATCGGACACGATCCCGCCGTCACGAGGGCGGCGTCGCTGATCCAGCAGATGCCCGCGCAGGCCGGGTCGACGCTGTCCTCCGTTCTGTCGTCGGCACCGCAGGCCGGTGCGGCACCGACGATCAACCACGCTGTGCCGCAGCAGGTTCCGATGGTCGCCACCGGGTGGGGTGGCGGCGGCGGGCGAGGTGGCAGCGGACAGGGTGGCTCCGTGCACGCCGCCGGTGGCTCGTTCGCACGGACGCCGTCACCGTTCCTCGGTGCGGGCGTCGGATCGGACACGGCGGTGTCAGCGGGACAGGACGCGTCCGTGTCCGGCGCCGCGCACGCCCGGTCGCCGTTCGGCGCGGGACTTCCCATGGGTCACAGCAGGCTCGGCTCCGACGATGTCGTGCACGCCCGCAGGACACCTGCCGTCGTCGAGGAGGAGGCGGGAGTTCCGGTCGTGCCCGCCGTCATCGGGGCGCGGCGATGAGCGCGGCGCCGGTGCTGGGCGGGGACGTCCCGCTCGAGGGTTCGCTCACGCTCGACACGAACGAACTGACGTATCTCGTGGGGGCGATCGGAGGACGTTCTCTCCCTGCCGTTCTCGGATGGCACCCGGCCGGCGCGACCGTCGCCGATCGCGCGACCGTCCTCGCGAGTGCCGCCCGACGCCTCGCCGATCGTCTCCTGGTGTCAGCCGACGGCGGCCTGCACCGTGATCTGGCCGCGATGCTCCGTGCGGCGGCGGCGCCTCGCTGGAGTGTCGACGTCCGCATCGTCGGCCACTCCACCGGCATCGAGAACCGGCGAGGATGTCTGTGCGGCAACGACATCGACGATCCGGTGTGGATGACCGAGAGCGAGGGATCGGTGACGATCACGCGGGTCGACACCGACATGGCCGCCCTGATCGCGGCCTGGCTCGGCGACGCCGCAGGAGCGCCGATCGATCCGCTGACCGAGTACACCGACGTCCTCACGGCCGGTATCGAGGACGTCGTCCCGCACTGCACCCGCCACACCGAGATCGTCGGACTCCGACACGATCACGGTGTCACCACCACGGTCGACCCGTCGATCGCGGTGTACGACAGCGACTCCGGCCGTGTCGTCGCGACCACGGTCCAGGATCCGACCGGACGATCGAGCACATCCGTGCGATCCGCGACACCGGTACGCACCGTCGGAGCACTCCGCTCGCTGATCACCTCGCTGGAACGGCGCTCGATACTCGACGACCACCTGGTCCGTGTGTCCGCTCAGCCCATCGGATCGTCGGGAGTGCGGCTGCCCTTCGTCTCGAACGGGGGCGTGTAGTCGCCCCAGCGCACGCAGTCCCAGGCCGAGACACCCTCGGCGGGCACCAGTTCGACGGTCCCCGTGTTGTCGAGATGGTTGTCGGCGGCGAAGTCGCGATCGATCCCGGACAGCACCGCGGCGACGAGCCGAATCGCAGCACCGTGACTCACCACGTGGACGGTGGCGGAATCGTCGCCGAGGTGGGTGGCGCGGAGCTCGTCCAGTACCGGCACGTAGCGGGCGAGCACGTCGGCGCCGGACTCGCCCCCGGGCAGGCGGGCATCGAGGTCACCGTCCAGCCAGGCGCGATACACCGCGGTGAAGCGGGCGTGGTCCTCCTCGGCGCTGCGGTCCTCGAGGTCGCCGACGAACGTCTCCTGCAGACCGTCGCGCACCGTCAGCGGCGTACCGGTCGCGTCGGCCAGGTACTGCGCGGTCTGACGTGCGCGGACGGCGATGGACGACACCACGGCGGCCGGCGTCTGCGTGACTGTCCGGGCGTACTCCTGCGCCTGTCGGTGTCCGAGCTCGGTCAGCTCCGCGCCGGGCGGCAGGGTGTCGAGACGACGAGCGACGTTCGAGTGGGTCTGACCGTGCCGCACCAGGACGAGTCGGCCGCTCACCGATCTCCCCGTCGCAACGCGTCCAACCAGTCCCGGCCGCGGTCGTCGGTGGGGCGAGGACCGCCGGCGGCGACGTGCGCGCTGGGCCAGGAGCCGAGGAACCGCACGTCGGTGCGCGAGTGCAGGACCCGCAGGGCGTCCGCCACCGCGACGTCGTCGATGTGGCCGACGCAGTCGATGTAGAAGCGGTAGGTGCCCAGATGGGTACGGAGAGGGCGAGACTCGATGAACGTCAGATCGATGTCGCGCGTGCTGAACTCGGCCAGCGCGGACACCAACGTGCCGGGCCTGTTGGCGGGCGTGAGCACCACGGCAGTGCGATCCGCCCCCGTGGGCGCAGGCGGCGGGCACGGGCGCGTGACGTACACGAAGCGGGTCCGTGCGTTCTCCACGTCGGCCACGCCGTCGGCCAGTACGTCGAGTCCGTGCCGTCGGCCCGCCAGACCGGTGGACACCGCGGCGTCGGCGAGTCCGGCCGCGACGTCCTCGGCCGCACCGGCATTGGACGACGCGAACTCCACCTGAGCATCGGGCATGGTGGCGGCGATCCACTGCTGGACCTGGGCGGCGGCGTGGGGGTAGGCCCGGATCGTGCGGACGTCCGCCATGGCGGTGCCCGGACGAGCGACGATGGTGAAGGCCACGTCGAGTTCGGTCTCCGCGAGGATCTGCAGCCGGTCCCCGATCGCGAGCGCGTCGAGAGTGGGCGGGACCGAGCCCTGCACCGAGTTCTCGATGGGCACCACGGCGCCGTCGGCCGCACCGGAGCGCACCAGTTCGAGGGTGGCGGGCGGGCTCGACGCACTGACGCGCTCGACGGGAGCGCCGAACGCCCCGTCCGCCTCGAGCTTCCCCAGGGCCATCTCGGTGAACGTTCCCGAGGGTCCGAAGTAGGCGATGCGCACCCCGGTCACGCTACGCGTCCCCCGCCGCGTCGCCGGTGATCTCGTCGATACGACGGCGAAGTTCGTGTGCGATGTTCCCGGCGTTCGGCACCAGGACACCGAGAAGGACCTCTCGGGTCGCGGCCGCGGCGTCGGGATGAAGGGCCACCAGCGCGGCCAGATCCGGGGAGCGGAGCGCGCTGCGGACGTCGTCGCCGCGCAGTGCGGCCACCGTTCCGGCGAGCACGGCGAGCACCGAGGACGTGTCGGTCGCGACGGCGAAGAACCCGTGTTCCGCGTGCGCGACGACCGCGAGGAAGTCGGCGACCCTATCCTCGGACCACCCCGCGTCCAGGCCGGGATGCCGACCGGCCCGATCGACGAGCGCCGTCGTCTCCACGACGTCGCCGTCCGGACAGAGCACGACGACGGACGAGCACGGCGTGATCGCCACCGCGTCGCCCAGCTGCTCGGCGGTCGCCTCGACCACGTAGGCGCGCACCGAGGGCGGCTCGTCGGGCGGAGCCACGTCCAGTCGTACGAGGAACCGTTCGAGGGCGGCCGAGTCGTCCACCGCACTCAGCGGAACGCAGGCCGTTCCGACGAGTGGGTGCGGTTCGAGGGCCTCCGCCGTCGCCACGTCGTCGACGGTCGCGACGAGCAGGTCGGCGAACAGGGCCTCGGGATCTCGCCGGGGGCGCACGCCCAGGGTCAGCATCGTGGGCACGCTCCGAGTCTAGTTCGACGTCTTGCGCACCGGCGCGAGGGCTGGTTAGCTAACCCTTACCTAATTACTTCCACCCGAGGGGGCCGTCATGAACGGTGTCGTCACCACCACCGCGCCGTCCACCGCCGAGCGGGTGCGCAGCGTGTGTCTGCGTGCCGAGCACACCGTCCTGGCGGTGGAGGGTAGCGCACCCGTCGCCACGACCATGCACTTCCTGCGCTCGCCAGGCGAGATCGTCATGGTGGTGCCCGCGGACAGCACCGTGGGGGCCGTGTCCTTCCAGGCCGGCTCCGCGGGGATCCCCGCCGTGCTCGAACTGACCGACCACACTCCCCTGGACCTGCGCGAACCCGTGCGCTCGCTGGTCTGGCTCAGCGGTGAGCTGCGCCGCGTCCCGGACACCGCCGAGCGCGCGGTCGCCGCGGCGGTCGCCTCCCAGTACCCGCACGCCGGACTGCTCGACATCGGACACAGCGGCATCCTGCTGCGTCTGCTGCTCGAGTCCGTCGTCGTGGCCGATGCAACGGGGGCGGAGCCGGTGCCGGTGCGCGACCTCTTGAACGCCGATCCCGATCCGTTCTGGGAGGTCGAGGGAGGCTGGCTGCAGCACCTCGACAGCGACCACTCGGACATGGTCGAGCAGATCGCGCGGCGACTCCCACCGTCGTTGCGCATCGGTCGCGCCCGGCCGCTGAGCATCGACCGCTACGGCGTCGGGATCCGGGTGGAGGGGCAGGGCCAGGACCACGATGTGCGGGTGCCGTTCGCGAACCCCGTGTCCGACGTGACCGAGCTCGGTCGCGCGCTGCGCGTGCTCGCCGGATGCCCGTTCATGAACGGCCTGCGGGCGCGCGACCACCACTGACTACGACCCTCGAGACGGGTCACGGGCACAATCGACCGGGTGCATCCGGAGAAGACACCCACCACCGAGTCGCCACGGTCGATCCGGATCGAGATCGTCGTCGTCCTGCTGTTCACGTTCGGGCTCAGCGGACTGTCGAGCATTCTGTCGCTCGTCGAGAGCGCGCTCGAGCAGGGCGCCCTGTCGGACCAGACCGTGGCGATCAACGTGCCGCAGTCGACTCTCGGACCGATCGACTTCCTCCGTCAACTGATCGGCGTCGTCCGGCTCTGCGCATGGGGGGCACTCGGTCTGTACCTGTTGTGGCGCAGCGGAATCGGGCCACGCGCCATCGGCTTCGCACGTCCCCGCCTGCGCCCGCACGTGCTGCACGGCGTGGGGCTCGCCGCGATCATCGGCATCCCGGGCCTGCTGTTCTACCTCGTCGCCGTCGCACTGGATCTCAACGTCACGGTGCTGCCGAGCACGTTGAACGACGTGTGGTGGCGCCCGATCACGCTGACGCTCTCCGCGGTGGCCAACTCGGTCGCCGAGGAGGTCCTGGTGGTGGCGTGGCTGATCTCGCGGCTGCGCGCCCTCGGGTGGACCGACAACCGATCGCTGCTCGCGTCGGCCGTGTTGCGCGGGAGCTACCACCTCTACCAGGGCTTCGGGGCCGGCGTCGGCAACCTCGTCATGGGTCTGATCTTCGGCCGGTACTTCCAGCGCACCGGTCGACTGTGGCCCCTCGTGATCGCCCACGCCCTCATCGACATCGTGGCGTTCGTGGGGTTCGCCGCCCTGCGGGATCACGTTTCGTGGCTGCCGGGCTGACAGGTCGGCCGGTTAGAGTCGCCGGATGAGCCAGCAACCTCCGTACGACCCGCGGCGGCGACCGCCACCCCCTCGCCGTCCGGGTCCGGAGGAACCGCCGGTGGTGCGGCGACGGGCGGGCAGCCCTCCGGGGTGGGCCGACCAGACCCGTGTGCAGCGGGGTCCTCAGCAGCCACCACCCCGTCAGGATCCGCGGGCGTGGTCGGCGGTTCCCCCGGCGCGGGACGCGCCACGGCGTGACGATCGGTACCGGGACGACCGGCGACCGTACGACGACGGGCGTGGGCCGGCCGATCGAGGCCGCGCCCCTGCTCCCGCCCCGGTTCCGCCGCGCCAGGTGCCGCCCGAGCCGACGCGTCGACGCAGGCGGCCACGGTGGGGTCGCCGCACAGGCATCGCCCTGGTGGTGTTGCTCCTGCTCGTCGTCGGGGGCGCCGTCTGGGCGGACACGTCGCTGTCCCGAGTCGACGCGCTCGGGAACTACGAGGGTCGCCCGGGAGACACCCCGGGGACCAACTGGCTGCTCGTCGGATCGGACAGTCGTACCGGACTCACTCCCGAGCAGGAGGCCGAACTCGCGACCGGTGGGGACATCGGTGCGGGCCGGACCGACACGATCCTGCTGATTCACGTGCCGGCGAGCGGCCCGACCACGATGGTCAGCCTCCCGCGCGACTGGTACGTGCCGATTCCCGGCAACGGCACCGACAAGCTCAACGCCTCGTTCTCCATCGGCGGCGCGCCGCTGCTGGTGCAGACCGTGGAGGGTGTGACGGGCCTGCGCATCGACCACTA
Source organism: Rhodococcus sp. NBC_00297 (assembly GCF_036173065.1). NCBI lineage: Bacteria > Bacillati > Actinomycetota > Actinomycetes > Mycobacteriales > Nocardiaceae > Rhodococcus > Rhodococcus sp. NBC_00297. The sequence continues at coordinate 2,251,359 of NZ_CP108041.1, forward strand.
CGCCGAGGTGGGCTTCGGCGGGTTCGCCGACATGGTCGACGCGATCGGCGGGGTGGACATCTGCGTGCCCTACGACATCGTCGACCCCCTGGCAGGAATCGATCTGCGTGCGGGCTGCCAGGAGCTCTCGGGTCCGCAGGCGCTCGGCTTCGTCCGCAGCCGCGCGACGGCACTCGCCGACATCGATCGGATGAACAACCAACGACTTTTCCTGTCGTCGTTGCTCTCGAAGGCGACCAGCTCGACCACCTTCCTGAACCCGTTCCGGGCGGTGCCGCTGGTACGGGGGGTCGTGAAGTCGCTGCAGGTCGACGACGGCGACCACATCTGGAATCTGGCGTCCCTCGGCTGGGCGCTGCGCGGGGAGATGGTCACCACCACCATTCCCGTCTCCGGGTTCGAGGACGTCGACGGCTCGGGCAACGTCCTGCTGTCCGACCGCGAGCGGGCGTCCCGGTTCTTCGAGCTCCTGGCCACCGATCAGCAGCTGCCCCCCGACCTCGTCGGCGGCGGATGACGCGTCCCGACGGACACGCTCGACCCAGTACCGTGTGTCGTCATGAGCCTCGACGACGTGTCCGCTGCCTCCGACGCCCGGGATTCCGGGGTGTTCCACGACAGGGAGTCCAGCGCGTTCCACCTTCTCCTCCGTGAACAGGTGCGACACGAGTTCACCGCCTCGCAGCAGTACATCGCGATCGCGGTCCACTTCGACGGGGCGGATCTGCCGCAGCTCGCCGCACGGTTCTACGCCCAGGCCGACGAGGAACGCGGCCACGCCATGATGATGATCCAGTACCTGCTGGACAACGACCTCGAGGTCCGGGTGCCCGGGGTCGACGACGTCGTGAACGCGTTCGGGTCGGTGCGCGAGCCGGTCGAGCTGGCGCTGCGGCAGGAGAAGAAGGTCACCGAGCAGATCACGACGCTGGCACGCACCGCCCGCGACACCGGCGACTACCTGGGCGAGCAGTTCATGCAGTGGTTCCTCGCCGAGCAGATCGAGGAGGTGGCGTCGATGACGACGCTGCTCACCATCGTCGACCGTGCCGGCGAGAACCTCTTCCACATCGAGGACTTCATCGCCCGCGAGATGACGAGCGAGTCCCGCGGCGGCGGCAACGCGCCGAGGGCCGCCGGGGGACTCGCCTGATCGTCAGCGCAGGGTGACCTGCCGGCTGCGCAGGCCGTCACGGGCGCGCCGCTGCTCGGAGGTGAGCTCGCTGGTGTCGGCCAGCGTCTCGTCGAGCCTGCGGCCGAGAGCCGCTGTGCCCGTCGCCCATTCGTCGGGATGAACCTCGGGATCGAGGTCGAAGACGGGTACGAGCAGGCCGTGGGTACGGAACGAGCCGGCGAAGCGCGATCCCTCCCCCACATGCAGTTCACCCACCGACTGCAAGCGAGCCAGCGCGATCATCAACTGATCCTCGTCCTCGGGACGGACCCAGCGGATGTGCGCCTTGTCGCCGGCGTCGACCCACCAGGCCGCGGACACACCATCGGCCGTGATGCGGGCGGACGGGAGGATCGCACCGTTGGCGCGCTCGATGGTGGCGTCGACCTCGGGGTCCGCTCCCGCGCCCTCCGGGATCCACCACGAGAAGTCCTTGTGGACGGTGATGTCCAGGGGCGACGTCGCGTCCACGAGTTCCGTGAGCGCGGGCGTCTCGGCGGACGGGTTCGACGCCGCCGTCGAGGTTCCGGGCGTCGCCGAGGAGGCCCACACGACGGAGGCGGCGAGGTCGGCCGACAGATCCTCCGAGAAGGTCTGGACCTGCATCGCGACGAACGCGTTCTTCTGCTCGTCGTCACGCACGAGTGCGGCGACGGCACCGGGGAGCACGGTCGCGAGGGTGAAGGGACGGTCGCTTCCCGTCACCGGGAGGGATGCCGACGCGGAGGCGACGAACTCGCGCATCGCCACGATGTCGCACTCGAAGGCGAGGCCCTCGAACGGCCGCACCGGCGCGGACGACAGCGCCTCACGCTCGGCTCTGCGCTGCTCGAGCAGCTCCGCGCGTCGACTGTCGGGCTTCGGTCCGCTGTTTCTCTTGCTCTTCTTACCCACGAGCGTCGAACCTACCGGGTGATGCTGTCGTCCAACCACGCGAGCGCCTGACCCGGATGATCGGTGGCGAGCCAGCGCACCCCGAGGTCGTGGCACAGATGCACGTCCTCCTCGGTGTTCACGGTCCAGCAGTACGTCGCTCGACCGGCCGCCGCGGCGTGATCGACCAGGTTCGGATGATCACGCAGCGTCTTGATCGAGGGCCCGACCGCCGTGGCGCCCACCGTGGTCGCGGCGCCGCCGCCGATGTAGCGCGACGCGGTGCCGAGCAGCACGGTCGGCAGCATCGGCGCCGATCGCCGCACCCGCCACACCGCCGACGGCGCGAACGACATCACGACGGCGCGGGACAGGGATGCCGACCCGGGTCGGCCGATGCCGAAGCGGTGCAGTTCCGCCAGCACGGCGTTCTCGATCAGGCCTCCGTAGCGCACCGGGTGCTTGGTCTCGATGAAAATCTTGGCGGGCTTCGCCTTCCACGCCATGACCATGTCGATGAGATCGCTCAGCAGCAGCACGTTCGCCGGATCGTCGGCTGTCCCGTAGTCGTGGCCGGACAGTGCCTCGTAGGTGAGGGCACTGACGATCCCGGTTCCCGACGACGTCCGGTCGATCCGTCGGTCGTGGACGCACACCACCCGGCCGTCGCGCGTGAGCCGCACGTCGCACTCGACGCCGTCGGCCCCCTCGCGCAGCGCCTGTTCGTACGCCACCAGTGTGTGTTCCGGCCGCGTTCCCGACGAGCCTCGATGCGCGACGACGAGGGGTGTGGCCTCGTGTGCGGAGTAGATCATCGGACGTCGGCGAGCTGGTCGGGTGCGGTGTCCTCCGGGGCCGGGGTCGTGTCGGACACGGGGGTGGTCGGCAGGACCGTCCATCGCGTGAGGGTGCGGGTGTCGCCGCGCACGGTGCGGCCGTCGGCTCGGCGGATCACGGTGAGCGTGAGGGCGGCCACCCCCGCGGCGACCAGGTCGGTGATCGCGGTGAGGACCACACCGTTCGCCTGCGCCTGGATGCCGTCGACGGTGCGCCACGCGACAGTTGCCGCGATCAGCAGCCAGTTGCCGACCCAGGCCGCCCACCACCACGGCACCAGACGCTCGAGTCGGAGCCGGTGCTCGCTCGTGCGGGCCAGCTCCGTGAGGAAGACCCCGGGCAACAGCAGGGTGACGATCGGCAGCAGCGATCCGAGGTACAGGGTTCGCGTGCGCCGCGGATCGGTGAGTCCGTGACGGGCGTAGGCGCTGCGGCGCAACCGGACCACGCGGGCGACCGTCGCCACCGCGGCGACCAGACCGACTCCGAGGGACAGGAACGACAGGCACCACACGGCGGCGTCCGACAGTGCGAGGACCGCGGCGGGCATCAGTCGGTCGCGACTGACGAGCAGCACGACGTACCGGGCCAGCTCGGCGACGGCCGCCGCGACGAACAGGGCGACGGTCGCCGTGAGCAGGGAGGTCGAGCGCCGGGCCAGCCGGTCCGTGGCGCTCTCCGGCGCACTCGGGTGCGGGCGCGGCGCGATCGGCAGACCCCAGGTGGGCATGACGTCGTAACGGGGGGTGGGGGTCGGCACCCGGCGGACACGGCGCCGCGGCGCGGATCCGGGCGCGGAGGCCACCCAGCGGAAGTTACGACGGACGGCCATCGGCAACTGCCCGACCGGGGCAGTCGACTGCCCGACCGGCACCGGGGAGAGCAGGACCCCGTGGCAGACGGGACACCACTGCCGCGGCGACGGCCCCACGTCGATGCGCCGTGTGCAGCGCGCACAGATCTGGAACCAGGCCACCGGCCGAGGAGCGGTCACGGCGTCAGTACACGGTGGCCGGGCGACCGGCGTCGTCGACGACCGGGAGGCCGGCCTGCTGCCACGCCACCATGCCGCCGTCCACGTTCACCGCGTCGACTCCCGCGTGCTGCAGGTACTCGACGACGCGGGCCGAACGCCCACCCTGGCGGCACACCACGTAGAGGGTGCCGTCAACGCTGATGTCGGCCATCCGCGACGGGACGTCGCCCATCGGGACGTGCAGCGCGCCGGGAGCGTGCCCGGCGGTCCACTCGTCGTCCTCACGGACGTCGAGCAGGGCGGCGCTGGGACCGGGCTCCGGGACGTCGGAGACGGACACGGACGGTACGGATCCGAAGCTCACGCACTCGATCCTGTCACGCCCCTCGCCCCGGTGCCACCGTCGATCACCAGTCGTTCTCGAACCGCCCGCTCTCGTACCGCCCGCTCTCGTACTGCCCGCTCTCGAACCGTCGTGCGCCGCGGGCCACCACCCACGTGGTCCCCACCTTCGCCGCGGGCAGGGTGCCCGCCGCGATCTGCGCGAGCACGGCCTGTCGGGAGATCGCCCGCTCCGCCGCCACCTCGGACACCGACGACCACCCGTCGGTGGGCGGCAGTCCGGACACCGACTCGTGGTCTCGTGCCGAGCGGACGGACAGCGACACGAGGTCGCGACCACCGGCGAGATCTCGCAGCAGAGCCGAGGCGAGGGTGACGGCCTGCGGCAGGCCGTCTGCCGAGAGTGTGACCACCAGGCGCGCGCGGCCGAGATGGCTCCGGGTGAGGCGTCCGCGAAACGGCGCGACCGCCGAGGCCAGGGAGTCGATCTCCGCTGCGTGCAGGTCGTCGAGCGCGGCGGACAGTTCGGCCTCGGCGGTGAAGTCCATGGGGAGCAGTATTGTCGATCGGCATCTTCGACTTCCTACGGAGGTTGCTGATCGACAATCACCATCCCCATCATCCACAGAAACATCCACAGAAACGGGACTCGATCCCGTTTTCTCCGCGTGTGTCGCACCCACGGTCGCTCCCCGACTCCGGCACGCCCTTCTACTGTCGAACCATGGACCTCAGAATCTTCACCGAACCGCAGCAGGGCGCGACCTACGACGACCTGGTCCGCGTGGCGCGCGCCGCCGAGGACTTCGGGTACGACGCCTTCTTCCGCTCCGACCACTACCTGGCGATGAGCACGGACGGTCTCCCCGGACCCACGGACGCCTGGATCACCCTGGCCGGCATCGCCCGGGAGACCTCCACGATCCGCCTCGGCACCCTCGTCACCTCGGCCACCTTCCGGTACCCGGGTCCCCTGGCGATCTCGGTCGCGCAGGTCGACGCGATGAGCGCCGGCCGCGTCGAACTGGGGCTCGGAGCAGGCTGGTACGCCGAGGAGCACGCGGCGTACGCGATCCCGTTCCCGTCGGTGGGCACGCGCTTCGATCGCTTCGAGGAGACCCTCGCGATCGTCACCGGTCTGTGGGGCACTCCCGCGGGTGAGACGTTCTCGTACCAGGGCGACCACTTCACCGTGACCGAGTCACCCGCTCTGCCGAAGCCGGTGCAGAGTCCGCCGCCCATCATCATCGGGGGCATGGGGAAGAAGCGGACGCCGGAACTCGCCGCGCGTCACGCGACGGAGTTCAATCTCCCGTTCGCGGACACCGACGCGACGGCGACACAGTTCGACCGGGTGCGCGCAGCGTGCTCGGACATCGGCCGTGATCCGTCGTCGATGACGTTCTCCAACGCGCTGGTGCTGTGCTGCGGCACCACCGAGGACGAGATCGCCCGTCGCGCCGCCGCGATCGGACGGGACGTGGAGGAGCTCCGGGCGAACGGCGCGGCAGGGACGCCTGCCGAGATCGTCGACAAGCTCGGAACGTACGCCGGGCTCGGATCGACCCGGTTCTACCTGCAGATGCTGGACCTGTCCGATCTCGACCACATCGAACTGGTCGCCGCCGAGGTGATGCGTCAGCTGGCCTGAGGGCCGGAGGTCGGGTCACTCGAGGTCGGCTCGTTCGCGGTCGGGGCAGGCGTCCGCGGATGCCCCGACCAGTGGCGGGCGATCCACCGTGCCGCCGGCGTCTCGACGTAGCGGTACACGAGATCCGAGAGCACACCGGTGATCAGCGCGAAGACGAGCACCGCGACGGTCGCACCGAGATGCGGCTCGACGAGCGAGTAGATGCGGTAGAGCACCAGAGTGTGGACCAGGTAGATCGTGTAGCTGCGCGTCGCGAGCCAGTGGATCACGCGCGAGCGGCCGAACGCGGTGTCGGTGGGAGCCACCAGCACCACCGCGACGACGAGCACCAGCACCGTCCACAGGTGACCCTGCTGACCGACGTGGAAGGCGTCCACCGTCGTCGCGTACCGGATGACGGCGAACTGGGCGAGACCCGCGAGAAGAAGGGCCCGCCACGACGCCAGCCGGGCGAACGCGAGGTACACGATCTGGCCCAGGAAGACGGTGGGCAACGTCGCCGCGACCTTGTCGACCATGGGGATCGTGTACTCGTACGGCACCAGATCGGTGTAGAGCAGGATCAGCCAGCACACCGCCGCGCCGACGACCGGAACCAGCACGGGGCGGGACGCGAGCACCCGGCGCATGCTCACCGCGTACACGTAGAAGACCCCCTGGACGACGAGCGTCCAGGTGACCCCGAGGACCACGACCTCCGGGCGCACGAAGAAGCCGCCGAGCACGAAGCTCATGGCGGCCTCGGCGTTGCTGATGCCCACGGTCTGCGAGAACATCCCGTTCACCCCGAGGCGGACCAGCACGATCGCGGCGAGGACCGACAGCCAGAACACCGGGAGCAACCGCGCTGCCCGCCCCACGAGGAAGGCGCGCGGCGAGTTGCGGACGACGGACGCGGTCGCGACCAGTCCGGTGAGGATCATGAAGAACGCGACGCCCACGAACGAGAGATGGTGGTTCAGACCGCCGTGCTCGACGAACACGAGGGTGACGACGTCGATGAGCCACCACGGTGTTCCGAGATCGTCGACCAGGAAGTACGAGATGTGCGAGTACACGACGGTCAGGACCGCCAGCGCACGCAGGATGTCGACTCCGCCGAACCGGATCCGCGGCGGATCGGCCGCCGTACGGACGGAGACCACCCCACCGTCCGAGTCGGGCGTCGAGGAGGTCATCACCCTCGATCTTAAGGTTCCGTTCACCTGTCGGTCGAGTTCGCCCACGTCATCGCTGCGCGCGGGCAAGGGGACCACGGTCCGCATCGGCGTGTCTGCGCTGCACTCCGACTGCGTCGAACTCTTGCGCGAGGTGTACGAATGACGTTGGCTGGGTAACGCCAGCAGTCAGCTACAACAGATGCAAGAGAAGGGAAACACGTGTCCGAGTACACACTGCCCGACCTCGACTACGACTATGCAGCTCTCGAGCCCCACATCTCCGGGGAGATCAACGAGATGCATCACTCCAAGCACCACGCCACCTACGTCGCCGGCGTGAACACCGCACTGGAGAAGCTGGCCGACGCCCGTGACAAGGACGATCACGGCTCGATCTTCCTGCAGGAGAAGAACCTCGCGTTCCACCTCGGTGGCCACGTGAACCACTCCATCTGGTGGAAGAACCTCTCCCCCAACGGTGGAGACAAGCCCGAGGGCGAGCTCGCGGCCGCACTGGACGACCACTTCGGCTCGTTCGACAAGTTCCGCGCGCAGTTCACCGCCGCGGCCAACGGTCTGCAGGGCTCCGGCTGGGCAGTGCTCGGCTACGACACGCTGGGCAAGAAGCTCCTCACGTTCCAGCTGTACGACCAGCAGGCGAACGTGCCGCTCGGCATCATTCCCCTGCTGCAGGTCGACATGTGGGAGCACGCCTTCTACCTGCAGTACAAGAACGTCAAGGCCGACTACGTGAAGGCGTTCTGGAACGTCGTCAACTGGGCCGACGTGCAGCAGCGCTTCGCCGCAGCCACGTCGCAGACCTCGGGTCTCATCTTCCCGTAGTCCCGCCGCACAGTCGTACCGCGAATGCCGCGTCCCACGAGGGCGCGGCATTCGTCGTCTCACCCGCCACATCTGGCACTCGTGACCACTTGTGTGCCAGCGCGATGGTGGTGTTCTCTTCCTCTACCCGACGTTGTGTGCCGATGGTCCGCGCACGTTCCGCGCAGGCCGTCCCGCTCGATGCCGGCCAGTGCGAGGAGAACGTCATGACCAGTCCCGATCGTCGCATCATCGGTGTGGCCCCGTTCCACGCCTCGGGAACGCTGCGCGGCTTCGTCATCTCCGGCCGGTGGCCCGACACGACGAAGGAATGGGCGCAGCTTCTCGCCTTCACGGTGCGGGTCGCGTCGACCCCCGGCCTGCTGGACACCAGCACCGTCTTCTGTGTCCGCGAGGAACTGCCCGACGACCCACACGAGGGGACCGTGGGCATCGTGGTGTCCGAGGGCCCCGTCATCGGGGACCACGCGGTGACCCCGGAGCGCTTCGCGCTGCATCAGCCGGCCGCGCTGATGATGCTGCATCCGCCGTCGGAGACGATGCCGACGCTGCCGGAGTGCGCCGGGGCCGCGTCGGGGTGCGTGCTGTTGCCGGGTCTGCCGCACCTCGGGCTGGACCATCGCGCCGCCTGGGTCGAGGCCGAGGCGGACGGCACCGTGACGTCGATGATCAGCCGTGTGGGCCTCGATCCCATCAGCCATCCCGATACGGCCGTCCTCGCGATGTTGCTCGCTGCATGACACGACAAATTTCGGGTAGCCGAACAGGTTTGTCGAAGTTGCAGAAGCCTGACCAGGGCTTTAGCGTGGAAATCAGCGAAGGGGAGTAGCCCCCGATCATCCAGTCGACATACTGGCGCGCACCGGTTCGCCGGGGCGCTCCCGGCTCGGTGAACCGAGCTTCCACACACGTGGCAGCAGGTGGGCGAGACCTTTCGTCGACCGGCCGGCCTCCGGCCTTCCCGCACCGGTCCCGATGACCGCACGGTGCGCTGCACCGAGCGTCGGCCAGGTTCTCCCCTCGTGTCGGCCGACGCGCCCTGTCCTGGAGGTTCGACGTGCTCGCCGCCCTGCTGCTCAGCTTCGGAGTCATCTTCGTCGCCGAACTCGGTGACAAATCCCAGCTGATGGCCATGACGTTCGCCCTGAAGTACCGCTGGTGGGTCGTCATCGGCGGCATCACGGTCGCCACGACGCTCGTCCACCTCGTCTCCGTCGCCGTGGGCCACTACCTCGGTGTCGCGCTGCCCACGCACCTGATCGGCATCGTCGGCGGCGTCGCGTTCCTGGTCTTCGGCCTGTGGACGCTGCGCGGCGATTCGCTCGACGACGAGGAGAAGACGAAGGCCGACCGGGTGACGAAGTCCGCCTTCATCGCCGTCGCGTCCGCCTTCTTCCTCGCCGAGCTCGGCGACAAGACGATGTTGGCCACCGTCACGCTCGCCTCCGACAACGACTGGGTCGGCGTGTGGATCGGCTCGACGCTGGGCATGGTCGCCGCCGACGCTCTGGCCATCGTCATCGGCGCGACCCTGGGCAAGCACCTGCCCGAGCGGCTCATCACCCTCGGTGCCGCGACCCTGTTCTTCGTCTTCGGCGTGTGGCTGATCCTCGAGGGGCTGCTTCCCGGCACACCCGTCGGACTGATCGCCGCGGCCGTGGTCCTCGCCCTCGGTATCGCGGCGACGAGCTGGACTCTCACTCGTCCGACGGCAGACCGGCATTCCGACGATGAAGTGACCGCATCTCCGCGCTGACCTCCGGTACGGGCCCCCGCACCCGGATCCGCGGCGCCACGTCGCCGATGGGCAGCGCGGCGACAGGGCCCGGCTCCAGACCCCACTCCGACCGCCACGCGGTGAGCTGAGCACTCGTCACCGCGACGACGATGTCGCCGAGCCCCACCCACGCGTGCGCCGCCGAACACATCGGGCAGTGCTCCCCCGATGTGTACACCGTGGTCCGGGCGCGCTCGTCGGCCGTCAGGTTCCGCACGGCCCACTCCACGATCGTGAACTCGGGATGGCGCGTCGAGTCCCCGCCGCCCACGCGATTGCGGTCCTCGAAGAGCACCTGACCGTCCGCGTCGACCAACACCGACCCGAACGGCTCGTCACCGGCGTCGAGTGCCTCGCGCGCGAGCGCGACACAACGCCGGACATGGACCTCGTCTGCCGAACCGGGGAACGTCATGTCCCGAGTCTGCACCCACCGACTAGGGTTCGTTTCAGTGAGCGGCCGGTAACCGAGTCGGCCGTCCGACGAGAGGACACGGCAGTGGAGATCGCGGGAACAGCGGCATTGGTCACCGGCGGCGCATCGGGGCTCGGCGCGGCCACGGCGAAGCGGTTCGCCGACAACGGCGTCACCGTCTTCGGCCTCGACCTGCAGCAGTCCATCGACAAGGCCGGTGACTCCGTACCGGACGGCGTGACGCTCATCGCCGCCGACGTCACCAGCGACGAGGAGGTACGGGCCGCCCTCGCACAGATCGGCGAGGCCGGCGTCCCGCTGCGCATCGTCGTGAACTGCGCCGGCGTGGGCTGGGCGGGACGCATCCTGTCCAAAAAGGGCGTGCACGATCTCGAGCTCTTCCGCACGGTCATCACCATCAACCTGCTCGGCACCTTCAACGTCATGCGTCTGGCGGCCGATCACATGCAGACGCTGCCGACCGTCGACGAGGCCGGGCAGCGCGGCGTCATCATCAACACCGCGTCGGTGGCCGCGTTCGAAGGCCAGATCGGTCAGATCGCCTACTCCGCCTCCAAGGGCGGCGTGCACGGCATGACCGTCCCCGCGGCGCGCGACCTCGCCCAGGTGGGCATCCGCGTCAACACCATCGCCCCCGGCATCGTCGACACCCCGATGCTCGCCGGCGTCACCCGGGAGTACCGCGCCGGCCTCGAGGCGGGCGTCCCGTTCCCGTCCCGACTCGCTCAGCCCACCGAGTACGCGCAGCTCGCACAGATGATCGTCGAGCACGACTACCTCAACGGCGAGACCATCCGCATGGACGGCGCACTCCGGATGGCACCGCGGTAACTGCTCGAAAAGAAAGTTTTTCGTCACCACCCATCCACACCGGGTACTGGGACGAATCACATCTCGAGACGCTCGTCGTCGCTGCCAACCCCCGACTGGTAGCGATGGCGAGCGTTTCACTTCGTTACACGACGGGGAGAGCGTGTCACTTCGTCACAGAGGAACTTCCGCCGAGGTCGTCCGCAGTCGGAATCTCCCGCGCGGCCGCCCCGTCCATCCAGACCCGCAGCGCGCGGGTGGCCTGCACGTCGTCCTCGTTGTACTCGAGCAACCGCGTGCGTTGCGACGCGTCGACGTCTCCGTCGTATCCCACCGCGCGGCGGTACCAGGCCATCGACGCCTCGCCGCCCGCCTCGTCGTCCCGCCAGTGGAAGCCCGCGACCGGTGCGACCTTCTTGAGGCCCTTTCCCGACGGACACACGAAGTTCTGGGACACCGCGATGTAGATGTCGACCCAGTCCGGCCCGTCGATGAACTCCCGCACCTCGGCCTCGGTGGGGACACCGGGCATGCCGGCGAACCGGCGCGCGGATCCCAGCAGCCACTTGTCCTCGGCGGCGCGCGAGTAGCAGTAGGCCGCGAACGTCAGGCCCTCCGCATGCGCGTCCGCACGCACGCCCTGCATCCAGGACCAGAACTCGCCGAACGAGCGCGCCTCGTCCATCGTGGGAACCGGTTCCCACGTCACGAAGGCGCGGTACTGCGGCTCGGCACCGTCCCGCCGGTCGAGGAGCGTTCCCCACATGTAGGCGCCGTGCTCCTGGTAGCTCTCCATGTCGACGTCCACCTCGACGTCCGCCCGCTGGACCGTCACGGTGTCGCGGCGCCGGACGAGCGGCAGGTCGGCGATCCATGCACGGGCGATGACGACCGTCTCGTCGAAGTCGCCGTGCGGCCACTCGTCGGGCACGCCGCCCGTCCAGTCCGCCAGGTCGTCGATGGTGACGATGCCCGCGGACCGCAGGGCGTCCGCTCGCGACCCCGCCGCCACCAGCGAGACGTCCCGCGTGCGCCGCAGGGTCTCCCCGCACTCGGACCACCACGGACAGGACCGACATTCCGACACCTTCGACGGCGACGTGACGACCGAGCCCGACGCGATGGCCAGTCGGTCACCGAAGCGCGTGTCGTACTCCGCGTCGACCGCCGTCAGATCGTGCACGAGCATCACCTCGGCACCGAAGCCGATGACACCGGCTCGCGCCGACACACCGGCCTGACCGATGCGGCCCAGGAGCCGATGCACGTGCACGGCCGCCAACTGGTCCCGTAACTGCGGTCGCACCTTGCGCGTGGGATCGAGAGCGGGGGCCCACGACGTGAACGGCGTGGTCACCGCGCCGCTTCCCGGATCGGTGACCTTGTGGTTGACCACCAGTACCGGGATGTACCCGCCGTCCGGATCGCGCACCAGCATGTCGCACCGGCCACGCCGACCGGCGTCCTCGTCGTCGGCGAAGGTCGCGTTCCAGATGCGCTCGACACCGGACTCGCACGCCGCGCGGGTGGCGCGGACCTGCATCGAGCGGGACATCGACGGGGAGACCACCACCCACGACTGCGGATCCGCGGCGACCAGGGTGTCCCGGATCTCGGCTCGGTACGCGGCGGCCGCCTCCCGGCGCATCTGCACCCCCGCGTCCTCCGCGGTGTCGACGAGCAGAGAGCGGTAGGCGGTGTCGAGATACACGCGGTGGCGGCACCGGGTGAGCGACGACGCGTCGATCAGCACGGAGGGGCCGGACGCCGGAGCGGGGGGCGGCACGACGTGGGACATTCTCGCAGCGTAGATCCACGGGCCGACACCTCACGCGGATGCAGCGCACCCGGAGCGGACCGATAGGCTGGCGGCAGGCATTCAGGCGCTCGTCGGTCATCCGGTCGGAGCGTTCTGGCGACGTAGTCGGACACGATAGGGGCACGTACACCATGGCTCTGCGCAAGAAGCGTTCTCGCCGTGCGACCCGGAAGGCCGAGGCCAAGGCCCTGCGCCACAAGGCGGGCCTTGAGGCGAAGTACACCGCCCGGAACGAGCGCAAGCATCTGAAGAAGCTGGCGAAGAACGACGCCAAGGCGCTGACCAGCCAACAGAAGGTGGATCAGGCGCACATCAGGACCCTGGCCGCACGGGAGAAGGCCGCGCGCGAAGGCAAGATCAACGCGGCGAAGGTGCGCAAGTACGTCGGCATCGGTCGCGTCCTGGCCCCCGTCCTCGTGCCGATCGCGTACCGCGCGGCGACCCTCCTGCGGGGTCAGCTCGACCAGTACCGGGCCGGCCGCATCGGCGTCGACGTGAAGGAGCTCGGCCAGTACACCGGACACGGCGCGAAGCTCAGCGCTCGCATCGTCGGTGCCGAGCGTTCCGTCGCCGAGGTCGCCGCGTCGCACCAGGACGCCGAGACGGGCGCCTTCGCCGATGCGATCCGGTCGCGCCTGACCGAGCTCACCACCGCGGTGCACGCCGCCGAGCAGATGCCGCCGTCGCGCCGCAAGCTGGCTCACGGCGCCATCTCCGACGAGCTCGACGGCATCGAGGCCGACATCCTCGCGCGCCTCGGCGTGCGCTGATCCCTGCCTGAGTCGACGATGGGGACCGAGCGCACGCGCGTGTGGCGTGGTGGTGCCGTGGGAGCACTCACGGCCACGCTCGCCGTCGCCGCGCACGGTGTCGGCGGTGGTGGCGTGCCCACCTCGTCCGCTCTCTCCCTGCTGCTCGCCGTCGCGATCGGTGCGGGCGTGCTCGCCGCCGGTGTCGGGACCGCCCGGACCGGCCCCCTCCCGATCCTCCTGTGGCTCGTGGGCGGACAGGTCGTCGCGCACGAGGCACTGGCCGCCGTCGCGGAACACGCCCACCCGCTCGACGCGTCGATGCTCGCGGCGCACGCCGTCGCCGTCGGTGTCGGCGCAGTCCTGGTCGCCTCGTCGGAGCGGCTGTTCGCCGCGATCACGTCGGTGCTGCGCGCACCGCGGCTCACGTTCTCGCCGCCGCGTCGCCCCCGATCCGTCACCGCCACCGCGCCGCTCGATCGGCCGGTTCCCGTACCCGTTCTGTCCGCCGTCTCCAGGAGAGGACCACCGCAGGTGCTCGTGCAGCCACTCACACCGCGGTACTCCCTCACCTGAACGGAAGACAACTGTCATGACCAGCTTCTCCACGCGTGCCCTGGGCACGAGTGTCCTCACCGCCGCCGCCCTCCTCGCCTCCGCAGGACTGGCGTCCGCCCACGTCGTCGTGTCCGCTCCGGACGCGGCACAGGGCGGATACGGCGTTCTCACCTTCCGGGTGCCGACCGAGTCGGAGGCGGCGTCCACCACCTCCGTCACCGTCCAGCTGCCCGGCCTCACCTCGGCCCGCACGCAGCCCATGCCCGGATGGACGGCCGTCGTCGAACGCTCGGCGGACGAACTGGCCACCTCGGTCACCTGGACGGCGGATCCCGGCAACCCCGGTGTCGGGCCCGGACAGTTCGAGCAGTTCCAGCTCTCGGCCGGCCCCCTGCCGGAGGAGGAGAGCGTGTCCTTCCCGGCCCGCCAGACCTACAGTGACGGCGAGGTCGTGAACTGGGACCAGCCGACACCGGAGGACGGTACCGAGCCCGAACTGCCGGCTCCCACACTGGAACTCGCGGCGAGCAGCGGCGATCATCACAGCAGCCCCACGGTGTCGTCAGCGTCCTCGACCACCGAGGCCGCCGCGTCGTCGTCCGACACCACGGCCCGGTGGCTCGGCGGGATCGGCCTGGTTCTCGGAGCACTCGGTGCCGCACTCGGGATCGGCGCCACGGTGCGGAGTCGACGCTCGTGAGCCGGTTCCTCGCTCTGCTGCTCGCCCTCGCCGCGACGCTGCTGCTCGGCACCTCGACGGCGTCCGCGCACTCGGTGGTGGTGTCCAGCTCCCCCGAGAACGAGAGTTCCGTCGATCAGGGTCCGGCGGAGGCGACGGTGACGTTCAACGAGGCAGTGCAGTCGCAGTTCGCCTCGCTGACCGTCGTCGGTCCCGACGGCAACCTCTGGTCCGACGGTGACCCGCGCGTGTCGGGTTCCACCGTCGCGGTGGACCTCCGAGAGCTCGGGCCGACGGGCACATACACCATCGCGTTCCGCGTCACGTCAGCCGACGGCCACCCCGTGAGCGGTACGCGGACATTCGAGCTGACGACGGCCGGCACCGGGATCCCCGGTCCCGCGGCCGACGCCGGCGCGTCCTCGACCGAGTCGGGGGGCGGTGTGCCGCTCTGGCCGTTCCTGGTCGCCGCCGCGGTGGTGTTCCTCGGCGGTCTCGCGTTCGCTCTGCGGAAGAAGAACTGAGTCGTGGCCGGAACGACGACGGCGCGGTGGTCACCGCTCGCCGTCGTTCCGGCCGCACTGCTCGGAGTGATCGCCGCCCTCGTACTGGCGCCCTCCGACCTTCCGCTCGACTCCCTCGTGCGGACCGGTGCCGACGTCGCCGGTGCCGTGGTGCTCGGGTTCGGTCTGCTGGTCCTGTGGGCCCGCGATTCCCGGCACGTCGACGACCACCTCGCGTGGCGCGGCGCCCTCGTCGCGGCCGCGTGCTGGGCAGTCTCCGAGGTCACGCTGCTGGTGCTGGGGGCGGCGCGGTCCGATGCCGTCAGCGCCACCGCGGTGTCGCTCGGCACGTTCACCGACTACGTCCAGAACATCGCGAACGGCCGGATCGGCTCCGCGGTCGTGGTCGTCGCGCTCGCGATGGCCGTGCTGGCGGCCACTGCCCTCCGCACCGATCTGGAAGTCTCCGGCATCGTCGTCGTCGTACCCACCGCCGTCGCCCTCATCGCTCGCCCGATGACCGGCCACATGGCGCAGCAAGCCGTCGGCGCGCTGCTCGTCGCCGTGCACGTCGTGGCGGCATCGGTGTGGCTCGGGCTGCTGGTCGCGATGGCGGTGACCCTGCGGTCACGGACCGCCTGGGCGGATCTGCTCCCGCGCTACTCGGCGGCCGCGCTGTGGTGTGTGGTCGCCGTCGCCGTCACCGGTGTCGTCAACGCCGCCGTGCGGCTCACCTCGGTGACCGCCCTGGTCGACACCGATTACGGGCGGCTGATCCTGCTCAAGTCGGTCCTGCTGGTCGCCCTGGTGATCGGCGGGTGGTGGCGACGGCGTACATGGGTGAGCGTCATCGGTGCCCACACCACGCACGCCGCGGTCTCGACGCGGCGTGCCGTCGTCGAGACCGCGGCGATGGCCGTGGCGTTCGGCGTGGCCGCCGCACTGGCGACCACGGCCTGATCACGCGGGCAGCGGGTCCGCGCTGGGCAGCAACCGGACGAGCACGTCCGACATGGTGATGACACCGACCACCGCACCGCCGTCACGCACCACCGCGAGATGGTTGCGGGTCTCCCGCATCTCCGCGAGCGCGACGTACACGGGCGCGGCGGCGTCGAGCTCGAAGGCCGGTCGCACGAAGTCGTCCACCGAGCGGGAGTCCTCCGCCTGCAACGTGTCCCGCACGTGGACCAGACCGATCACGTCAGCGCCGTCCCGCACGAGGATGCGCAGATGGCCCGTGCGCAGCGACGCCGCCCGCACGTCGGCGACCGTCGCCGTCGTCGCCACCGCGGTGGGCTCGGAATCGATGCGCACGAGGTCCGCCACCGTGAGCTTCTGCAGTTCCAGCGCACTCGAGATCTGATCCGAGTAGCCCTTGTCCAGCGATCCGACACTCACCGAGTGCGCGACCAGCTGCTCGAGATCGTCCGGGTTCTGGCCCGACATCACCTGATCGGCCGGCTCCACACCGGCCCGGCGCAGCAGTGCATTCGCCATTCCGTTGAGGGACACCAGGATCGGGCGGGTGAAGAACATGAAGACACGCATCGGGATGGCCAGCATCGTCGCCGACTTCTCGGGATGCGCGATGGCCCACGACTTCGGCGCCATCTCGCCGACGACCAGGTGCAGGAAGGTCACGATGATCAGGGCCAGGACGAAGCCGAGCACGTCGGATGCCCAGTAGGGCAGACCGAGTGACTCGAACAGCGGCCGGAGCCAGTAGTGCACGGCGGGCTTGGTGAACGCACCGAGTGCCAACGTGCACAACGTGATACCCAGCTGCGAGCCGGCGAGCAGCACCGTGAGCTCGGTGGAACTGCGGAGCGCGGCGCGCGCCGACCGCGAATCGGCCGCCGCGTCCTCAAGCCGGTGCCGCTTGGCGGCGAGGAGCGCGAACTCGACGGCGACGAAGAAGGCGCTGAGCGCGATCAGGCCGACGGTGACGACGAGGAACACCAGGGGGTTGCTCACAGCGCATCCTCCGTCTCACTCATGGCCGGGACGTCGTCGGGAGTGCGCTCGACGACCTCGAGCGTGACCGACGACGGCACGTGGTTGTCGATCTCCTGAATCCTCATGACGAGGAACCGTCGGGGCGGTTCGGCGTCGGTCGCGAGGTCACCGGGGTCGATGGGCAGCTCCAGTTCGATGACGTCGCCGACCTCGGGAAGCGATCCGTGGACGCTTATGGCCAGTCCGGCGATGGTCTCGATGTCGCCCTCCGGAAGTTCGCGGTCCAGAGCACGTTCCACCTCGTCGAGGTGGACGTCGCCGGCCACCGTCCACACACCGTCGTCGCCGGGCACGGGTTCCGCGCCGTCGGCGTCGTCGTGCTCGTCGGTGATCTCGCCGACGAGCTCCTCGGCCAGGTCCTCGATGGTGACGACACCGGTGAAGGAGCCGTATTCGTCGATGACGCAGGCGAGTTGGTTCTTCGACGCGCGAAGCTCCCCCATGGCGTCGGGGAGCATCTGGGTCTCCGGGAGCACCAGTGCGTCGCGGGACAGCACGGCGACCGGTGTGTCGCCGGGCAGGTCGGTGGCGAGCACGTCGCGCAGGTGCACGACGCCCTCGATCGAGTCGTCGGCATGGAGCACCGGATACCGCGAGTGCTCGACGCTCATGAGGGCGCGCACCTCGGCGATGGTGGAGTCGGAGCGCACCGTCGCCACCTTCGCGCGGGGGATCATCGCGTGACCCGTGGTCTGGGTGGGGAAGTCGAGGATGCGGTCGAGCAGTGTGGACAGCTCCTCGGGCAGGTCACCGGTGCCCCGGCTCTCGGCCACGATGTGTTCGAGGTCGCGCGGGGTCGCCGAGTGCTCGACGTCGTGGACCGGCTCGATCTTCAGCGCCTTCAGCAGCGCGTTGGACGAGGCGTCGAAGATACGGATGAGCCAGCCGAACAGCTTGAGGTAGATCGTCGTCGACAGCGAGAGCCATCGCGCGACGGGTTCGGGGCGGGCGATGGCGAAGTTCTTGGGGAACAGCTCGCCGAAGAGCATCTGCACGAACGTCGACACCACCAGCGCCGTCACCGCACCGACGGCGAGTCCGACACCGCTCGGAATGCCGACGCCGCCGAGCAGAGTCCCGAGGGACTGTCCGATGAGCGGCTCGGCGAAGTTACCGACGAGCAGGCCGGTGACGGTGATGCCCAACTGAGCGCCCGAGAGCATGAAGGACGTGCGCTTCGTGACGGCCAGGGTGCGCGCGGCGACGGTGTCACCCGCTTTCGAGCGCGCTTCGAGCCTCGACCGGTCCACGGTCATGTAGGCGAATTCCTGGGCCACGAAATAGCCTGTGCCGGCGGTGATTCCGACGACGACGACGATACCGAGGAGAAGCGTCAACAACTCGCTCATGTGCCGGTCACCGCCCTGGTCGCATCGGTCGATACGAGGGGGGCCATGACCGGCCCGGGTTTGTCGCTGTCCATTCGTCCTCTAGTCGCTGCGGGTGTTTCGCCCGATTCTACGGGATGCGCGCCGCTACCGTCCCGGCACGTACTTCAGCGCCCGGATGAAGATCGGCAACGTCTTCGCCCAGAGCTTCGGAGGCAGCCGTCGTCCGCCGAGGTTGATCAGGCGCGTCGTGGAGACGGTCTGCGACTCGGTGTACTTCAGGACGCCGTCCGGTCCGTGTCGACGACCGACGCCCGAGACACCCATGCCGCCCATCGGCGCACCGGTGCTTCCCCAGGTCGGCGCGTACCCCTCGTCCACGTTCACGGTGCCGGCGTGCAGTCGCGCGGCGATGGCCTCGCCCTGCGCCTTCGTCTTCGCCCACACGCTGGCGTTCAGTCCGTACTCGGTGGCGTTGGCCCGCTCGACAGCCTCGTCGACACTGGCGACGGGGTAGATGGAGACGAGGGGACCGAACGTCTCGGCTCCCCAGCACTCCATGTCGTCGGTCACGCCGGTGAGCACGGTGGGCTCGTAGAACAGCGGGCCGATGTCGGGGCGTGCCTTGCCGCCGGCGACCACGGTCGCACCCTTCACCTTCGCATCGTCCACGTGGTTCGAGATGGCCTTGACCTGGTCCTCCGAGATGAGGCTGCCCATCTCGACCCCGAACTCGTACGTGGCGGCCAGCGTCATGCGGCGCACCCGCTCACCGAACGCGGCGGTGAACTTGTCGGCGATCGACTTCTCGACGTAGATGCGCTCGATGGAGATGCAGAGCTGACCGGAGTTGGAGAAGCAGGCACGGACGGCCGCGTCGACCACCTCGGGGATCTTGGCGCCGGCGGCGACGATCATGGCGTTCTTGCCGCCGAGCTCGGCGGAGAACCCGATGAGTCGCCGACCGGTCTGCTCGGCGAGAAGCTGGCCGGTGGCGGTGGAACCCGTGAACATCAGGTAGTCGGAGGTGTCGACGATGGCGGTGCCCACCACCGATCCGGGGCCGGGAACCACGGCGAAGAGGTCACGGGGCAGACCGGCCTGGTAGAGCAGTTCGACACATGCGAGCGCGCAGTACGGCGTTTGGCTGTCCGGCTTCAGCACGATGCCGTTGCCGGCCATCAGAGCCGGGATGGCATCGGACACCGCGAGGGTCATCGGGTAGTTCCACGGCGAGATGATGCCGACGATGCCTTTGGGCTGGTAGTTGACCTGCGTCTTGGTCAGCACGGGAAGCATGCCCTTGACGCGCTTGCTCTTCAGCAGTTCGCCGGAGACCCGCGCGTAGTGCCGCGCCGTCATCGCGATGTCGAGGACCTCCTCCTGGGCGGCGGACCGGGACTTCCCGGTCTCTGCCTGCGCCAGGTCGATGAGCGACGCCCGGTGCTTCAACACGAGGTCGCGATACTTGTGGAGGATCTTCGCTCGATCTGCGATGGACGTCGTCGCCCACCGCTTCTGGGCTGCGCGGACCTTGTCGTTCGCCGCCAGCACGTCGTCGCGGGTGCCGACGGGGATGGTCGCCATCTCGCGGCCGGTGAACACCTCGATGACGGGCTTGGTCTCCCGGCCCGGTGCGACCGAGGCGAGGGCGACGAGTCGTGTGAACGTGTCTGCGGTCGGCGCTGACATGCGTATCTCCCAGTGGCGGATGAGTGTGACGACGGTTGACGGATACACCGTCGGTATCGACACGGTACGCCAGGAGTGCGTTCGGACACAGCCCCCGACCGGACGCCTCGGCGGATCGGGCCAAGATTGTGCTTGACCCTCACGCAACGGGAGGCAGGACAGTGACCGGTGTGAACGATGCACTGACCGTGGGACAGGTCGCCGCGCTGGCAGACGTCAGCGTGCGCACCCTGCACCACTACGACGCGGTGGGGCTGGTGGTGCCCGGCGGCAGGTCTCCTGCGGGATACCGCACCTACTCCTCGCAGGACGTGGAGCGCCTGTACTCCGTGCTGACCTATCGCGAACTCGGGTTCCCGCTGACCGAGATCAAGGAGATACTCGACGATCCCGCCGCGGACGCGCTCGAGCATCTCCGACGGCAGCGCACCCTGCTCGACCGGCGCATCGCTCACCTGACAGCCATGGCGAACGCCGTGGACACCGTGATCGAGAGGAAGACGATGGGTACGAACCTGACCCCGGCCGAGCAGCGTGAGATCTGGGGCGACGACTGGGCCGGCGAGAAGTACGAGGACGAGGCCCGCGAGCGCTGGGGAACCACCGATGCGTGGGCCCAGAGCACGGAGCGCACCGCCGCGATGTCGGCCGACGACTGGCGTGCGATCAAGGCCGACACCGAACAACTCGAGGCTGATCTCGCTGCAGCGATGCTCCGCGGCGTGGAGCCCGGTTCGGACGAGGCCGACGTCCTCGCGGAACGCCACCGAGCGTCGATCGACCGTTTCTACGACTGCGATCACGCGATGCATGTCTGCGTGGCCGGGATGTACACCGCCGACGAGCGGTTCCGCGCGCACTACGACGGGCGGGCCGCCGGGCTGGCGGAGTGGATCGTCGCCGTCGTCGGAGCGAACGCCCGCGAGAACGGGGCCTGACACACGGACGGAGCACGAGGCCGAGAGGCCACGTGCTCCGTCGTCAGTTCTGTCGGGGGCTCTAGACGAGGCCCGCGATCCTGCCCACGACACCGAGGACGATCAGCACCACGACGACGCCGACCGCGACCAGGAACACGATCGCGGGTGTCCGAGTGCGCTGGGGCGGTTCATGATTGGGACCCGCGGCCGACGTGGAGTCCGGCGGCGTGTCACCCGGCACGATGCTGCCACCGGGTTCGAGTCCTGCAGTCTCTGCGGGATCGGGGTTCTGGCCGGACATGGGGTGGTCCTCTCGGGTGGCGTCGCGCGCAGTCTCGTCACCGGTGTGACCGTCGTTGCCGTCGTGACTTGTACTCATGACGTGCGGGTTCCCCCGACCTGCACCGTCCAATCGACCTCGAGGGACCGAACCGCCGACGCACCAACCGCCGCCCCGGCGGGTGTCCCCGACAGCGTGACCCGACGTGCCGCAGGACTGCCGCTAGCCTGTGACGCCATGAGCACCTTCATCGCGACCGCCGATCTCGCCGACACCATCGGGCCGGACATCCGGAGCTGCGACACGCAGTTCCGTCAGCTCGGGGCCGTGCGGGAGTTCTGCGGAACCATCACCACCATTCGCTGCTTTCAGGACAACTTGCTGGTCAAGCAGACATTGTCGGAGCCCGGCAACGGCGGTGTCCTGGTGGTCGACGGCGACGCGAGTGTCCACACCGCCCTCGTCGGCGACATCATCGCCGGGCGCGGTGTGGACAACGGGTGGGCGGGCGTCATCGTCAACGGTGCCGTGCGCGACTCGGCCATCCTGACGACTCTCGCCATCGGGGTGAAGGCGCTGGGAACCAACCCGCGCAAGAGCACGCAGACAGGGTCGGGTGAGAAGAACGTCACAGTCGAGTTCGGCGGAGTCACCTTCATCCCCGGCGAGTTCGTCTACAGCGACGACGACGGTGTCGTCGTCGCGGCGCAACCCCTCCCGCCTCAGGGCTGACCGGCAGCTCAGGCCTGAGCGACGCGGGCGGACACCCCGCCGACGGTGACGGTGTCGCCCGCACGGAGCTGACGTCCTCGGCGCAGTTCGGTCTCACCGTTGACTTCGACGAGACCGTCCGCGATGACGGCCTTCGCCTCGGACCCCGACTCGATGAGGTCGGCCAGCTTGAGGAACTGCCCCAGCCTGATCACCTCGTCGCGGATCTCGACCGTTCGATCGCTGCTGTGATCCCGGCCGTCCTCCGGCCTTCCCGCGTGATCCCGGCCGGCCTCCGGCCTTCCCGCGTGATCCCGGCCGGCCTCCGGCCTTCCCGCATGATCCCGGCCGGCCTCCGGCCTTCCCGCAGTCACAGGAACGTCACCCCCTGGGCGAGCGGCAGCTCCGAGCTGTAGTTGACCGTGTTGGTGGTGCGTCGCATGTAGGACTTCCAGGCGTCACTGCCCGATTCGCGCCCGCCACCGGTCTCCTTCTCGCCGCCGAACGCGCCGCCGATCTCCGCGCCCGACGGGCCGATGTTCACGTTCGCGATGCCGCAGTCCGACCCTGCCGCCGACAGGAAGCGTTCCGCCTCGCGCAGGTCGGTCGTGAAGATCGACGACGACAGCCCCTGCGGTACGTCGTTGTGGAGGGCGATGGCCTCGTCCAGATCGCTGTAGGTCATGACGTACAGAATGGGCGCGAACGTCTCACGGCGCACCACGTCGGTCTGCGCGGGCATCCGCACGATGGCCGGCTGGACGTAGACACCGTCCTCGGCGCCCGCCACTCGCACCCGCTCACCACCCGCGACGACGGTGCCGCCGTCCTTCCGCGCGAGCTCCAACGCGTCGGCGTACCCGTCGTGCGCGGCCTCGTCGATCAGCGGTCCGACCAGCGTCGACGAGTCGAGCGGCGACCCGACGGGCAACGACGAGTACGCGGTACCCAGTCGGTCGACGAGGGTGTCGGCGACGGACTCGTGCACGATGACGCGGCGCAGGGACGTGCACCGTTGACCGGCCGTGCCGGCCGCGGAGAACACCAGGCCGCGGACGGTGAGGTCGAGATCGGCGCTCGGACAGACGATCGCGGCGTTGTTGCCGCCGAGTTCGAGGAGCACGCGGCCGAACCGTGCCGCGACGCGGGGGCCCACCTCGCGGCCCATGCGGGTCGATCCGGTGGCGGAGACCAGGGCGATGCGCGGATCGTCGACGAGGGTCTCACCGACGGCACGGTCACCGACGACGAGTTGCGCCACCGCCGGCGACACCCCGGCACGGCGTGCGGCTTCCTCGAACAGCGCCTGCACGGCCACCGCGGTGACGGGCGTCTTCTCCGACGGCTTCCACACCACCGTGTCGCCGGCGACGAGGGCGAGCACGGTGTTCCACGACCACACCGCGACCGGGAAGTTGAAGGCCGTGATCACGGCGACGACTCCGAGTGGGTGCCACTGCTCCATCATCCGGTGGCCGGGCCGCTCGGTGGCGATGGTGTTGCCGTAGAGCTGGCGGGACAGTCCGACGCCGAAGTCGCAGATGTCGATCATCTCCTGGACCTCGCCGAGGCCCTCGCTGACGATCTTGCCGGCCTCGATGGACACCAGCTCACCGAGTGCGTCCTTGTGTTCGCGGAGCAGTTCACCCAGCTCACGCACCAGACCGCCGCGTACCGGCGCGGGAACGAGAGACCACGACCGGTAGGCGTCCGCGGCTGCGGCGATCACCGAGTCCACGTCGCTCGTGAGCGGCACGTGGCCCAGCACCGCACCGGTGATCGGGCTGGTCGCGGCCAGGCCGGAGTCGTGGTCGAGCGGCGCGGCCCCGACTGCGGCGAGCAGCTCGGACGTACGGGCGGACAGGTCGACGGTCGATGTCATGGATTCATTGTCTCCGATGGTCGTGACAGGATTTATTCCGGCCCAGCTGTTGTTTGACAGTATTTTATCGCGTACTTTCGCCTTCATGACGCAGGTACTGCCATCGCGGCCCACCACCCCCGTTCCCGCCGGTGCGCCGGAGTCGGTCCACGACGTGCTGTCGCGCCACATCCTGGCCGACGGCTTCGACATGGTTCTCGACCTCGAGCGGTCGCACGGCTCCACACTCGTCGATGCGCGGACCGGTGCGTCCTATCTCGACATGTTCACGTTCTTCGCCTCGAACGCGCTCGGGATGAACCATCCGTCGCTCGCCCGCGACGACGAGTTCCGGGCGGATCTGCTGACGGCCGCGCTGCACAAGCCGAGCAACTCCGACCTCTACTCCGAGCCGATGGCCCGCTTCGTCGCGACCTTCGCGCGCGTGCTCGGCGTCCCCGAACTACCCCACCTCTTCTTCGTCGAGGGCGGTGCGCTCGCCGTCGAGAACGCCCTCAAAGTGGCCTTCGACTGGAAGAGCCGGCTGAACGAGTCCCGCGGTCTCGACCCGGCACTGGGCGGACGGATCCTGCACCTCGAGCACGCCTTCCACGGCCGGTCGGGCTACACCATGTCGCTCACCAACACGGATCCGATCAAGGTCGCGCGTTTCCCGAAGTTCGACTGGCCCCGCATCCCGTCGCCGTACCTGCGCGAGGGCGCGGACATGGACGCTCTCGAGGCGCGCTCACTGGCCGCTGCGCGGGCCGCGTTCGAGTCGTTCCCCGACGACATCGCCGCCGCCATCGTCGAGCCGATCCAGGGCGAGGGCGGCGACCATCACTTCCGACCATCGTTCCTCCTCGGGCTGCAGGCTCTGTGCCACGAGTTCGACGCATTGTTCGTCGTCGACGAGGTCCAGTCCGGGGCGGGCATCACCGGCACCGCGTGGGCGCACCAGCAGCTGGGCGTCGAACCCGATGTCCTCGCCTTCGGCAAGAAGACCCAGGTGTGCGGCATCATGGCGGGCCGCCGCGTGGACATGGTGCGCGACAACGTCTTCGAGGTCGGATCACGGATCAACTCGACGTGGGGCGGCGGCCTGGCCGACATGGTGCGAGCACGGCGGATCCTCGAGGTGATCGAACGCGACGGCCTCATCGCCCGCGCCGCGGAGAGGGGCGCGATCCTCGGCGCCGCTCTCGACGCACTCGCGGTGCGTCACCCGTCGATCTCCGACGTGCGGGGACGCGGCCTGTTCCGGGCGTTCTCGCTGCCGGACACCGCGACTCGCGATCGACTGATCACGCGGCTCCTCGTCGACGAGCGGGTGATCATGCTGGGGTGCGGCTCGCGCAGCGTCCGGTTCCGTCCCGCGCTGACCGTGACCGAGGATGCGTTGGCCGACGCCGTCGCGGCGATCGACCGGGTTCTCAGCTCGTGACCGGATTGTCTGTGTACGCCGAGTGACAGGCACTGCGCCGGGCTCCGCTACCATCCGCCCATGACACTGCGCTACGACGTCGACGGTCACGGTCCCACCCTCGTACTGGTGCACGGAGTCGTTCACCGCCGCCAGGCGTGGGACGCGGTGCTGGACCTGCTCACGCCCTATAGGCGGGTCGTGGCCGTGGACCTGCCCGGGCACGGGGAGTCGGAGCCGCTGCACGAGTCCGGTGAGAACGTGTTGCTCACGCTCCAAAACGAGGTCACCGAGTTCGTCCGCGAGATCGAGGAGCCGGACCACCAGGTGCACATCGCCGGCAACTCGCTCGGCGGCTACGTCGCGCTGTGTCTCGCCGCGCAGGGCGAGGTGGCGTCGGCCACCGCGCTGTCCCCCGCCGGCTTCTTCCTCAACCACACCGACCAGGCTCGGACCATGGTGACGTTCCGCGCGATGCGGACCGTCGCGCGCACGTTCGGCAAGGCCACGCCGACGGCGCTCAAGATGCGGGCGGTGCGGTACCCCACGCTGCTGCCGTTCTTCGCGCATCCGAGCAGGGTGTCGTACGAGGCCGCCGTCGTCGACGCCTCGTCACTCACCACCAACGCGATGATCGACGCGGGCATCGACGCGCCGTTCGAGTTCCCGCCACTCACCGAACCGCTGGTGCCGGTGACGGTGGCGTGGGGCACGCGAGACCTGATCCTGCCGCACTACCAGGTGCGGGGCGTCCGTCGCCGCTTCCCGCACGCCCGCGTCATCTCGGTCCCCGGGGTCGGCCACGTGCCGATGACGGACAACCCCGAGCTGATCGCGTCGATCCTCCTCGCGGGAAGTCAGGACCGGTCCCCGACCGCAGACCCGTCCTGAGGTTCTAGGCGGTCTCCATCTCGGCGACGATCCGCGCGACGATGTCCGCGGCCGGCGCGGCGGTCACCGAACGCCACCCGGTACCGGCCCACAGGTTGGGCACGTCAGCTCGGCCGGCAGCCGTCGCCGCGGTGCGGATCGGGCCCGTGATCGCGTTGACATCGGGATAGCCGGCCGGTGCGGAGGCCGTGAACTGCGCCGCGAACTCGTTCTCGAGTCCCCGAGCCGGTCGTCCCGAGAACGCACGCGTCACCACGGTGCGCCGGTAGCGGCGGTCCAGCAGTGCGGCGCGGTGCACCGCCGAGGTACCGGCCTCGTCTGAGCACAGGAACGCGGTGCCCATCTGCGCAGCGACGGCGCCGAGTCCGAGAGCGGCCACCACTCCGGACCCGTCCATGATCCCGCCGGCCGCGATCAAGGGCACGTCGACCGACAGTCCGACGGCGAGCAGCAGGGACGGCAGCGACATCGCGTCACCGCCTCGAGGAGACGACGCGTCGTCGGTGAAGACGCCCCGGTGTCCGCCGGCCTCACTGCCCTGGACGACGAGCATGTCGGCCCCGTCCTCGACGGCCTCGCGGGCCTCGTCGACGGAGGTGACCGTCCCGATCATCAGGGCGCCGATCTCGTGCACGCGGGCGGTGAGCTCGGCGCCGGGTCGACCGAACGTGACCGATACGGCCGCCGGGCGGTGGGCGAGCACCACGTCGATCACCGCGTCGATGTCGTCGGGGCCGGGTGTCGCCGGGCCGGGTTCGACCCCGAACTCGGCGGCGATCGGGGCCAGCGCGGCGCGGTACGACTCCATCTCGTCGGCGACCGCGATGTGCGCTGACGGGAGGAAGAGATTGACGCCGTACGGCGCCGACGTGAGGGACTCGATCTCGGAGAGCCGGCCGTCGAGCGCCTCCGGGCTCAGCAGCGCTCCGGCCAGGAACCCCAGGCCACCGGCATCGCTCACGGCGGCGGTCAGGGCGGGGGTGGACGGGCCTCCGGCCATCGGCGCGCACACGACGGGAAGCCTGGCAGGGAACACAGCGGTCATGCGGCCGATCGTACGTCGAGGGGTGATCTCGACTACCTATCACGAATACCCGATGTTTCACCGGTTTCGGGCCGACCAAACCGACTACACGTACACTTCACTGGTCACCAGCAGGGACACACGCCGCGTCGGGGGTCGCATCGAGTTCGAAGGGATTCTCCACGCATGCCGCACCCGACCCGTCCGCCGGTCACGCAGCGCGTCCGCGCGTCCCGCGATCGCGCTCGCCCGGGTCGACACAGCGGATCCCGGCGCATCCGCAACGCGCAACGCAGACCCCTCACCCACGGGCCTCGGGACAGCGCACTCGACGTCGTGCGTCGGTGGCTGACCACGCCGCACGATTTCGACTGGATCTTCGTCCACCACTCCACCCGGTCCATCCACGGCATCATCCGGCTGGTCTTCGCCGGCGCGGTGCTGCTCAACGCGACCGTGTCCATGTTGATGCTCGCCTCGCCCAACGGCCCCTCCGGCACGCCGGCGATCGTCTACGTCTTCCTCGTGCTGGCCCTGCAGATCGCCGCGATGATCTGGGTGCTCACGGGACCGACGCCGGACACGAAGGCGCAGTTCCTCGGGTTCCTGATCTTCGGCGACGTCGGCATCGCGTCGGTGATCCTGCTGGACACCCCGACGTCGGCACTGATCGGCACCTTCCTGTTCGCGATCAACGGCGCTCTCTGCACGTTCTTCCTCAGCCCACGAGTGCTGCTCGCCCATCTCGCGTTCACCAATGCCGTCATCGTCCTCATCGGCACCCTGGCGTACGTCCAGAACCTGTGGGGGCCGTGGGACGCGATCGCCGCGGTGCTGGTGGCCAGCGGCGCGAGCAGTGGGGTGCCGGTCTTCGCGTCCATCGCGTGGTCACTCGTCTCGACGGACGCGAAAGCCTCGGACCTCGATTCGCTGACCGGCGTCAGGAACCGCCGCGGTCTGCAGAACTCGGTCGAGGATCTGTGGGAGACGGCACTCGCGACCACATCGCCCGTGGTGGTCGTGATGATCGACATCGATCGTTTCAAGAGCGTCAACGACCGCTTCGGACACGATCAGGGCGACACCGTGATCGTCCTGGTCGCGACCCGGCTCGCCGAGCTCTTCGACGGCCACGGGGTGCTCGCGCGTACCGGCGGCGAGGAGTTCGTGGCGGTCCTCACCGATGTGGACGGTGACGTCGAGTCGGTGGTCGCCCGTGTCACCGAGACGGTCCACGATCGACAGGACACCATTCCCGTGACCGCCAGCGTCGGCGTCGCCGTGTTGACTCCCGACTCGTCGCTGTGGAGTTCCGGACCCGGGGCGATCGACCGCGCGACGCGGGGTGCGGACTCGATGATGTACCGAGCCAAGGCCGCCGGCGGGCATCGGCTGCTCTCGACCTTCCTGTGACACCCGCCCTGCATCGGACCCAGACGAGGAAACCCACCCCGTGATCGACATCTTCCACGCACTCGTGGTCATGAACTCGCTGTTCGCCGCGTCGGCGTGGTGCCTGGCGCGGCCGAACGCCTGGTCGATCTCCGCGGTGGTGCTCGCGTCGATCGGCTGGCTGCTCTTCAACGCGCCGCTCGAGGGCCGTGTGCTGGTGGTGTTCTCACTCCAGCACGGATTCACCGAGTCGGACGTGCTGTCCATCGTGGGCATGATCATCGGGGCGGTCGGCGTCGTGCGCGCGAGGCGACGAGCCGACCGCCCCGAGGTCAGGCGTCGAGACTGATCAGACGCTGATGCCGAAGTCGCGGGCGATGCCGGCGAGTCCGGAGGCGTAGCCCTGGCCGACGGCGCGGAACTTCCACTCCGCACCGTTGCGGTACAGCTCGCCGAAGACCATGGCGGTCTCCGTCGAGGCGTCCTCGGTGAGGTCGTAACGGGCGAGCTCGGTGCCGTTCGACTTGTCGATCACGCGGATGTAGGCGCCGCGGACCTGGCCGAACGACTGCGAGCGCGCGTCGGCCTCGTAGATCGAGACGGGGAACGTGACGATGTCGACGGTGGACGGGACCGCTGCGAGATCGACGTCGATGACCTCGTCGTCGCCGTCGCCCTCACCGGTCTTGTTGTCACCCGTGTGCTGGATCGAGCCGTCCGGAGTCTTCAGATTGTTGAAGAAGACGAAGTACTCGTTGCCGGGCGCCTTCTTGTCCGGGCCGAGCGCGATGGCGCTGGCGTCGAGATCGAAATCCGTTCCGGTCGTCGTGCGCAGATCCCATCCGAGTCCGACGGACACCGCGGTCAGATTCGGTGCGGCCTTCGTGAGAGACACGTTGCCACCCTTGGTCAGGCTGACGCCCATGTGAGAGATCCCTTCTCGTTTCGCCCGATTCATCCGTATTCGGATCGGTGCTGCCCGGCCAACGAACCCGACGTCGTTCCGGTTCCCGGCCCTTCGTGACGACCCGCCGCGCAGCACAGGGCGCGCGGCGGCATCGAACGCTGCATAGTTGTCTGTCACAGCCTGTGTCCTGCGGAGCACGGGCTCGTCCCGTCATCCACGGTCCCGGCAGGAGGCGCTCGATCATGGCCACACAGGCGACCCCGGCGGCATCCGCCGCGGGCACTGCATCACCGTCCCCGTCGGGCCTGTCCGACGCGTCCCGCGTCGCCCGCGCCGATCGCCGGTCGCGCCACAAGGGGCGCCTGCGGCAGGTGCCGCACCACGTCGGCCTCGTGCTCGGTGTCTACGCGACGCTGGTCCTCCTGTGGAGCCTGTCACCCGCGCTCCGAGCCCTCGTCCACGTGCCCCGCGAGTGGCTCGACTCGTACGTCATCGACGCTCCCGACACGAGCCTGTCCTACGGCTTCGTGGTCGCGCTGGTCGCCGCGGCGCTGTCGACGCGCAAACGCGTCGCGTGGTGGATCGCTCTCCTCTACACGACCGGATCCGCGGTGGTGAACGTATCGACCCTGGTGGACGATCCCGGCAGCGTCGGGTCCTGGATCGGCCTCGTTCTGCAGGTCGCGGTGCTCGCACTGCTGCTCGCCTCCCGCACCGAGTTCGACACCAAGGTCCGACGCGGCGCCGGATGGAAGGCACTCGGTGTTCTCGTCACCGGTCTGATCGTCGGCATCCTCGCCGGCTGGGCGCTGCTCGAGGCCTTCCCGGGTTCGCTGCCGCGGAACGAGACCTTCCTGTGGTCACTCAACCGAGTGGCCGGCCTGGCACTGGTGGACAACGAGCAGTTCAGCGGCCGACCACACGGATTCCTCAACTTTCTTCTGGGACTGCTCGCCTTCGTCGCCCTCGCCGCGGCGGTGGTGACACTGTTCCGCTCGCAGCGTGCGAGCAACGCCCTCACCGGCACGGACGAGTCGGCGCTACGCGGACTCATCGCCCGCTCCGGCCACGACGACTCGTTGGCCTACTTCGCCACCCGCCGCGACAAGGCGGTGGTCTTCGCACCGAACGGCAAGGCCGCCATCACCTATCGTGTCGAGGTCGGAGTGTGCCTCGCCAGCGGCGATCCCATCGGCCTCGAGGAGTCCTGGCCTCACGCGATCGAGGCGTGGCTCGAGATGTCGTCTCGGTACGGGTGGGCCCCGGCGGTGATGGGAGCGAGCGAGACCGGTGCCGCCGCGTTCCGGCGGGCGGGACTCGCCGTGCTCGAACTCGGCGACGAGGCGATCTTGCAGACCCGCTCGTTCAGCCTGAACGGACCCGACATGCGCCCGGTGCGCCAGGCGGTCAATCGGGCGCGCGGCAAGGGCGTGACGGTGCGCATCCGACGGCATCGCGACATCCCCGAGGACGAGTGGCCGGCCATCGTCGAGCGTGCCGACCGCTGGCGTGACACCGAGACCGAACGCGGGTTCTCCATGGCACTCGGGCGCCTCGGCGACCCTCTCGACGGCGACTGCCTGCTCGTCGAGGCCGTGCTCGATGCGGACGACCGCGTCGTCGGCACCCTCTCCCTCGTGCCCTGGGGCGCGAGCGGAGCATCGCTCGACCTCATGCGCCGTGATCCCGCCTCACCCAACGGCACCGTCGAGCTCATGGTCTCCGAGCTCGCGTCCCGCTCGGACACCGTGGGCATCACCAAGGTGTCCCTGAACTTCGCCGTCTTCCGCTCCGTGTTCGAGGAGGGCGGCCGCATCGGTGCGGGACCTGTTCTGCGCCTGTGGCGTTCGACGCTCGTGTTCTTCTCGCGATGGTGGCAGCTCGAGGCGCTGTACCGATCGAACCTCAAGTACCAGCCCGAGTGGGTACCGCGGTACCTGTGCTTCGAGGACAACCGCGATCTGCCGAAGGTGGGTACCGCATCGGCCATCGCGGAGGGCTTCCTCACGCTGCCGGGCCTCGGTGCACGCACTCACACCGGCACCCGACAGGCTGTTCCCGCCGCGCTGCTGGCCGACGGCACGCTGCACGCCGACGGGAGCGAGCCCGACGACACACCCGTCGACACGCTGCCCGGCCGGCGACGGCCGGAACAGGTCCGGGTGCGGATGTCCAAGCTGGACAGGCTCTCCGCGGACGGCGTCGACGCCTACCCCGTCGCGCATCCGCCCACCCACACCGTGGACTCCGCGGCGAACGCCCCGGAGGGCACCACCGTGCGCGTGTCCGGTCGCCTGCTGCGCATCCGCGACTACGGCGGCGTCGTCTTCGGCCTCGTGCGCGACTGGAGCGGGGACCTGCAGATCCTCCTCGACAGCGAGCGCATCGATCGAGATCGGTTGCGACGCTTCACGTCCGATTTCGACCTGGGCGACCTGATCTCCTGCACGGGAGTGGTCGGTCGCAGTCGCACCGGAGCGCTCGCGCTGCTGGTGAGCGACTGGCGCATGAACGCGAAATCGCTGCACCCGCTGCCCGACAAGTTCCGCGGGCTCACCGATCCCGAGGCGCGGGTGCGTCAGCGCTACGTCGACATGGAGATCAATCCGCAGGCGCGCGCCCTCATGCGTGCCCGCAGCGCGGTGGTGAAGTCGCTGCGCGACACGTTGGGCGACCGCGGATACATGGAGGTGGAAACGCCGATCCTGCAACAGATTCACGGCGGCGCGAACGCGGCACCCTTCCTCACGCACATCAATGCCTACAACCTCGATCTCTACCTCCGTATCGCGCCGGAGCTGTACCTCAAGCGGCTGTGCGTCGGCGGCATGGAGCGGGTCTTCGAGATCGGTCGCGTGTTCCGCAACGAGGGCGCCGACTTCAAGCACAATCCGGAGTTCACGATCCTCGAGGCCTACGAGGCGCACAGCGACTACGAGCGCGCGATGGTGTTGTGCCGGGAGCTGATCCAGCGCGCCGCCGTGGCCGCGCACGGCCGCGAGGTGATCTACCGGCCGGCCGAGGACGGCACCATGACGGAGATCGACATCTCCGGCGAGTGGCCGGTGAAGACCATGCACGACGCCGTCGCGGAGAAGATCGGTGCCGACGTCCGGCCCGAGACACCGCTCGCGGAGCTGCAGCGTCTGTGCGATCTGCACGACGTCCCGTATCAGTCGACCTGGGACGAGGGGGCCGTGGCGCAGGAGATGTACGAGCACCTCGTCGAGGACTTCACCGAGTTCCCGACGTTCTACACCAATTTTCCCACGTCGATGTCCCCGTTGACCCGGCCCCACCGCAGCATCGCGGGCGTCGCCGAGAAGTGGGATCTGGTGGCGTGGGGGGTCGAGTTGGGCACCGCGTACAGCGAGTTGACCGACCCCGTGGACCAACGCGCTCGTCTCACCGCGCAGTCGATGCTCGCCGCGGGCGGCGATCCCGAGGCGATGGAACTGGACGAGGACTTCCTCCAGGCGCTCGAGCACGGCATGCCGCCGACCGGTGGCCTCGGAATGGGTGTCGACCGGGTGGTCATGCTCATCACGGGCGGGTCGATCCGCGAGACCCTCGCGTTCCCGTTGGCCAAGCCGCGGAGCTGAATGTTTCACATGAAACCGAACGGCGAGGTGGTCGTCGACGTACTGGGGACCGCCGTGCACGTGGTGGTCTCCCGTCCTGACGCGGCGGCGGCGCCCGCCCCGGTCGTCGTGCTGTGCGGGGGGCTCGCCTCGACGTGGCACGACTGGATCGACGTGTCCGCGCTGCTGGTGGCGGCCGGCCACACGACGGTGGCCATCGATCGACCAGGCTTCGGCGACAGCGAACCGCTGCCTCCGGACCGGGTGCCGACGGTGCACGAGGAGGCCGATCGCATCCTCGCCGTCCTGGACGCCCTCGCGATGACGGACCCCGTGGTCCTGGTGGGGCACTCGATGGCCGGCTTCTACGTCGAGGGCTTCGCGCGGTCGTACCCCGCGCGCACGGCGGGGCTCGTGCTGCTCGACTCGAGCGTCGAGAAGTCGCCGTCGGCCCTGGTGCCGCCGCGCATCCGCATTCCGGTGACCCGCGTGATCGCCCGCATCGTCTCGGCCGCCGGTCTGCAACGGTTGCTCGCCGATCCGGTGCGCCACGTCCTGACGCAGGCCATTCCCCCGGACGGGTACGCGCCCGACCGGGTCGACGATCTCCGCCGCATCTACCGCGATCCCTCCTATCTGGAGGCCGCCGCGATCGAGTACGCGGTGTACGCCGACATGGCCCTCGAGTTGAACCGCCTGCGCCGCACGACGCCCGTTCCGTCCGTCCCCGTCATCGTGGCCGCCGCGCACACGGGGCGACGGACCCCGTGGGGAGCGCAGTGGTTGCGGCGCCAGCAGCGTCTGGCCCGCTACCTCGGCGGCCGCTTCGCCGTGGTGTCCCCGTCGCACCACCACGCCATGATCGATCAGCCCCGGCGAGTCGCGGCGCTGGTGAGAACTGTCTCCACCGGCTGAACGCCGCGCGAGCGCACACTGGAGAGATGAATCCTCTGCGCACGGTCCAGACCCGAGTGGGCGAGACCATCTCCGCGCGGGTCGCGGGCGACGAGGGCCCCGCTCGACGCGACCGGATCCACCTGGCCGAGGGGCCGCGTCGGTACGGCCCCGATTCGGCGATCCAGCGCGTCCACGCCGATGCGTCGATGTTCGTCGGCGGAATGCGCGCCCTGCTCCTGCAGTCGTTGCACCCGCTGGCGATGGCTGCGGTGGACGAACACTCCGGCTACCGCGGCGACCCGTGGGGCCGTCTGCAACGCACCAGCACGTTCCTCGCCGAGACCACGTTCGGCACCATCGAGGACGCGGAGCGCGCCGTGCGGATCGTGCGCGCCGTGCACAAGCGCATCACGGGCGTCGCGCCGGACGGGCGGCCGTACGCCGCGTCGGATCCGCACCTGCTGCGGTGGGTCCACGTCGCGGAGATCGACAGCTTCCTGCGCGCGCACGATCGTTACGGTGCCCGACCTCTCGATGCCGGCGGCCGCGACGCCTACGTCCGGGAGTCGGCCTGGGTCGCTCGCGGGCTCGGCGCCGAGGACGTGCCCGAGACGGTCGACGAGCTGAACGAGATGCTGGCGATGTACCGGCCCGAACTGCGCGGCACTCCCGCAGCACGTCGCACCGCCCGCTTCATCCTGCTCAACCCGCCGATTCCGCTCGCGGTACGGCCGGCCTACGGACTGCTCTCGTCGGTGGCGGTGTCGATGATGCCCTGGTGGACGCGACTTCCTCTGCGGCTGCCGTACCTGCCGCTCACCGAGGCGACGGCAGTGCGTGCCAGCGGCGTCGCCGTCACGACGGCGATCCGGTGGGCGCTCGGATCCGTACCGCCTCCGCAGCACGCTGATGGCGCTCGACAGGCGAGCTGAGCCTGATTGCGGGTAGAGGGGGCACACGGATGTCCACGATGTAGCTGAGGTGGTCGCCGCTGTGCCCGTTCTTCTCGACCACGCTCATGCAACTGGAGAGCATCTGCACGGTGGACTCATGACGCGATCCGTGTCGTGGATGAGTGCCCGCGGCTGCACCGAACATGTCGATCGCCAACGCCGCCGTCTTGCCCATACGGGGACCGTGAGGGCGAACAGCATGCCTCCCAGGACATGAACAGCTTCTCCCGGCCGCTTACGTTGCGCCCCACACCATGGCCCCGGTGTCGCTGTCGGACAGGTCTTCACCAGCTCAAGGTCGGGGCGGAGCTGGGGTGCCCGGGTGCGGGCTTGATTGCCGGTGACCCCGGTCACCTCCGACGGCGACGCCATCAGCTTGGCCTTGGCGTCGACCGCGGTTGTCCCGCGCCCGCGGCGCAGGACGACGATCCCGCACATCGCTGCGACGACGATGATTGCCGCGTGGACCACGACGACGGTGGACAGAGTCGGCGCGTCAGGGAGCCTGCCGCGACCTCGATCAGCGCCTGGACCGGATCGCCCGGCACCAGAGCGCCGGTGCAGGCGGCGGCGTGCCCGGCCCACAGTGACCCGTAGGACACCGGTAGAAAAGCGATCATTGCCAGGATTCCGACCAGCGAGAGCATCGACGACTGTGTGCCGCGCCGCGGGCGGTGGCGGGGTTCGTGGCCATCACAGGCGCACCCCGTCATTCAGGTTCCGAGCCCAGGTGCGGCTGCGTTCCAAGATCTCGGCGACGTCATCAATGTTGTTCATGTACTGACCTGTCGCGGCGACGCCGGTCGGCGGAGCCGCCAGCTCAGCGCGGGTCGCTGGCTCCCAGGACGGTTCGACGACGGCGTCGAGAGCGTCCTCGGCCGTACGAATCACAAGGCCGGTTCTTCGCGGCTCGCGGTTTGTTAGCATGCAATTATGTTTCTCGGCACTGCTCAGATTTCGCTGGCGGTGCCCGAAATGGCTGACGAGTGCGAGCTTTTCGCGCTGTGTAGTGACCCGCGCGAATGGGTGCAGGATCCGGGTTTGCGGCATACGTCTCCTGCTGATACACGCGCCATCCTTGGAAGTTGGATCGATCAGTGGAATCGAGACAAACTGGGCACCTGGGTTGTAAGACGGCACACTGAGAGCGTCATTGTCGGGTTCGGGGGTTGTTCGATTCGGCAGCATTCGTTCTGGAATTTGGGATACCGATTCCTGCCGTCGGTTCGGGGCTTGGGGTACGCAACGGAGATGTCCTGCGCAGCGGTGGTAGCGGCGGCGTGCGTTCGGCCCGATCTGCCTGTTGTTGCGTACCTGCGTGAATCGAACGCCGCCTCGGCAAGAGTGGCAGAGAAGGCCGGTCTTGTCCTTGTCGGGCGTTTCCCCGTCGCCGATGATGCACACCCGGGCGCAGTTCGACTCGTGTACGCGAACAGGCGTCTCGGCGATGACGAACTGCACGCAGTGTTGACAGCTTGAGGCTGACAGATCCTCGGGTGTCCTCGCCGTCAGACGACGGTGCTGGCCTGGTGTCGGTTAGTTTCGCGAATCAGCGGGGACAGCGTCACGGCGACCAGTGCAAGACCGGCCCCGCAGAGGAAGGCGAGGTGTACTCCGTGGGCGGTGGCGAGGCCGACGTCACTGGCCTTCGCCGTAGATGTCGCCGACCCGATGGACATGACCGTTACGAACAGCGCAGTCCCGGCTGCGCCGGAGAATTGCTGAACGGTGCTGATCATGGCGCTGCCGTGCGCGTAGAGGTGGGGAGGTAGCGAGCCCAGTGCAAATGTCAGCAGGGGTGTGATGGCCAGTCCGAATCCCAGGCATATGGCTGAGTGCGCCGCGACGACCGCGCTGATGTGGGTGAACGGATCGAACAATGTTGTCGCGGCGAGTGCGGCGGTGCAGAGCGCCATGCCGGGTAGAACGAGAGGGCGCGGTCCGTAGCGGTCGAACATAGACCCAACAATGGGGGCAGTCAGACCCATGAGCAGGCCACCGGGCAGCAGGGCTAGACCGGCTTGCAGGACAGTCATGCCGCGAACTGTCTGCAGGTAGATCGGCAGAATGATCAGTACACCGAAGAGTGCACTGTTCATGGTCAGGACGAGAACAACGGCAAGTCCGAACGGACGCGAACGGAACGTTCGTAGATCCAATAGCGCGTTGTCGTGTCGTTGCAGGCGTAGTTGCCTGCGGATGAACACGGGGAGGGCAGTCAATCCCACAGCTGTCGGAATCCACACTGGCACCGCGAGATGCCCGGTGGCCGACTCTCCGATGCTGCCCAGGCCGAACACCAGTCCACCGAAAGCGAACGCGGACAATGCTACTGAGGGTGCATCGAATTTGACCCGTTTCGTCTCCGTGGCGTTCTGAACCCAGCGAGCGCCTAGCCCGAGCGTGACGACCGCAATGGGGAGGACTATCAGGAACATCCACCGCCAGTGAAGCGAGGACAGAATGAGGCCGGAGACGGTGGGGCCGATGGTGGGTGCGACGGAGATGACGATGGAGATCACTCCCATCATCCGGCCCCGACGCGTCGGCGGTACAAGGTTCAGCACGGTGGTCATGAGCAACGGGATCATCATCGCCGTGCCCGCAGCCTGTATGACGCGGCCTGCGAGAAGGACGACGAAGCCCGGTGCCGCAGCCGCGACGAGGGTTCCGGTGGAAAAGAGGCCCATCGCGGTGAAAAACACGGTGCGCAGGGTGAAGCGTTCGAGAATGTACCCGGTGAGGGGGATGACCACGGCCATGGTGAGCATGAATCCGGTGGTCAACCATTGCGCGGTACTTGCTGATATGGCCAGGTCGTTCATCAGCCGGGGTATGGCCACGCCCATGATTGTCTCGTTGAGGACGACGACGAATGCGGCTGCCACCAACATGGCGATCAACCGCCCACTGTGTCGGCGCTCGGTGTTCATGCTCGCCGGTGTGGGGTGGGGTGGAGTGGGATACGACGACGGTTCTGTCATGGGATTGTCTCGAGGTCGACTGTGTCTGCCTCAGACCTGTGGGACGGTGTAGGTCGTCTGAACGAAACCCTCTGCGAGGGTCGTGGTGCTCAGGTGCCGTAGTTCAATGTCGTTGTCGAGTGCGCCGAAGAGCGGAAGGCCCGAACCGAGGAGGACGGGCGCGGTGGTGATGGTGACCTGGTCGACGAGACTCTCTCGGAGGAACGTCTGAATCAGTTGACCGCCGTCGATGTAGACGTTTCGCGCGCCCGCCTCATCGAGATCGCGCACGAGTTCGGTGGTGTTGCGAGTGATGATGATGTTCGGGTCGTCGGCGTCGAGCTGCGTACTCAGTACTCGTACGGGGATGCCTTCGTAGGGCCAGAACCCGAAAGTCTGCGTCTTTTGATAGGTGTTGCGTCCCATCACGATGGTGTCGATTTCGGCGATGAAGGCGTCGTAGCCGGTGTCGCCGGCGCGTTCTCCGCGTTGAATAAGCCAGTCCAGCTCGCCGTCGGGGCGGGCAATGAACCCGTCGAGGCTGGTAGCGATGAACACCTGCGTACGGAAGGTGCGGTGGAGGTCGGTGGATGCGGCCATGAGGAGGCTCCTGTCGGGGGTCAGTTGATGGACAACGAGGACCGAAGAAGGTCAGGGAGTGGGGGTTCTATGGGGGGCCAGTACCTGCTCGAGCGCAGAGTGCAGACGCTCGGTGAGAGGTCCGCGCTGTTCGATGGCCCAGATGACGCCCGCGCCGGCGATCACTGATTGGATTGTTGCCGTCAGGTTCTCGACGTCGGTTCCTTCCAACAGATCTCCTGTGTCGACGCCCGCATGAAGCAGATCGTCGATGAGGGTGCGCTGCGAACGGTGATTCTCCTGCGTCAGTCCCAGGAATTGCGCGTCGGCAAGATCGGCGCACAAGAAGGCCAGGTGGTTGGCGTACTGCTGAGGTGTAGTGGAGGAGTCCCAGGCACCGACCAGAAGCTCGATGAGCACGTCAAGGGAACGTCGCTGATCACGTTGTGCCTGTTCGCGTAGATCGGCCGAACGCTGCCCGGTGTATTCGGCCAGGGCCAAGATCAAGCCGCGCTTCGATCCGAACCGCTGTACCAAGGTTCCCGGCACTATGCCGGCCTCCTCTGCGACCGAGGCCAAACTCATCGATCCGGGACCAGTCCGTCCCATGACGCGAATCATTGCCTCGAAAATCTGGGTGTTGTCGATGGATCTGGGCCGCCCAGCCATGTCACTCCTTAATAAATGAACGTGTAGTTATTATTAGCGACCGATCAACCTCATCGCAAGTCGGTTGCGCTAGGCAGCTCGAGGCGCAGTCGCTCACTGTGTGCAAAGCAGTCGTCGACGATGCCGTCGGCTCCTGAACCTCCACGCTTGACCGTCACGCTCACCTGGGAGTGCATCTATGAACGGACTGCCGCCGAACTGCTGCACTGCTCCGGGTCCGGCCTTGTACCCGGCGAGCATCAGCTCCACCGGATCACCGGCGATGGCAACGGACTCCATACCGGGTCGCTGGTCGTCGAGGGCGGCGGGGCTAATTGAACCGGCCCGATGCCCGACTCCTGCTCGATCTGCGCGCCAAGGACGGAGGGAGAAAATTCGCGGCACTTCGCCGCCGAGAGCAGCAGCCACCGAACGACGACTCACGGGAACGCGACAACAACGATGCGGCCGTGTTTTCAGCCACGATCGCCGGGTATGCGGGGCTCACGCAGACCCGAGGAGTGCACGTGAGCATCGTCGAAACAGCGCGGAACGCAGTGAAGGCGGCGGCCGAGACCGCCCTGAGCAACCCGGCCGTCCAGAAGGTGACCGGTCGCGGTGAGGCGGAGCCGGCAGGGCCCGTGACGCTGACGATCTCGGTCGACTTCCCTACGGCTCGCGAGTTGTGGCTGGACACCGAGCGGTTGTCGTCCGTCCTCGGTGACGTTGCCACGGTCTCTCCCGGTGAGGGCGACGTCGTGGTGTGGACGCTCGACAGCGGGTCGGACGACAGTGGGTCCGGCAACGACCCGAGCGTCGACACCACCCGCTCCGAGGACGGGAACACCGTGCGCTTCGCCCGAGCAGACGGAGGCACCGACCTCGCCGTCGTCCGGTTCGCCGAAGCCCCCCTCGACCTGGGCACCGAGGTGACGCTCGAGCTGGCCCTCCCCGTAGTTCCCGACGTCGCGGCACGGGTCGCGGCCTTCAAGGTGCTCTATCGAGCCCGAGCCCTGCTGCAGACCGGCGAGATACCCACGCTGGTTCCCACCCCGGCCGCCCGACCGGGCGAGAAGTAGGAGACCGACGTGCGCGCACTCTGCTGGACCGGCGTGAACACCCTGTCCGTCGAGACCGTGGACGATCCTGTGATCGTCAATCCCCACGACGCCGTTCTGGAGGTGTCGGTGACGACGACGTGCGGGTCCGACCTGCACTTTCTGAGCGGCTACCTCCCCGGCATGCGGGAGGGCGACGTCATCGGCCACGAGTTCATGGGCCGGGTGGTCGAGGTCGGCGCGGAGGTGACGGCCACGAGTGTGGGATCCCGCGTGGTGGTGCCGTCGTTCATCGCGTGCAACAACTGCTGGTATTGCGACCACGAGCAGTACTCACTGTGCGACACCACCAACCCGAACGCGGATCTGCAGCGACCGATCATGGGCTATCCCACCGGCGGCATCTACGGCTACACGCATCCGTTCGGCGGCTACCAGGGGTCGCACGCGCAGTACATTCGCGTGCCGTTCGCCGATCAGAACTGCTTCGCCGTTCCCGACGGCGTGACCGACGAGCAGGCGCTGTTCGCCTCGGACGCGATTCCCACCGGGTACATGGGTGCGGACTTCTGCTCGATCACCGGCGGGGAGACGATTGCCGTGTGGGGAGCGGGAGGCGTCGGCCTGATGGCGGCGCGCAGTGCACAGCTGATGGGGGCCGGCCGCGTGATCGTCGTCGACCGGATCCCGGAGCGACTGGCCATGGCGCGCGACGAGATCGGTGCCGAGACCGTCGACTACACCGCCTCGGACAGCGTCACCGACGAGATCCGCGAGATGACCGGCGGCCGCGGGCCCGACGCGGTGATCGAGGCCGTCGGCATGGAGGGCCACGGCACCGGTGTCGGCCAGATCTACGACAAGGCGAAGCAGGCGCTGCGCCTCGAGAGCGACCGCGCGACGGCGCTGCGGGAGGCGATCAGGACGGTCCGCAAGGGCGGCGTCGTCTCGGTGCTCGGCGTCTACGGTGTCACCGACAAGTTTCCCATGGGTCTGGTCATGAACAAGGGCCTCACGCTGCGCTCCGCACAGCAGCACGGACAGCGGTACGTCCCGCGTCTTCTGGACCACCTGCAGTCCGGCGAGCTGGACCCGACATTCCTGATCACGCACGACATGTCGCTCGAGGAATCACCTGCGGGGTACGCGATCTTCAAGGAGAAGGCGGACAACTGCGTCCGGGCGATCTTCCGGCCGTGACCGGTGGCATCATGCGAGAGTGACGCGTGACGTATCTGCCCACCTCGACGTGACCGTCGTCGACCCCAGCAACCTCGAGTTCCAGATCGCGGTCGCCGAACTACCGGGGACGACGGTCACCGAGTCGCTGTCGTTCCGGCTCGACGGCGAGGAGATCACGCCCACGGTGATCCGCGCGGAGACCGGCGGGCGCATCCACCGATTCGATTGTGGGCGTGGGCAACTCGTCGTCGACTACCGCGCCCGCGTGGAAGGCGAGGCGGATCCCGCCCCGGTGGTCGAGCGGGACCTGTCGGTCTACCTGCGGCCGAGCCGCTACAGCGAGTCGGACAAGTTCCTGGGCTTCGCCGAGACCGAGTTCGGGCGCTACACCTCCGACGCCGACGTGCTCGAGCGCGTCTCCGCCTGGGTCGGCCGCCGTCTGCGCTACGTTCCCGGCAGCAGTGACCCCATCGACGGCGCCACCGACACCCTCCTCGCGGGTAGCGGAGTCTGCCGCGACTACACGCATCTCGTCGTCGCGTTGCTGCGGGCGATGACGGTGCCGGCCCGCCTCGTCGCGGTCTACGCGCCCGGCTGCGACCCGATGGACTTCCACGCGGTCGCGGAGGCCTACGTCGACGGCGTCTGGCGCGTCGTCGACGCGACGCGGCTGGCCCCACGGCAGAGCCTCGTGCGCATCGCCACCGGGCGGGACGCGTCCGACACCGCGTTCCTCGACAACCACGACGGGTACATCGTTCTGGACCGCATGCAGGTCATGGCCACGGTGGACGGGATGCTCCCCTACGACGACGTCCACGAACTCGTGTCCATGCGCTGATCGTGATCACCTTCCGGCGGGTCACCGAGGACGACTTCCCGCTGCTCGCGCGCTGGTTGTCTCACCCGCACGTGGCGCGGTGGTGGAACCACGAGGTCACCGCCGAGGCCGTCGCCCGCGACTTCGGAGCGTCCGCCCGCGGCGAGGAGCCGTCCGAGGACGTGCTGGCTCTCGACGACGGAACCCCCGTCGGCCTGCTCCAGCGCGCCCGGTGGCACGACTACCCGGAGTACGTCGACGAGCTGGCGCCGTTCTGGGCGGTGCCCGCGGAGGCCGTCACCATCGACTACCTCATCGGCGAGGCGCACCTCGTTGGGCACGGCCTCGGCACCCGCGTGCTGATCGAGTTCACGGCCGACACGTGGCGGCGGTACCCGAGCGCGACGTGCGTCGTCGTGCCGGTGGCCACGGGCAACGTGGCGTCGTGGCGGGCGCTCGAGAAGGCCGGGTACCGACGTGTCGCCGAGGCCCACCTCACCCCGGACAATCCGATCGACCCCACCGACCACGTGGTGATGGCGATCGACCGCCCGGCTCGATGACGAGGGCCTAGTCTCCTCGGTCATGGAGCATCCTGTGCGATTCCGCGACGACGATCCGTTGTTGGCCACGGTGCGGGAGCGAGCCCTGCGCCTGCCGGGCGCCACCGAGAAGGTCTCCCACGGCCGCCCCAACTTCCGCACCACGAAGGTCTTCGCGATCTACGGCGCCACGGTGAAGGGGGATCACCCCTCCACCCGCTGGGATCGGTCGCTGCAGGTCCTGCCCGACACCGACGAGCGAGCGGCGCTGCTGGACGACGAGCGATTCTTCGAGCCCGCGTACACCGCGGCGAGCGGCTGGGTGGGACTCGACCTGACGATCGGGACCCCCGACTGGACCGAGGTCGACGAACTGCTCGACATGTCGTTCCGGCGGACGGCGCCGGCACGGCTGGTGGCAGAACTCGGAACGCTCTCGTGACCGTGAGACAGTGGCCGCTGTGCAACTGCTGCTGATCCGCCACGCTCTCCCGCTGCGTTCCGACGCGGATGCCGATCCCGCCCTCGCGCCGCTGGGACTCGAGCAGGCCGCGCGCGTGCCCGACGGGCTGCGCGCCCATCGGCTCGCGCGCATCGTCAGCAGTCCACAACTGCGCGCCCGGCAGACCGCGGAACCGCTCGCCGCGGACACCGGACTCCCGGTGGACGTGCTCGACGGTCTGGCCGAGTACGACCGCGACTTCCCGGGTTACCTCCCCATCGAGGAGGCGCGCGAGAAGTTCCCCGCCGAGTTCAAGCGCATCAAGGCCGGGCATCTGCCGAGCGCGGTGGACGCCGACGCCTTCCGCCGACGGGTGTTCGACGACATCGCCTCGGTGGTGCGGGACGCGGAGCCGGAGGACACGGTCGCGGTCTTCGCCCACGGCGGGGTGATCAACGTCCACCTGCAGGATCTGCTCGGCACCGCCATGCCTCTGACCTTCCCGATCGACTACGTCTCGGTCACGCGAATACTGTTCTCGCGCAGCGGCAGACGTACGGTAGCGTCGGTGAACGAGACGCAGCACGTGTGGGATCTGCTCCCCCGGAACCGCGCACGATCCTCACCGACTTCTTAATCGCGCAGGTCACCGGGCATTACGGGCACGATCGGTGCTCGGCACGGTCCGTCGAGCGCGTCGGCACCGGTTAGCCTGAGCAGTATCATGACTTCTCCCTCAGCACACGGTGCCCCGCGTTCGGGTCTCGTCGCCACGTTGTCGCGGCCCGTGATCGTCGTTCTCGTGATCGCCCTCCCCCTGCTCCTGGCCGGCCTCTACGCGTCGTTCAGCGGGAACGACGTC
This sequence comes from Rhodococcus sp. NBC_00297, assembly GCF_036173065.1. Lineage (NCBI taxonomy): Bacteria > Bacillati > Actinomycetota > Actinomycetes > Mycobacteriales > Nocardiaceae > Rhodococcus > Rhodococcus sp. NBC_00297. The sequence goes on from NZ_CP108041.1 coordinate 2,295,521, forward strand.
GTTCCCCTGGCCTCGCAGAGCAGTTCCGAGACCACCACCTCGGCAGACGGTTCCGAGGGCACGGACGGCGGCACCCCCGCCGCGGGAGACCCGCTGGCGAAGACGCGCTCGGCCCTCACCCAGACGCAGTTGCCCCTGAGCCTGCTCAGCGGTGGACTCACTCAGCTGACCGACGCGGCGCCGCAGCTCACCGACGGAGTCACCCAGCTCTCCGACGGCCTCGGGCAGGCGCGCTCCGGGTCCCAGCAGCTCGCGGACGGCAACTCTCAGCTGGCCGGCGGACTCGTGCAGCTGCAGGGCGGAGTGGGCCAGCTCGGTGACGGCGCCGTGCAGATCAGCGGCGGCGTGAACCAGCTGACGACGCCCCTGCTGGCGCTCGGCGAGAAGCAGGCTCAGGTCACCTCGTCCATCGCGGACGTCGCGAACCGCATCGAGGTGCTGAACAACCCGATCACCACCGACGCGGCACGGCAGCTGCGTGAGCTCATCGACACGCTGAACGCGCAGGGCATCGGCCCCGACACCGTCTCCCAGATCAACCAGCTGCGCGACGGCGCCGCCCTGCTCGCGTTCCAGCTCGACGATCCGTCCAGTGAGTTCGTCACCGGCGTGAACACCGCCGTCGACGGCAGCGCGCTGCTCTCCACGGGCGCCGGCCAGCTGAACGACGGCATCATCCAGCTCGACGACGGTGGCAAGCAGCTGAAGGCGGGCACCGACCAGATCACGACCGGCATCGAGCCGATCGGCGGCGTCGTCAGCAGCCTGCAGACCAACGTGAAGACCGCGCAGACCTCGCTGCCCGCGGCCAACGCAGTAGCGGCGACCACGACAACCGACGAGAACGGTCAGACGCAGACCACCCTCGTCGTGCAGGGAAGCACCCCGTCGAACTACTACCTGATCGCGGCACTAGTGGCCTTGGCCGCGGCTGCCGCGGTGAGCCTGATGCGCCTGCTGACGCGTCGGGACCGCGTGGCGCGCATCGCACCCGTCCTCGGGGCCCTCGCGGTCACCGCAGCTGCGGGTATCGCCTACTGGTTCGTCGGCGACGGTCTCAGCTTCGGCTCGCTCCTCGGCGGCCTCGTCTTCCTGTTCCTGGGTTCCGCGGCGTTCCTCGCCGCGGCGGGCGCCGTTCAGATGGCGTTCGGCCGTGCCGTCGGCCAGTCGATCAACCTGGTGCTGCTGCTCGTCCAGCTCGTCCTGGCAGGCGGAGCCCTGGTGGGGTCGCCCGACAGCTCCGTCTTCGGCAAGGCCGCGGCCTTCACGCCCGTCGGGTGGCTCGCCGCCGGACTCGAGCGCATCGCGGCGGACGCCATGGACTCGACCGGCTGGCTCGCCGTCCTCGTGATGGTCGCCCTGCTCGCGGTGTCCGGTCTCGTCTACTCGCTCGTCGCCCGGTCCGACCCGGAGGACGACCGCGCGGCCTACCGGGACGAACCGCGCCTCGCCTGACTCAGGCGGGCGTCAACGGATGGATCGCCAGGGCGCCCAGCTTGGCGCCGTGGCGACCCATGACGTCGGCCATGTGCGGTGACGCCATGTGCCCGTCGAGGGCCGCCTGGTCCCGCCACACCTCGACGGTGACGATGGTGTCGGGCGCCGCGTTCGAGGTGTAGACGTCGTACTCCAGGCAGCCGTCCTCCTCGCGCGTGAGAACGGCGAACTGCCGCATCGCCTCCAGCACCTCGTCGAAGCCGTCCGTCACCGGAATGGTGGCCACCACGTGCAGATCACTCATCGTCGTTCTCGTCTCGCTCGTTCGTCATCGGTCCACCCGAACGTACGGCGAGGAGCGGCGGCGGGCGTCGGTTATCGCCCGACTGCCCCCTGACGACTCAGCCCTGGAACCCCTCGTCGTTCTTGAAGGCCGTGACGACGGCCGCCAGATCGTCGGCGCCGTGCCCCGCGACGCTCGCGTCCACGTACGCACTGCGCACGGCCTGCAGCAGGCGGGAGGTGCGCGGATCCACCGCATCGATCATCAGGTCGACGTCCTTGACCACGCCGTCGATCCCGAACGACGGGGTGAAGTCGCGCTCGATCATCGAGCGGCCCTTCATCTGTGTGTACGGCGCGTTGATCGGACCACCGTCGAGCGCCTCGAGGACGAGCGAGGGCTCCAGGCCCAGTTCCGACGCCATCGCGAGGGACTGCGCCGTGGCCGCCGTGAGCGTGGACACCATCGCGTTGCACGCCAGTTTGAGCGCACTCGCCCGGCCGGGTTCCGTCCCCGCGTTCACGATCTTCACCGTCATCGACTCGAGCACCGGGCGCACCGACTCGAGCCCCCCGGCGGGTCCGGAGGCCAGCGCCGTGAGCTTTCCCGACTCCGCCGGCTCCTTGGTCCCCAGCATCGGGCAGTCGAGAAAGGCGACCCCGTGGTGCTGCGCCAGATCGGCCAGCCGTCGGGCGCCGGCCGGACCGACGGTCGCGGACTGGACCCACACGGCGCCGTCCTTCACCGCTGACAGGAAGGTGGTGGCCGTGTCCGCGGTGGCCGACTCGTCGTAGAGCATCGTGACGATCACGTCGGCGTCGGCGACGCAGGCCGCCGGATCGTCCGCGACGGTCGCCCCCTGGTCCTTCAGCGGCGCCGCGCGATCGGCGTTGCGGTTCCACACCGTCACCTCGTGGTCGCCGCGGAGCAGAGACCCCGCCATGCCCGCGCCCATCGTTCCGGTTCCCAGTACTGCCACCCGCATGTTCGTTCCCTCTCACCGGCTGGAGCGGATTCTTTTCCGACCCGCTCCGTGTGTTGCAATGCAGGGTGTTCCCCTCACGGAGCACCACCACACGCACTCTCGAACGGATCACGCATGACCAGCACCGACACGCCCGCCACCGAAAGGGCGGGGCGTCGCGAGTGGTGGGGTCTCGCCGTCCTCGTCGTCCCCATCGTCCTCGTCTCGATGGACATGTCGGTCCTGTACCTCGCCCTGCCCTCGCTGACCGAGGATCTCCAGCCGAGCAGCTCGCAGCAGCTGTGGATCCTCGACATCTACAGCTTCATGCTCGCCGGCCTACTGGTCACGATGGGCTCGCTCGGCGACCGCATCGGCACCCGTCGGCTGCTCATGATCGGGTCGCTCGTCTTCGGCATCGCGTCCGTCGCCGCCGCCTTCTCGCACACCCCGGAGGCCCTCATCGCGTCGCGGGTGCTTCTCGGGATCGGCGGCGCCACCCTCGCGCCGTCGACACTGTCGTTGCTGCGCAAGCTCTTCGTCGACCCCGTGCAGCGCGGTGTCGCCATCGGAATCTGGACGGCCGGATTCGCCGGCGGTGGCTCGTTCGGCCCGGTCATCGCGGGCGCGCTGCTCGAGTACTTCTGGTGGGGCTCGGTGTTCCTCATCAACATCCCGATCATGGTGGTCCTGCTGATCGCCGCGCCGGTGATGCTGCCCGAGGCGAAGAACCCGAACCCCGGCCGCTTCGACCTGCCCGCTGTCGGCGCCTCGATCGTCGCGATGCTCGGTATCGTCTACGCGCTCAAGCACGCCGCGCAGAACGGCCTCGACTGGCAGGTGGCCGCCGCGCTCGCGGTGGGGCTCCTGGTCGGCTGGTGGTTCGTGCGACGTCAACGCGCGAGCACGCACCCCGTCATCGAGTTCGATCTGTTCCGCACCCCGGCGTTCTCCGTCGCGGTGATCGTCATCCTCGTGTCGGTCTTCATCATCACGGGCTTCAATCTGATGCTGTCGCAGTATCTTCAGCTCGTCATGGGGCTCGGCACCCTCGAGGCGGGACTGTGGTCGCTGATCCCGGCGATCGCGACGGCCACCGCCTCACTGACGGCCCCCCTGATCATGAAGCGCCGCCCGCCGGCCGTCATCCTCGTCGGCGCCATCTCCGTCATGTTCGTCGGTGCCGTCGTGATCGGTGCGGTGGCCCTCCCCTCGGACGTCGGGTCGGGCGCCACGCTCGCGATCCTGCTGTGCGGCATGGTGATCGCTGCGTTCGGTGTGGGTACCGGCACGACGTTCGGCTCGGATCGGGTGCTCGCCACCGCGGCACCGGAGAAGGCGGGCGCGGCCGGTGCCGTGTCGGAGACGGGCGCGGAACTCGGTGGGGCACTGGGCATCGCCGTGCTCGGCTCCATCAGCGTGGCCACGTACCGCCTGGTGCTGGGGCCCGCCGACACGTCCGGAGACGGCACGCTCGCCGGCACCCTGGCCGAAGCCGGCCGGATGTCACCCGACGTCGGGCCCGACCTCGCGTCCCGCGCCCGCGAGGCGTACGTGGACGGCATCGTCGCCGCGTCCGGGGCCACGCTCGTCACGCTGCTGATCGCCGGCAGCGCGGCCGCCGTCCTGTTCCGTCGAGCGCGCTGACGCACCGACTCCCGACACAGAACACCCCCTGCAGCAGGCTGCAGGGGGTGTTCTGTTCGTACCGGGTGTGTGGGCTCGCTACCGCTGGGGTGCCTGGGTGGGCACGATCGGCGCGGGCAGCGCCGTCTTTCCCATGAGGAACGAATCGACCGCGGACGCGCAGGAGCGGCCCTCGGCGATGGCCCACACGATGAGCGACTGACCGCGGCCCATGTCGCCGGCCACGAAGACGCCGTCGACGTTGGTGTTCCACTTGTCGGTCCGCGACACGTTGCCGCGCTCGTTGAGGTTCACCCCGAGATCGGTGAGCAGGCCCGGCTTCTCGGGTCCGGTGAAGCCCATCGCGAGGAACACGATGTCGGCCTCGAGGTGGAAGTCCGACCCCTCGACCTTGGCGAAGCGACCGTCCTTGAACTCGACCTCGTGCGCGTCGAGTCCGGTGACCATGCCGTTCTCGCCCGTGAAGCGTTCCGTGTTGACGGAGAAGACGCGCTCGCCACCCTCCTCGTGAGCCGAGGACACGCGGTAGACCAGCGGGTACGTCGGCCACGGGGTGGATCCGGCGCGCTCCTCCGGCGGGCGGGGCATGATCTCGAACTGGTGGACGCTGGCCGCGCCCTGACGGTGCGACGTGCCGAGGCAGTCCGCGCCGGTGTCGCCGCCGCCGATGATGACGACCTTCTTGCCCTTCGCCGTGATGGGCGGCTGGCCGTACTGGTCGACGACGTCGTCGCCGAGCTGAACACGGTTGGCCCAGGGCAGGAACTCCATCGCCTGATGGATGCCGCCGTACTCGCGGCCGGGGACCTCGAGGTCGCGGGCCTTGGTGGCACCGCCCGACAGGACGACCGAGTCGAACTCCTCGCGGAGCTCGTCCGCGGTGATGTCGACACCGACGTTGACACCGGTTCGGAAGATGGTGCCCTCGGCCTCCATCTGCGCCAACCGGCGATCGATGTGGCGCTTCTCCATCTTGAACTCGGGGATGCCGTAGCGCAGGAGTCCGCCGATGCGATCCGCTCGCTCGAACACGGTGACGGTGTGGCCGGCACGCGTGAGCTGCTGCGCTGCAGCGAGACCCGCGGGACCGGAACCGACGACGGCCACCTTCTTGCCGGTGAGGTACGTCGGGTAGACGGGCTGGACCCATCCCTCGTCGAAGGCGCGATCGATGATCTCGACCTCGACCTGCTTGATGGTCACCGGGTCCTGGTTGATGCCCAGGACGCACGACGCCTCACACGGAGCCGGGCACAGCCGGCCCGTGAACTCCGGGAAGTTGTTGGTGGCGTGCAACCGGTCGATGCTCTCGCGCCACCGGTCCTTGTACACCAGGTCGTTCCACTCGGGAATCAGATTCCCGAGCGGGCACCCGTTGTGGCAGAACGGAATGCCACAGTCCATGCACCGGCTGGCCTGGGTGCGGAGGGTGTCCGTGGAGAAGTCCTCGTACACCTCCTTCCAGTCCATCAGGCGCAGGTCCACGGGGCGCCGCGACGGGAGCTCCCGCGACGTGTTCTTCAGAAATCCTTGTGGATCACCCACGAGCTGCCTCCATGATCGCCTCGTCCACGTCCGCGCCGTTCTTCTCGGCCTCGGAGATCGCGAGCAGTACCTTCTTGTAGTCGCGGGGCATCACCTTCACGAAGTGATTGACCTGCTGAGACCAGTCCGCGAGGATGCGCTCGGCGACCTCGGACCCGGTCTCGTCACGATGCCGCGTGATCGCATCCTTGAGCCACGCGAACTCGTCACCCTGGAGCTCCTCGATGTCGACGAGCTCGGTGTTGAGGTTGTCCTCGAACGTCGAGTTCGGGTCGAAGACGAACGCCACACCGCCGGACATGCCGGCACCGAAGTTGCGGCCGGTCTCGCCGAGAATGACGACCTTGCCACCGGTCATGTACTCGCACCCGTGGTCACCGACACCCTCGACCACCGCGACGGCGCCCGAGTTACGGACGGCGAACCGCTCACCGACGACACCGCGGATGAGCGCCTCACCCTCGGTGGCACCGAAGAGGATCACGTTGCCGGCGATGATGTTGTTCTCGGCGACGAAGCTCGAGTTGGCCTGGAGCGACGGGCGTACGACGATCCGCCCACCGGACAGACCCTTGCCGACGAAGTCGTTGGCGTCGCCCTGCAGTCGCAGCGTCATGCCCTTGGGCACGAACGCTCCGAAGCTGTTACCGGCCGATCCGGTGAAGGTGATGTCGATCGTGCCTTCCGGCAGACCGTCCTCGCCGTACGCCTTGGTGACCTCGTGGCCGAGCATCGTGCCCACGGTGCGGTTCACGTTGGTGATCCGCGTCGAGAACTCGACCTTCTCGCCCTTGTCCAGTGCCTCGCGGCTCTGCGCGATGAGTTGCTGGTCGAGAGCCTTGTCCAGTGCGTGGTCCTGCGTGCCGGTGCAGTAGAGATCCTGGTTCATGAACGCCGACTCCGCGACGTCCAGGATCGGCGACAGATCGAGCTTCGACGCCTTCCAGTGATCCTTCGCCGCGGTGGTGTCCAGCAGCGCGACCTGGCCGATGGCCTCGTCGAGCGTGCGGAAACCGAACTCCGCGAGGTACTCGCGGACCTCCTCGGCGATGTACAGGAAGAAGTTCTCGACGAACTCCGGCTGACCGGCGAACCGCTTGCGCAGCAGTGGGTTCTGCGTCGCCACGCCCACCGGGCAGGTGTCGAGGTGGCAGACGCGCATCATGATGCAGCCCGAGACCACCAGCGGCGCGGTGGCGAATCCGAACTCCTCACCACCGAGCAGCGCGGCGACCATGACGTCGCGACCGGTCTTGAGCTGACCGTCGACCTGCACGACGATGCGATCGCGAAGACCGTTGAGCAGCAACGTCTGCTGGGTCTCGGCCAGGCCGAGCTCCCATGGTGCGCCGGCGTGCTTGACCGACGTCAACGGGGTGGCGCCCGTGCCGCCGTCGTGGCCCGAGATGAGCACCACGTCCGCGTGCGCCTTGGAGACACCGGCGGCGACCGTACCGACACCGACCTCGGAGACGAGCTTCACGTGGATGCGCGCCGACGGGTTGGCGTTCTTCAGGTCGTGGATCAGCTGAGCCAGATCCTCGATCGAGTAGATGTCATGGTGCGGGGGCGGCGAGATGAGGCCGACACCCGGCGTCGAGTGACGCACCTCGGCCACCCACGGGTACACCTTGTGCGCCGGAAGCTGGCCACCCTCACCGGGCTTGGCGCCCTGCGCCATCTTGATCTGGATGTCGGTGCAGTTGGTCAGGTAGTTCGACGTGACACCGAAACGACCCGACGCGACCTGTTTGATGGCCGACCGACGCCAGTCACCGTTCTCGTCGGGGAGGAAGCGTGCGGTGTCCTCGCCGCCCTCACCCGAGTTCGAGCGACCACCGAGGCGGTTCATCGCGATGGCCAGCGTCTCGTGCGCCTCTGCCGAGATGGAGCCGTAGCTCATCGCACCCGTGGAGAAACGCTTGACGATGTCGCGTGCCGACTCGACCTCGTCGATCGGGATCGGGGTGCGACCCTCGGTCTTGAAGCGGAACAGTCCGCGCAGCGACGCGAGCCGCTCGGACTGGTCGTCCACCATGCGGGTGTACTCCTTGAACACGGAGTACTGACCGGTGCGGGTGGCGTGCTGGAGCTTGAACACCGTGTCCGGGTTGAACAGGTGGTACTCGCCCTCGCGGCGCCACTGGTACTCGCCGCCCGTCTCGAGCTCGCGGTGCGCGCGCTCGAACTTGTTGTCCAGGTAAGCGACTCCGTGACGCACCGCGACGTCGGCCGCGATCTGGTCGAGGTCGATGCCGCCGAGCGGCGACTGCACGCCGTAGAAGTACTCGTCGACCAGTGCCTGCGACAGGCCGATGACCTGGAACAGCTGGGCGCCGGTGTACGAGGCGAGCGTCGAGATGCCCATCTTCGACATCACCTTCAGCACACCCTTGCCGGCGGCCTTGATGTAGTTCTTGACGGCGCTGTCGTAGTCGATGCCCTGCAGGGTGTCGCGATCGATCATGTCCTCGATCGACTCGAACGCCATGTAGGGGTTGACCGCTGCAGCACCGAAGCCGACGAGGGTGGCCATGTGGTGGACCTCGCGGGCGTCACCGGCCTCGACGATCAGCCCCACCTTGGTGCGGGTCTTCTCCCGGACGAGGTGGTGATGCACGGCCGAGGTCAGCAGCAGCGACGGGATCGGTGCCAGCCGTTCGCTCGACTCGCGGTCGGACAGGATGACGATGCGCGCGCCGCCGTCGATCGCCGCGGAGACCTGCGAACGAATGATCTCGAGCGAACGACGTAGTCCCTCACCGCCTTCGGCGACCGGGTAGAGGCCGCGGACCACCACGGAGCGCAGTCCGTCCTGGGTGCCGTCGTCGTTGATGTGGACCAGCTTGGCCAGCTCGTCGTTGTGCAGGATCGGCGACTTCAGCACGATCTGCCGGCATGCTTCGGCACTGGGCTGCAGGAGATCCCGCTCGGGACCGATGGTGCCGCCGAGGCTGGTGACCACCTCTTCCCGGATGGCGTCCAGGGGCGGATTCGTCACCTGGGCGAACAGCTGGGAGAAGTAGTCGAACAGCATGCGCGGGCGGTTCGAGAGCACGGCGACGGGCGTGTCGGTGCCCATGGACCCGATGGCCTCGGCGCCGGCCTTGGCCATGGGAGCGACCAGCATGGTCAGTTCCTCGGTGGTGTAGCCGAAGATCTGCTGACGGATCAGCACACGGTCGTGCGTCATGTGGACGTGCGGGCGCTCGGGCAGGTCGTCGATCTCGACGAGGCCCTCGTCGAGCCACTCTTGGTAGGGGTGCTCGGCGGCGAGCTCGTCCTTGATCTCGTCGTCGCTGACGATGCGGCCCTGCGCGGTGTCCACCAGGAACATGCGGCCGGGCTGCAGGCGGACCTTACGCACGATCTTCGACGGCTCGATGTCGAGGACGCCGACCTCGGACGCCATGATGACCAGGCCGTCCTCGGTGACCCAGAGACGGCTCGGACGCAGGCCGTTGCGGTCGAGGACCGCGCCGATGACGGTGCCGTCGGTGAAGCACACCGACGCCGGTCCGTCCCACGGCTCCATCAGAGTCGAGTGGTACTGGTAGAACGCCCGGCGAGCCGGATCCATCTTGTCGTGGTGCTCCCACGCCTCGGGGATCATCATCAGCACGGCGTGCGGCAGGCTGCGACCGCCGAGGTGCAGGAACTCCAGCACCTCGTCGAAGCGCGCGGTGTCCGACGCTCCGTGCGTGTTCACCGGGAAGATCTTCTCGAGCTTCTCCGGGCCACCGAAGACGTCCGACTCGATGAGGGCCTCGCGGGCACGCATCCAGTTCTCGTTGCCGGTGACGGTGTTGATCTCACCGTTGTGCGCGACACGGCGGAACGGGTGTGCCAGCGGCCAGGAGGGGAACGTGTTGGTGGAGAAGCGCGAGTGCACCAGACCGAGGGCACTGACGACGCGCTCGTCCTGCAGATCGAGGTAGAAGCCTCGCAGCTGCGGCGTCGTGAGCATGCCCTTGTAGACGATGGTCGACGGCGACAGCGACGGGAAGTACACGGACTCGCGTCCGGGACCGTCCTTGCCGGGGCCTTCGAGGCCGAGTTCGTGCTCGACGCGCTTGCGCACGACGAACGCGCGGCGCTCGAGATCGATGCCGGACAGTGCACGGTCGGGAGCGGCGACGAACAGCTGGCGGAACGTCGGCATGGCGTCGCGCGCCAGCGCGCCCAGGGAGGCGTCGTCCGTCTCGATGTCGCGCCAGCCGAGAACCTCGAGGCCCTCCTCGGTCACGACACGCTCGACGCCGGCGACAGCCTCGGCGGACGCGGCGCGCGCCTGCGGGAGGAACGCGATACCGGTGGCGTAGGAACCCTCGGGCGGCAGATCGAAGTCGACCACGGCGCGGTAGAACGCGTCGGGGACCTGGATCAGGATGCCGGCACCGTCACCCGTGTTGGGCTCGGCACCCGCAGCGCCGCGGTGTTCGAGATTGATCAACGCCGTGATCGCCTTGTCGACGATGTCGCGGCTCCGTCGGCCGTGCATGTCGACCACGAACGCGACACCGCAGGAGTCGTGTTCGTTGGCGGGATCGTAGAGGCCGCGCGCTGATGGGTACCGGTGTCCGGGAAGCTGCATGTGTCTTGCCTAACTGACGAGTCGAGCCAAGATCCGCGAGAGCGCGGCCACGTCCGAGATTCGACGCGAGCCACCGCGGGGCGATGCGAGAGCGGGTTCGCCGTTGAACACGCACTCCGATGGGGCTCCGGCCACTCTCGGACAACGATCCGTTCCGAGGTGGTGACCGAGTGTTTTCGGGCAGGGGCGATCCTTGTGGGTCGACCCCGCAGCTGAACGATAAGTCAGGAACCGGTCGAATTCACAAATCAGGGCATCCTCATTCGGGCCTGACCTGGTCGTTCCCCCGGCGGTGTGGGTGTGTGCGCGACGTTGCGCGGTACCTCGGCGTTCGTTCACGAGAATACTCCGGGAGCGCACGAGCTCGACGTCGGAGATCTCACACCGAGACGTACGTCCGATGAAAGACTACTGGCCGTAGCGATTTCTCGGCTACGGCCAGTGTGGTGGGCGAAGGGGGACTTGAACCCCCACGTCCCGAAGGACACTGGCACCTGAAGCCAGCGCGTCTGCCATTCCGCCACTCGCCCGAGCGACGGGACGAGATTAACACGACCCGTCACTCGGGCAGAAATCCATACCGTCGGTCCGGGTTTCCGGTCCCGAGGCGGGGCCGGGAACCGGTTCCGGGCGTATAGCATGGATCGGTAGTCGCACGACGGAAGGACACGCGAGGCCGCACGGCCTGCGCGGACGTCGGCGGCGTGGACGCCTCGGGGACGGTTCCAGCATCATGAGTCTCCGATGCACGGACGCAGTACCGATGTGAGACGCAGTACCGACGAAGACGGAGAAGGAGGGTGTCGTGGGAGTGGTTCAGCGATTCGAGAGAAAGCTGCAGAGTGCTGTCGGTGACGCCTTCGCTCGCGTCTTCGGTGGCGGTGTGGTGCCGCAGGAGGTCGAGGCGGCCCTCCAGCAGGAGGCCACCATGTCGGTCCGCACGCTGGACGGCGGACATCTGCTGGCACCCAACGCCTACGTCATCACCATCAGCCCGTCGGATCACGACAGGCTCGCGTCCGACCACGACCTCACCACTCGCGCCTTCTCACGCCATCTCCAGGACTTCATCACCGACCAGGGATGGCAGACGTACGGGCGCGTGGTGGTCCGCTTCGAACCGTCCACCACACTGCACACGGGACAGTTCCGCACGTCGGGAACAGTCGATCCCGACGCGTCACCCCAGCAGAGCGCTCCACCTCACCAGTCCACTGCACAAGACCGACCGTCGTCGACATCAGGAGCCGGCCCCATGACCCAGAACTCAGGGACTCAGAACCAGGGCGACGAGCCCGACCGCGACAACGATCGGCCCGCATCGGGCGTCGCCGCCCGTGCCCCTCGCAACGGCAGCGCGTACCCGTCCGAGGCGTACGACCCCGAGGCGTCGGGCCGCGTCGACCCGGCGGCGGAGAACCGGGTGCGCCCGCCCCGCGCGTACGGCGACTCCGAGCAGGACGCCCGCGGCTACGGCCGCCCGCCCGCCGGTCAGGAGCAGGGCGGATACGGACGCGCACCGTACGGACAGGGTCACGATCAGCAGGGCTACGGCCAGGCCGGGTACGACCAGCAGGGCTACGGCCAGGCCGGGTACGACCAGCAGGGTCACGAGCAGGGCGGCTACGACCAGGGATACGGACGCCAGCCGCAGAACCGCGCCCCCTACGACTCGCGTGCCTACGGCCAGCAGCCTCCCGCTCAGCAGCCGTACGACCGCCAGGCCTACGGACAGCCGGCGGCGGATCCGCGCGGTCACGGCCGTCCTCAGTACGACCAGGGTGGACCCGATCCCCGCGCCTACGGCCAGCAGGGCTACGGCCAGGGCGGGTACGACCAGCAGGGCTACGACCAGGGCGGCTATGACCAGCGCGGGTACGACCAGGGTGGTTACGACCAGGGCGGGTACGACCAGCGCGGCTACGACCAGGGCGGCTACGACCGGTCGGGCTACGACCAGAACGGTCAGGACCAGCACGGTCAGGACCGTCAGCAGGCGTACGGCGACTACGACCAGCGCGGCTACGCCGACGGTGGCCAGGCCGCACAGCCGCGGGCGTACGGCGCTGCGGCGGCGTACGACCAGCCGGCCACACAGGGCTACCAGCAGGTCGCGGACGGGGACGACTACGACCGCCCGGCCGCGTCTCGCGGGCTCGCCGCCACCCTGCAGCTCGAGGACGGCAGCGGCCGTCACTACCAGCTGCGCGAGGGCGGCAACGTCGTCGGTCGCGGCCAGGAGGCCCAGTTCCGGCTCCCCGACACCGGCGTCTCGCGTCGGCACTTCGAGATCCGCTGGGACGGCCGGGTGGCCATGCTGTCCGACCTGGGTTCCACCAACGGCACGACCGTGAACGGTGCACCGGTCCAGGACTGGCAGCTGGCCGACGGCGACATCGTCCGCGCCGGACATTCGGAGATCCTCGTCCGCATCGTCTGACACGACCGGACCGGCGACGGGTGCGGCGGCCGACACCGGCCGTCGGCGCCTGCCCTTATGATGCTCCGAGACGGGACGTCCCCGGGCGACCGAGAAAGCCGTGACCCGGCTTCTGGTGACACGAGGAGGTGACACGCTGTGCAGGGATTGATTCTGCAGCTCACTCGAGCTGGCTTCCTCCTGATCCTGTGGTTGTTCGTCTGGGCAGTGCTGCGCACCCTGCGGTCGGACATCTATGCGGCCTCCGGGCTGCGCGTGGCACCGCGCTCCCGCACGTCACCGGTGTCGCTGCAGGGCCGCAAGGCGAAGGTGGCCAAGCAGCTGGTGGTCACGCAGGGTTCGCTGGCCGGTACCCGCATCACGCTCGGGTCGCAGCCGGTCCTCATGGGTCGGGCGGACGACTCGACGTTGGTCCTCACCGACGACTACGCGTCCACGCGCCACGCACGGCTGTCTCCTCGCGGGGGTGACTGGTACGTCGAGGATCTCGGTTCGACCAACGGCACCTACCTCGACCGGGCCAAGGTCACGACGGCGGTGCGCGTCCCGCTGGGCACGCCCGTCCGCGTCGGCAAGACCGTGATCGAGCTGCGCCCGTGACACTGGTTCTCCGCTACGCCGCGCGCAGCGATCGCGGTCTCGTGCGATCCAACAACGAGGACTCGGTCTACGCCGGTGCGCGCCTGCTCGCTCTCGCCGACGGCATGGGAGGGCACGCCGCCGGTGAGGTCGCGTCCCAGCTCATGATCGCGGCGCTCGCCCACCTCGACGACGACGAGCCGGGAGACGATCTCCTGGGCAAGCTCGAACGGGCGACGCGCGAGGGCAACGCCACCATCGCCGAGCAGGTCGAGGAGGATCCCGAGCTCGACGGCATGGGCACGACCCTGACGGCGATCCTGTTCGGCGGCAGAAAGATCGGGCTCGTCCACATCGGCGACTCGCGTGCCTACCTGCTGCGCGACGACGAGCTGACGCAGATCACGCGAGACGACACGTTCGTCCAGTCCCTGGTCGACGAGGGCCGGATCACGGCCGAGCAGGCGCACTCGCACCCGCAGCGGTCGCTCATCATGCGCGCGCTCACCGGTAACGAGATCGAGCCGACGCTCACGGTGCGGGAGGCCCGCGCCGGGGATCGGTATCTCCTGTGCTCGGACGGCCTGTCCGACGTCGTCAGCAGCGAGACCATCGCCGACACGCTCCGCGAGGGCGAGAACGACGAGTGCGCCGATCGGCTCATCGAGCTGGCGCTGCGCAGCGGTGGCCCCGACAACGTCACCGTCGTCGTCGCCGACGTCATCGATCTGGACTACGGCCAGTCGCACCCCATTCTCGCCGGAGCCGCGTCGATGTCCGACGAGGAGGACGCGCCGCCGCCGAACACGGCAGCCGGCCGCGCCGCCGCCATGCGGCCGCCCCGCACCACCCCGAAACGTGTCGTGACACCACCGCCCGTGCCGGAGAAGAAGTCGCACAAGCTCCGGTGGTCACTCGCCGGCCTCGGCGTGGTCGCCCTTCTCGTCGTCGGTCTCGTCGTGGGATGGCAACTGCTGCAACGTAACTACTACGTCGGAACCGACGACGGTCGCGTGGTGGTGATGCGCGGAGTCTCCGGTTCGGTGCTCGGCTTCTCGCTGCAGGAGGTCGATCTGGTCGGCTGCGTACGCGACGGGGCGACGGCCACCGAGGACGCGACGGTCGAGCTGCGCGCTCCCGGCGATGCCGACTGCACGATCCTGGGTGTCGACGATCTCCAGCCCTCGGCACGCGAACAGGTGCGCTCGGGTCTGCCGTCGGGCACCCTCGACGACGCGCGCACCCAGGTGGCGCGACTCGCGTCCGGTGACCTGCTGCCCCCGTGCACGCCGCCGGCGAGCACCACCACCACGCCGAGCGCCACTCCCGAGGCCACGCCTGCTCCCACGGCCGCACCGCCCGCTCCGGACCCGGCGGTGCCCGTCGATCCGGCGGCTCCCGTGACCACCACGATCGAGCCCACCCCGGCACCGACGCCGACGCTGGTGGCGGGCCAGACCTGCAGGACAGGTTCGTGATGTCCGCTCCGAACCTGCCGACCCCGAACCGGCCCACCCCCAGCCAGTCGTCCGCCTCGTTCCCCAGCCCGCCCGGTGGGTTCGCCCCCGCCCCACCGCAGTCGACGAGACGCGGTGTCGAGGCGGCACTGCTCGGCGCGGCCGCGGTCATCACCACGGTGTCGCTGGTGCTCGTCGAGGCGAGCCAGGAGCAGGCCATCACCTGGGACCTGGCGAAGTACGGCCTCGCCTACCTCGCGATGTTCGCGGTCGCCCACGCCGCGGTCCGTCGATTCGCCACCCACGCGGATCCGCTGCTGCTCCCGGTCGTCGCCATGCTGAACGGGCTCGGACTGGTGCTCATCCACCGGCTCGACCTCGCGGCGCAGCAGTCGGCGGTGTACCTCGGCATCGAGGAGCCGTCGGCCGACGCCACGCAGCAGGTGCTGTGGACGGCCCTGGGCATCGCCGGGTTCATCGCTGTCCTCGTGCTGGTCCGCGACTACCGCACCCTCGCGCGGTACGGCTACACCCTGGGCCTCGGCGGTCTGGTGTTCCTGGCCCTGCCGGCCGTCCTGCCCTCCTCGTTGTCCGAGGTCAACGGCTCGAAGATCTGGATCCGGTTGCCCGGCTTCAGCATCCAACCCGGTGAGTTCTCGAAGATCCTGCTGCTCATCTTCTTCGCCTCGGTGCTCGTGGCGAAGCGCGAGCTCTTCACCACCGCGGGCAAGCACGTGCTCGGCATGGACTTCCCGCGCGCCCGCGATCTCGGCCCCATCGTCGTCGCGTGGATCGTGTCCATCGGCGTCCTGGTGTTCGAGAAGGATCTCGGCACGTCGCTGCTGATCTACTGCACGGTCCTGGTGATGATCTACGTCGCCACCGAGCGCGTCGGTTGGATCGTCGTGGGTGTGGCGCTGCTCCTGCTCGGCTTCCTGCTCGCGTATCAGTTCTTCGGGCACGTGAAGATCCGCACCGACACATGGCTGGATCCGTTCGCGGACTACAACGACACCGGCTATCAGATCTCGCAGTCGCTCTTCGGTCTGGCGACCGGCGGCATGGGCGGTACCGGGCTCGGCAGTGGCCGGCCGTCGCAGGTGCCGTTCGCGAGCACCGACTTCATCATCGCGACCATCGGCGAGGAGCTCGGCCTCATCGGCCTGGCCGCCGTGTTGATGCTCTATCTGGTCTTCGTGTTGCGTGGGCTGCGCACCGCCCTCGCGGT
The DNA here is from genome assembly GCF_036173065.1 of Rhodococcus sp. NBC_00297. Lineage (NCBI taxonomy): Bacteria > Bacillati > Actinomycetota > Actinomycetes > Mycobacteriales > Nocardiaceae > Rhodococcus > Rhodococcus sp. NBC_00297. The sequence goes on from NZ_CP108041.1 coordinate 2,311,695, forward strand.
GCGCGACAGCTTCGGCAAGCTGCTCGCCGCCGGACTGTCCGTCACCATCGCGGTGCAGCTGTTCGTCGTCGTCGGCGGCGTCACCAAGCTCATCCCGCTCACCGGTCTCACCACACCGTTCATGTCCTACGGAGGATCCTCGCTGCTCGCGAACTACGCTCTGGTCGCCCTGCTCATCAAGATCTCGGACGCTGCGCGGGCGCCCGTCGTGCCGCAGAGACGCGGACCGGCGGCTCCGATCGGTGACGCTCCCACCGAGGTGGTGAAGCGCCCGTGAACACACCTCTGCGCAGAGTCGCCATCGGCGTCATGGCGATGATCGTCGTCCTGCTCGCGAACGCGACGTACGTCCAGGTCATCAAGGCGGACGACCTCCGAACGGATCCGCGGAACTCGCGGGTGCTGCTCGACGAGTACGCACGCCAGCGTGGGCAGATCTCGAGCGGCGGCCAGGTGCTCGCGGCCTCCGTCGCGACGGACGATCGCTACAAGTACCTGCGGACGTACCCCGCCAACCCCGCGGCACCGTCCAGCCCGGCCGCCAACGCACCGGTCACCGGCTTCTACTCGATGCTGTACTCGAGCACCGCTCTCGAACGGTCCGAGGACGCAGTGTTGAACGGCTCGGACAACCGACTGTTCGGCAAGCGGTTCTTCGACCTGCTCTCCGGTCGCGACCCCCGCGGCGGCAACGTCGTCACCACGATCGATCCGGTGATGCAGCAGGTCGCCTACGACCAGTTGACGTCGAAGGGCTACACCGGCTCCGTCGTGGCCATCGAGCCGTCCACCGGCAAGATCCTGACGATGGTGAGCACGCCGAGCTACGACCCCAACGAGCTCGCGACGCACGACGGCGAGACGTCGACGCAGGCGTGGGAGCGACTGAGCAGCGATCCGGGCGAGCCCCTGGTCAACCGCGCGGTCTCCCAGACCTACCCGCCCGGTTCGACGTTCAAGGTGGTCGTCACCGCGGCGGCGCTGGCGGCCGGCTCCACCCCGGACACCCAGCTCACGGCGGCGCCGACCATCACGCTGCCCGACACGTCGACGACGCTCGAGAACTACAACGGCTCCACGTGCGGCGGCGGCGCCACCGCGTCGTTGCGCGAGGCGTTCGCGCGCTCGTGCAACACCGCCTTCGTGGAACTCGGTATCGACGCCGGCACCCAGAACGTCAAGGACACCGCGTCCGCGTTCGGCATCGGCGAGGCGAACCAGGCCGTGCCGATCCCGGTCGCCGACAGCACCGTCGGGGAGATCCCCGACGACGCCGCCCTCGGTCAGAGCAGCATCGGCCAGCGCGACGTCGCACTGACACCGCTGCAGAACGCCGAGATCGCCGCCACCATCGCGAACGGTGGCGTGCGCATGGCGCCGCACATGGTGGCCCAGCTGCAGGGTCCGGATCTGTCGACCCTCGACACCACCGAGCCCACGTCACTGGGCCAGTCGATCTCTCCCGAGGTCGCGTCCACGCTCACCGATCTGATGGTCGGCTCGGAGAACAACTCCGGCGGCGAGGGCAAGATCGCGGGGGTGCAGATCGCATCCAAGACCGGCACCGCCGAGCACGGCAGCGATCCGCGCAACACCCCTCCGCACGCCTGGTACATCGCGTTCGCGCCGGCACAGGACCCGAAGATCGCCATCGCGGTCATCGTCGAGAACGGTGGTGACCGCGCACTCGCCGCCACCGGTGGGTCCGTCGCGGCACCAGTGGCGAGAGCAGTGCTCGGCGCCGGATTGCAGGGGAGGTGAGCCCCGCATGAGTGGAGGCCTGGGTAACGGAGCAGTGGTCGCCGACCGCTATCGACTGCTCCGACTGATCGCGACCGGTGGAATGGGACAGGTCTGGGAAGCGACGGACAACCGGCTCGATCGCCGCGTCGCCGTCAAGATCCTCAAGCCGGAGTTCTCGGACGACCCCGAGTTCGTCGAACGGTTCCGTGTCGAGGCGCGCACGACCGCGCTGTTGAACCATCCCGGCATCGCCAACATCTACGACTACGGCGAGGTGCGGGACGCCAACGGGCAGTCGCTCGCGTATCTCGTCATGGAGCTCGTCATCGGCGAGCCCCTCAACACGGTGCTCACGCGCATGGGTCGGCTTCCGCTGGTCCACGCACTGGACATGCTCGAGCAGACCGGCCGCGCCCTGCAGGCCGCGCACCGCGCAGGCATCGTCCACCGTGACGTGAAGCCGGGCAACATCATGATCACGCCCGACGGGACGGTGAAGATCACCGACTTCGGCATCGCGAAGGCCGTGGACGCCTCGCCCGTCACGCGGACCGGCATGGTCATGGGCACCGCGCAGTACATCGCCCCCGAACAGGCGCTGGGTCAGGACGCGACGTCTGCGTCCGACGTGTACTCGCTCGGCGTCGTGGGCTACGAGGCCATCAGCGGGACCCGTCCGTTCGTCGGCGACGGCGCGCTGACGGTCGCGATGAAGCACGTGCGGGACGCCGCGCCGCCGCTTCCCGGCGATCTGCCGCAGCCGGTGCGGGAGCTCATCGAGATCACCATGACCAAGGACCCGGCCGCACGGTACGAGAACGGCGGGGAGTTCGCCGACGCGGTCGCTGCCGTGCGCGCCGGCCGGCGCCCGCCCGCCCCGGGCACGGCGTCCGGTACCGGTCGGGTCGCCCCGCCCGTCGGCGCCGTCGGTGGGCCGTCCAGCACCCGCATGATGACCACGTCCGCCACCGGCTACGCCGCCGCGGCAGCGGCCACACCACGATCACCGGAACCTGATCGTGACCGCGAATCGGGCATGACCCCCGGGCAGAAGGCCCTGGCCTGGGCTGCCGGTGGACTGCTCCTGCTCGCCGCCGTCGTCGCGTTCGGGCTGTTCGTCTTCACCGAGAGCAACGGTTCGACGCCCGTCGTCACCTCGACCACCACGGCGGCGCCCACCACGGAGCCGACCACCACCACGACGCGGCCGACGACCACCACCACCGAGCCCACGACGACGACCACCACCACCACCACGACCACCACGACGACGGAACCGACGACGACCACCACCGAGCCCACGACCACCGAGCCGACGACCACCACCACGACCACGACCGACGGGGGACTGTTCACCATCCCCGGTCTCGGCGGCGGGAACGGCAACGGCAACGGGGACGGCAACCCCTTCAACTACGCACCGGGAGGAGCGCGATGACCACACCGCGCAAGCTCTCGTCCCGGTACGACCTCGGGGAGATCCTCGGTTTCGGTGGCATGTCGGAGGTCCACCTCGCGAAGGACGGCCGTCTCGATCGCGACGTGGCCATCAAGGTGCTGCGTCAGGATCTGGCACGCGATCCCACGTTCTACCTGCGGTTCCGCCGCGAGGCGCAGAACGCTGCGGCACTGAACCATCCGGCGATCGTAGCGGTGTACGACACGGGTGAGGCGGAGACCGAGACGGGTCCGCTGCCCTACATCGTCATGGAGTACGTCGACGGCGACACGCTGCGCGACATCGTCCGCGCCGAGGGGCCGATGGCTCCCAAGCGTGCGATGGAGGTCATCGCCGACGTCTGCGCCGCCCTCGACTTCAGCCACCGCAACGGCATCGTGCACCGCGACGTCAAACCGGCCAACGTGATGATCAACCGCGCCGGTGCGGTCAAGGTCATGGACTTCGGCATCGCGCGGGCCATCGCCGACAGTTCGTCTCCGATGACGCAGACCGCTGCCGTCATCGGTACCGCCCAGTACCTGTCGCCAGAGCAGGCTCGCGGCGAACAGGTCGATGCGCGATCCGATGTCTACTCGCTGGGCTGCGTGCTGTTCGAGATCCTGACGGGCGAGCCGCCGTTCACGGGTGACTCCCCGGTCGCGGTCGCGTACCAGCACGTCCGGGAGGATCCGCGACTGCCGTCGTCGGTGAATCCGGACATCCCGCGGGAGCTGGACTCGATCATTCTCAAGGCGATGAGCAAGAACCCGGCCAATCGGTACCAGAGCGCCGCGGACATGCGCACCGATCTCATCCGCGTCCTCGGTGGCCAGCGGCCCAGTGCGCCGATGGTGATGAACGACGAGGATCGCACCACCATCCTCGGCTCGATGGATGCGCCGCGGTCCGGCGCTCGGCCGGCGTCCGACAACTCCGGCGAGCCTCGCCGGATCGCCCGCCACGCGCATCCCGACGCGGACGACGACGGAGACCGACCGCGCCGCAAGGGCGTGCGCGTCGCCGTCATGGCGCTCGCCGCCCTCGTGGTCGTCGGCATCGTCGGCGTCTTCCTGTGGAATCTCGGCCCCGGTGCGGAGGCCCGTTCGGTGACCGTCCCGGACGTGTCCGCGCAGACCGCCGACGCCGCCCGCACCACCCTCGAGAACGCGGGCTTCCGCGTCGACGTCCAGCAACGCTCCGACGCGACGGTGCCCGAGGGGTCCGTCATCGGCACGCGACCCGTGTCCGGCACGACGGTCGACGAGAACAGCACCCTCGTTCTCGAGGTGTCCACCGGTCCGGAGCAGATCCAGGTCCCCCAGTTGGCAGGACTGACGCAGAGCGCTGCGGAACAGGCACTGGTGCAGGCCGGTCTCGCTCTCGACCCGTCGATCGGCCGGGCCGCGTCGTCTCGCGCGGACGTCGACAAGGTCATCGGTCAGGAGCCGGCTCGCGGATCGTCGATGGCTCAGGGCTCGTCGGTACGCATCACGCTCGGATCGGGACCGCGTCAGGTGCGGGTACCCGACGTGGTCGGTCAGAACATCGAGGTCGCTCAGCCCAACATCGCGGGTGCCGGTTTCCTCGTCGACCGCCAGAACGTCGACTCGACGCTCCCGGCCGGTCAGGTGGTCGCCACGACGCCCGCGGGCGGCAGCAACGCCACCGACGGCGACACCGTGGTGGTGCGGGTGTCCAACGGATCGCAGTTCGAGATCCCGGACCTGGCAGGCCAGACCCCGGTCCAGGCCGTCGACCTCCTCCGCTCCGCCGGCTGGGAGGGCACCATCGCCGAGATCGACCAGGTCGACGTCCAGACGTCGGACCTCACGCAGGTCAACCGCGTTCAGCAGCAGGCGGTCGCGCCGGGGACGGCAATCGCCAAGACGGCGCGCGTCAACGTGACCGTCGGCAAGTTCGGGCTCTGACCCGACGCGGCGCCGTGCTCAGACGCGGGCGGCGCTCTCGAGCTCGGCCACCAGGCCCGGTTCGGGAGCCTCGCCGCACACGGCGAGCCAGTTCGCCAGCATGCGGTGACCACCCTGCGTCATGACCGACTCGGGGTGGAACTGCACGCCGTGGATCGGCAGCTCCCGGTGGCGCATCGCCATGACGATGCCGCTCTCGGTGCGCGCGGTCACCTCGAGGTCGTCCGGGATCGTGTCCTCCCGCACCGTCAACGAGTGGTAGCGCGTCGCGGTGAACGGATCCGGCAACCCTGCCAGCACGCCGTCTCCGGAGTGGTGGACGACGCTGGTCTTGCCGTGCAGAAGTTCCGGCGCGCGTTCGACCACACCGCCGAAGGAGGCACCGATGGCCTGGTGTCCGAGGCACACGCCGAGCAGGGGCGTTGCCGACGAGGCGCAGGCCTGCACCATGTCCATGGTGACGCCGGCACGCTGCGGCGTGCCGGGTCCGGGACTGAGCAGCACTCCGTCCACCTCCGCCACGGCGGCCTCGACATCGAGCACCCCGGGGTCGTCGTTCCGCAGCACTCGGGCCCGTGTCCCCAGCTGGCCGAGGTACTGGACCAGGTTGAACACGAAGCTGTCGTAGTTGTCGACGACGAGGATGCGCATGTCACAAGACTAATGCCGCACGGGTGGGAGCTCGGCTGCAGGTTATCGTGGACGTGAGCAGTGAGCATCCCCACCGTGGCTCACACCCGCCCGCCTGCAGTCCGGTACGAGAGTTCGAGGTCATCCATGCCCAAGTCGAAGGTCCGCAAGAAGCCCGACTACACGATCGATCCGGCGTCGCGGACGCCCGTCAAGGTCAAGGCCGCGCCGTCGAGCACGCTGTATCTGTCGGTCATGTTCGGTTTCATGGTGCTCGGTCTGGTGTATCTCATCGTGTACTACCTCGCCCAGGACAGCATCGGCTGGATGTCGGATCTGGGGGCCTACAACCTGCTGATCGGCTTCGGTTTCTGGATTGTCGGTCTCGTCATGACGATGAAATGGCGCTGACCGGGGCTTCCTCCGCCATGCGCGCCGAAATTACACGCGTGTTGTTCATCCACACTGTGGATAACTTCTGTGGATAACTTGTCCACAGGTGGCCGCGAGGCGCCGCAGTCCTGGTCCACACCCCTCGCCGCCGTGGCCGCGCTGGCGGTGGGAGCCGCTGCACTCGCCGCCGCTGCCGTCGCCACGACGGGTGATCCGGCCGGCCGCGCGCTCATCGGACTCGCCGCACTGGCAGCCCTGGCGCTGGCTGTGCTGGCCGCGGTCCAACGTCCGAAGTTGAGTGTCGACGGCGACCTCCTGCGCATCAGAACTCTGCGCGGAACCCGCGACTACGGGCGCGACGACGTGCTCTCACTGCGTCTGGTCCCGTACCCGCGGCTCGGTCGACGGGTTCCGATGCTGGAGATGGACGTGACCGACGGCGACGACGAGCGACTCGTCATCTTCGGTCGCTGGGACCTCGGGGCCGATCCGCGCGCCGTGTTCGACACTCTCGAGCTGCACGGGTGGGTCGACGCGGGCTGGTCGCAGCGGGACTAGCCCACCACGAGAGTCGGAGCGAGCGTCGCGGCACGCAGACCGATCAGCGCCAGGGCGAGCAGCCCGACGCCGGCGATGCCGAACCATCCCAGTCGGCGTGACCGACGAGCGTCCGAACCGGTGACGAACAGCACCGCGGCCGTGGCGGCGGCACCGGCGGCGAGCCCGCCGAGGTGTCCCCACAGGGAGATACCGGGGATCGCGATGCTCAGCACCACGTTGAGCCCGATCACGACGAGCACCGGGGTGGGGCTGCGGCGCAGCCGGACGAGGATCACGGCCTGTGCACCGAGGAGGCCGAACACGGCGCCGGATGCTCCGACCGTCGCCACCAGGGGGCTGGACAGCCACATCACCGCCGCGGCGCCGCCCAGCAGCGCGACGACGTACACGGCGAGGTATCGCGAGCGTCCGAGCACCAGTTCGCAATCGCGCCCGATGACGTACAGGGCGAACATGTTCACGGCGAGGTGCACGATGCCGGAGTGCAGGAAACCACTGCCCAGGATGCGGACGACATCGCCGTCGGCCACCAGGAGCGGGACGAGCTGCCAGCTGCGGAACAGCGAGCTCGACTGGTTCGCCAGGCCGCCGGACTGAGCGGCCGTGAGGGCGAACACGAGGATGTTCAGTGCCATCAGCGCGTAGGTGACGACGGGGGTGGAGACGGTCCTGCTGACACCGCCGGCCATCGTGCGGGCACGCGGGATCGACCCTGCTGCCTGTGCCACGCAGTCGACACAGTGCTGACCCACCGCGGCGGGCCGCAGGCATTCCGGGCAGGCCGGTCGGTCGCACCGGGTGCAGGACAGGCCGGTGGGCCGATCGGGGTGGCGCACGCAGGCAGGGAGGGGCGGCACCGGAGCGCCGCCCCATCCTGGTCCTGTCATGTCACACCGATCTCGCGACGGGGGACCGTGTCGGTCGAATCAGGCAATGGTGACGGATTCGATGACGACGTCGTTCACGGGGCGATCGCCGCGGCCGGTCGCGGTCGAGCCGATCTCGTCGACGACCTTCTGCGACGCGGGATCGATGACCTCGCCGAAGATGGTGTGGCGACGGTTGAGATGCGGCGTCGGGCCGACGGTGATGAAGAACTGCGAACCGTTGGTGCCGGGGCCCGCGTTCGCCATGGCGAGCAGGTACGGACGGTCGAACGACAGCTCGGGGTGGAACTCGTCACCGAACTTGTATCCGGGACCACCCGTGCCGGTGCCGGTGGGGTCACCACCCTGGAGCATGAAGCCCGCGATGACGCGGTGGAAGATCGCGCCGTCGTAGAAGGGTCCCTCGGAGGAGCCCGACGCGTTCTTCGTGCTGTAGTCCTTGGTGCCCTGCGCGAGACCGACGAAGTTCTCGACCGTCTTCGGCGCGTGGTTGCCGAAGAGGGCGATCACGATGTCGCCGTGATTCGTGTGCAGGGTCGCGGTCTGAGTCTGTAGAGGTGAGGTCACAACACCATGGTGCCACCCGGGGAATGTGCAAGGGTGAACGGATGACGTCAACACCCGACAGTGCCACCGCCAAGAAGGCGCTCGGCATCGCCCGTGACACCGCCCTCACGCTCGCGAAGGGCCCCGCAGCAACAGGTTTCGTCGTCACTCGCAAGGGGGTGTCGGTCCTCCGGTCGCGACGCGCCCAGCAGCGTGCCGCTCGTCCCGCACCCGTGCGTGCGGCGGCGCCCGTTCGACGCGGTCGGTTCGTGCCCGGCCGCCGCGCCGGCGTGATCGGACTGCTCGTCCTCCTCGGCGCCGGCGCTGTCGCGTTCTCCCGCTCGCGCCGCACCGAGCTGCCCCCTCCCGCCGCCGAGCCGCCGAGCCTGGGCACGCCGACGACCAACGGTCACCAGGCGCCCTGACACTGCTCCGCCGGTCAGAGCACCCCGAGCACGAACCGCGCCACGTCGGCCAGGTCCATGGTTCGTGGGGCGGGTGGGCTCGGCACTCCGGCCACCACCTCGGCCACGGCCCGTGCCGACACGCTTCCCGGTTCCAGGTAGTCGGCATGGCCCACGGTGCCCGCCGTGTCCAGCGCCTCGGTGTCGGGTCGCTCGCTGGGATCGGGCCCGAACCGTCCCAGATCGGCGACGGGGTCCCACGCCGCCTCGGCGACGTGCACCGGGCCCGGCGCGGCGGCGGCGGCGCGGTCGCTCCATCCGGGCGAGCCCATCACCACCACGGCGTCGACGGGGCCACCGGCCTCGATGGCCTGCGCCGCGACGACGGTGCCGTAGGAGTGCGCCACCAGCGTCACCTCCGGAACATCACCACCGTGTCGACGATCGCCGAGCGCCTCGAGAACGCCGACGAGTGCCGGCGCGCCGGCCGCGGCCGGTGCGGTCGAGGCCACGCTGCGCCCGGGCTCGACGAGCTCCGTGTTCCATTGCGGCGCTTCGTATCCGAGCCACGACACACCTGCGGTGACGGAGCCGGGTGACAGCGCACCCGCCTCGGTGACGAGTGCCGCCGTCTCGCCGTCGTGTCGCGCGATCGACCCCGCCACCGTCGTCCCGGCGCCCGGAACCACCACCGCCACCCGATCCGCACCGTCGAGGTCGCCGACGGACACCGCCGCCAGGGTGCGGCGCGCACCCGCCTCGTAGTGCACCAGACGGCGCTCGGGTCGCGCGAGCACCTCGATCAGCGCGTCGATGGCCGCCAGGCGCTGCCGCGTCTCGGCGAGTCCCGCGTCCACGTTCGAGAACGCGCCCCCGAACGCGGCGTCGTCGAGTCGCGCGGACAAGTCCCGTTCGGCGACGACGAGGCGCTCACGGTCCTCGGCCATCCGCGCCCGGTTGGCGGTGTCGAGCACCGCCACGGCCCTCGTGGGCGCCGACTCCGGCGGCGCGTCTCCGCCTGCCCTGGTCAGGTCCTCGGCGACCGTGCGATCCAGTTCGGCGAGGGCGCCCGTCCGATCCGCGGGATCCCATCGCGACAGGGCTGCACGGTCGTCACCCGCGCGGGCGAGGACGTCCGCGATCCGACCCAACACGTCCGCTCGCGTCGACAGCTCCGCTGCCGTACCCACGACGCCCGACCGAGCGGCGTCGGCCGCCGCTCCCTCCCACCCGGGCAGCCGCCCGATCGCGGTCGTGCGATCGACCAGCACGCGCAGGCGAGTCCCCGCGGACACCACCCTCGTGTGCATGCTCCACATGTCCGGTGCTGTCCAGACCACCGACTCGCTCACGCCGACCCCCGTCGTTCCCGGACGGCACGTGACGGCCGCCTCGAGCGGACAGTGGACCAGATGGAGCCGGCGGGCCTCGCTGCGTCGTCCACAGCCCGGGGAACGAGCCGTCAGCGCCGCTCGGCAGGCACTCCGGTGTCCTCGATGACGGCCCTGGGCACCGGCGTGGACATCTGTTGGGCACCTCGGCTGCGCTTGGCCTTGTAGAGCTCGGCGTCGGCGGCCCGGTAGATTTCCGACCACTTGCGCACGGTGGGCATGCAGACCAGTCCGACGCTCCACTCGGCCGAGTGCGCTGCCCGCAGCCGCTCCAGAAGGGTCGCCGCCTCGCCCTCACCGGTTCCCGGCATGAACAGCACGAACTCGTCGCCGCCGAGACGGCCGAGGACGTCGCCCTTGCGCAGCTGACCGCGCCACGCTGCCGAGACCCGCTCGAGCAGTACGTCGCCGGCGATGTGCCCGTAGATGTCGTTCACGGTCTTGAAGTTGTCGAGATCGAGAACCGCCATGCTCACCGGCAGACCACGAGAGGCGAAGACTGGGAGCAGTTTCTCGACGCGGTCCTCGAGGCCCTGACGGTTGAGGAGTCCGGTCAGGGCGTCCCGCGACGCCGAGTGCCGCATGCGCCGCGAGTGGGAGCCGAAGAACTCGGCGGCGGCCACGATGCCCAGCGCGGTGAGGACGTAACCCACCATCGGAATGGTCGACGGCGACAGCGCGGCCGCCACGACCGATCCCACCGTCAGCACGCTCACCCACACCCAGCCGCCGCGCTCACTCCAGTACCCCGCGAGCTGCATGCCCAGGAACATCGCCGCCTGACTCAGCAGCAGGTACGCCACCGGTCCGTCCGACGTGAGGAACATCGCGCACAGCGACGCGACGGCGCCGCCCGTCACGATGCCCAGCGTGCGAGGCGAGGTCGGACGCGGGCCGAAGTGCAGGACGGCCGCACCGAGGAGTTGGAGACCTGCCGCGAGGACCATGACCACGGTTCCGGTGGTCGTGCCCGAGAACGCGACGGCACCGGCGATGAAGAGAACGGCGGTGGGACAGAGATAGACCACCATCGCGGTGCTCGCTTCTGTTCCTCGTCCGGGGTTCACGCGTCAAGTATCGACGATGAGGCGCGCAGTGGTGGACGAAGCATCGCCGGTGGGCATGGTGACATGTCCAGAGACGAGAACACCCTGCTCCGGCATGCGGAACAGGGTGTGGTCGTGACTGTGGAGCCTAGGAGATTCGAACTCCTGACATCTGCCTTGCAAAGGCAGCGCTCTACCAACTGAGCTAAGGCCCCGGATCGACATCCGGCAGACGATGCCACCGCGTACTCTCCACGCGGATCGCGCGAACAGTGACGGCAACGACGACCGACGTCACGAGGGCGGGGAGAAGAATCCTCACGGACATCCTTTCTCGCTCTCGTTCGTGGGCCTAGGAGGACTTGAACCTCCGACCTCTTCCTTATCAGGGAAGCGCTCTAACCGCCTGAGCTATAGGCCCGCACTCGGCTCGCAGAGCACGGTGGAACGTGCTGTGCTGACCGAGGAACGAGATTACCGCACACACGGCGCGAGACCAAAACGCCGGTGTGCGGTGGGTCAGTCCCGGTCCGCCAGCGTCACTTCCAGGCCACCGACGAGGTCGGAGCACAGGTTGTAGATGAACGTGCCGATGGTCGTCAGTGCTGTGAACAGCACCACGTTGATGAGACCGATGACGGCGGCGTAGCCGAAGATCTGGCCGGCCGACACCAACCCGGACTCGCCGGACGTGGCGACGATGTCGGAGAACGCATTGTTCAGTCGATCCCACACGCCCATGCCGTCGAGCACCATGTACAGCAGCCCGACGGCCACCATCCAGACGAAGAACAGCGACACGGAGATCACGAGCGACAGCTTCAACATCGACCACGGATCGATCTTGCGCACCTGGACGGTCGCGCGCAGCGGCTCACCGGACTCCGACGATCGCGCCGTCATCATCGGGGTGGCGCGCTCGGTGCGCTGCTCCTCCTGCTGCGGGTGACGGACCGTCGAGAGGTCCGGCATGTCGGTGGGCAGGTCGTTCCGCGCGATGTTGCGCGTCGGCCCGTCGATCACCGCAGCCTTGGCCGTCGCCTCGGCGGGACGCCCCTGGCGGGGACGGTCCTGACCGTCCGTCGGACGTGCAGCGGGCTGCACGGTCGTCCGGGCCTGGCCCTGGTCCGGACGAGCTTGCTCGGGAGCGCGGCCCGCCGGAGCGGGACGGCTCTGCAGGTTCGTCTGCGGCTGCCGCTGAGGTGGCTGCTGCTCCCGCACGGGAGCCTGCTGGGAGTCCGGTGTCCGAGCCGGACGGGGACCCTGATGGCCGGGGTCCTGCCGAGCAGGGTCCTGCCGAGCGGAGTCCTGCTGCACCCCGTCCTGGCGCGCGCCGTCCTGCTGGGCAGGCGGCCACGCCGCGGGCGGGCGAGGTGCCGGGGGTCCGCCGGCAGGCCGTGGGGCCTGACGGTCGGACGTGGTGCTCGGCGCGGGGCGTCCGTTTCCGGTGGACCCGGGCTGTTCGGGAGTACTCACTGCGCTCATGACTCCTTGGATCCGTCGGCCTCGGCGATCGCGAGGTCCTCCGGCTCGTCCGCGTTGCGTGCGATGGCCAGCAGGTTGTCGCCGTCTCCGAGGTTCATCAGCCGAACGCCCTTGGTCTGGCGTCCTGCCTTGCGAACCTGACGAGCCGCGGTGCGGATGACACCGCCGCTCGAGGTGATGGCGTAGAGCTCGTCGTCGTCCTCGACGATGAGCGCTCCCACCAGGGTGCCACGACGCGGGTCGTACTGAATGGTCAGCACGCCCTTGCCACCGCGGCCCTGCGGGGGGTAGTCCTCCATCGCGGTGCGCTTCGCGTAGCCACCGGACGTGGCGACCAGCAGGTACGTGCCGTCCTTCACCACGTTCAGGGAGAGCAGTGCGTCCTCGCCGTTGAAGCGCATTCCCTGGACACCCGAAGTGGCGCGGCCCATCGGGCGCAGCACCTCGTCGGTGGCCGAGAAGCGGATCGACTGGCCCTGAGCGGACACGAGCAGCAGGTCGTCCGAATTGGTGCACAGCACGGCTCCGACCAACTCGTCGTCGCCACGCAGGTTGACGGCCACGATGCCACCGGAACGGTTGGAGTCGAAGTCGGCCAACTTGGACTTCTTCACCAGACCGGCCTTCGTCGCGAGCACCAGGTACGGCGCGTCGTCGTAGGTCTTGATCTGAATGATCTGCGCGATCCGCTCGTCCGGCTGGAACGCCAACAGGTTGGCGACGTGCTGTCCGCGGGCCGTGCGGTTGGCCTCGGGGAGCTCGTACGCCTTGGCCCGGTAGACCCGGCCCTTCGTGGTGAAGAACAGGATCCAGTCGTGCGTCGAGCAGACGAAGAACTTGCTGACGATGTCGTCCTGCTTGAGACCCGCGCCCTGCACACCCTTGCCGCCGCGCTTCTGCGATCGGTAGAGGTCGGTCCGCGTGCGCTTGGCATACCCCGTCTCCGTGATGGTGACCACGACGTTCTCACGCGCGATCAGGTCCTCGTCGCTGACGTCGCCGTCGGCCGCGATGATCCGGGTACGACGATCGTCGCCGAACTTGTCGACGATCTCCTTCAGCTCCGAGCGCACGATCTCCCGCTGACGCTCCGGACGGTCCAGGATGTCCTGCAGGTCCGCGATCTCGATCTCGATCGCGGCGAGCTCGTCGACGATGCGCTGCCGTTCGAGGGCAGCGAGGCGACGCAGCTGCATCGCGAGGATGGCGTCCGCCTGGATCTGATCGACGTCGAGCAGGTCCATCAGGCCCTGGCGTGCGACGTCGGCGTCGGCGGACCGGCGGATCAACGCGATGACCTCGTCGAGGGCGTCGAGCGCCTTCACCAGTCCGCGCAGGATGTGGGCCCGCTCCTCGGCCTTCCGCAACCGGTACCGCGTACGACGGACGATCACGTCGAGCTGGTGGGTCACGTACAGCTTGATCATCTGGTCGATCCGCAGGGTGCGCGGAACGCCGTCGACGATCGAGAGCATGTTGGCGCCGAAGCTCGTCTGCAACTGGCTGTGCTTGTAGAGGTTGTTCAGCACCACCTTCGCGACCGCGTCGCGACGCAGCTTGATGACGATGCGCATACCGACGCGGTCGGACGACTGATCCTCGATGTCGGAGATGCCGGCGATGCGGCCGTCCTTCAGCTGCTCGGCGATCGAGGCGATCATGTTGTCCGGGTTCACCTGGAACGGCAGCTCGGTGACGACGATCTGCGTGCCGCCGCGCTCCCCCTCCTCGATGTCGACCACGCCGCGCATGCGGATCGATCCGCGACCGGTGCGGTACGCGTCCTCGATGCCCTGCGATCCGACGATGAGACCGTGAGTGGGGAAGTCCGGTCCCTTGATCCGCTCGATCATCGCCTCGAGGGCGACCTCTTCACTGGCCTCGTAGTTGTCCAACATCCAGTACACACCCTCGGCGAGTTCCCGAAGGTTGTGCGGCGGAACGTTGGTCGCCATGCCGACCGCGATGCCGCCACTGCCGTTGGCGAGCAGGTTGGGGAACCGGGCGGGCAGCACGGTCGGCTCGAGGGTCCGGCCGTCGTAGTTCGCGATGAAGTCGACGGTCTCCTCCTCGATGTCCGCGAGCATCTGCATCGCGAGAGGAGTGAGCCGACACTCGGTGTACCGCATGGCCGCCGGGCCGTCGTTGCCGCGGGAACCGAAGTTGCCCTGACCGTCGACGAGCGGGTACCGCATGGACCACGGCTGCGCCATGCGCACGAGGGTGTCGTAGATCGAGCTGTCGCCGTGGGGGTGGTAGTTGCCCATGGTCTCGGCCACCGGTCGAGCCGACTTCACGTATCCGCGATCGGGTCGATATCCGTTGTCGAACATGGCGTACAGCACGCGGCGGTGCACGGGCTTGAGACCGTCGCGCACCTCCGGGAGTGCTCGACCGACGATGACGCTCATCGCGTAGTCGATGTAGCTGTTCTGCATCTCCTGCTGGATGTCGACCAGCTCGATGCGGTCGGACGTGGGTCCGTCGCCGCCGGTGGGGGGCAGGGTGGTGTCTGTCATTGCATTCTCCTAGCGCGGCGCTCGGGGCGCGGAGCGCCTATACGTCGAGGAAACGAACGTCCTTGGCATTACGGGTGATGAAGCTGCGGCGGGCCTCGACGTCCTCACCCATGAGGATGGAGAAGAGTTCGTCGGCGGCGGCAGCGTCGTCCAGAGTCACTTGACGCAGCACGCGCACGCTCGGATCCATCGTGGTCTCCCACAGTTCCTTCGCGTTCATCTCGCCCAGGCCTTTGTAGCGCTGGATGCCGTCGTCCTTGTTGATCTTCTTGCCCGACGCCAGGCCGGCCTCGATCAGTCCGTCGCGCTCCCGATCGGAGTAGGCGAACTCGGGATCCGCACCTCGCTGCCACTTGAGCTTGTACAGCGGCGGCATGGCCAGGTAGACGTAGCCGTGCTCCACGAGAGGCCGCATGAAGCGGAACAGCAAGGTGAGCAACAGAGTCGAGATGTGCTGGCCGTCGACGTCGGCGTCGGCCATCAGCACGATCTTGTGATAGCGCAGCTTCGCGATGTCGAACTCGTCGTGGATGCCGGTGCCGAACGCCGTGATGATCGACTGGACCTCGGTGTTCTTGAGGACACGGTCGATGCGGGCCTTCTCGACGTTGATGATCTTGCCGCGCAACGGAAGAATGGCCTGATACATCGAGTCGCGACCGGACTTGGCGGAGCCGCCGGCCGAGTCGCCCTCCACGATGTAGATCTCGCACTTCGACGGATCGTTGGAACGGCAGTCCGCGAGCTTGCCCGGCAGTCCACCGATGTCGGTGGCGCTCTTGCGCCGCACCAGATCTCGCGCACGACGAGCAGCTGTGCGCGCCTGCATCGAGGCGACGGCCTTGGAGATGATGAGCTTGGCCTCGGCGGGATTCGCCTCGAACCAGTGCGTGAGGTGTTCGCCGGCGGCCTTCTGCACGAAGGACTTCACCTCGGTGTTGCCGAGCTTGGTCTTCGTCTGGCCCTCGAACTGCGGCTCACCGACCTTGACGGAGATGATGGCGGCGAGACCCTCGCGGATGTCGTCTCCGGTGAGGATGCCGTCCTTCTCCTTGACGAGCTTCTTCTCGTTGGCGTACTTCTTCACGACGTTGGTCAGCGCGGAGCGGAACCCCTCCTCGTGCGTACCGCCCTCGTGCGTGTTGATCGTGTTGGCGAACGTGTGCACGGACTCCGCGTACGTCGAGTTCCACTGCATCGCGATCTCGAGTTCGTGGCCCGGGCCCTTGGCCGAGAAACCGATGACCGACGGATGCTGCGGCGTCTTCGCACGGTTGATGTAGCGGACGTAGTCCTCGAGACCACCGGGGTAGTGGTAGGTCCGGGTCTTGATCTTGGCCGGTGCTCCCGACGGCTCCTCGGCGTCCGCCTTGGGCGTCTCCGCCAGCTCGCTCTCGGAGGCCTCGTCGGCGATGCGCTCGATGTCCGAGGCGCGCTCGTCGGTGAGGACGATGGTGAGTCCCTTGTTCAGGAACGCCATCTCCTGCAGGCGACGCGCGACCGTGTCGAACTTGAAGACGGTCTCCTCGAAGATGTCCGCGTCCGGCCAGAACGAGATCGCCGTACCCGTGCGCTTCGTCGGCTCGCCCTTGATCAGCTCGCCGGGGACGGAGCGCGTGTAGGTCTGCTCCCAGTGGAAGCCGTCGTTGTCGACCTGCGCGAGCAGGGTCGTCGACAGGGCGTTGACCACCGAGATACCCACGCCGTGCAGGCCGCCCGACACCGCGTAGGAGTCGGAGTCGAACTTGCCGCCGGCGTGCAGCTGGGTCATGACGACCTCGATGGTCGGGATGCCCGAGGAGTGCATGCCGACGGGAATACCGCGACCGTCGTCGACGACGCGCACGCCGCCGTCGGCGAGAAGGGTGACCTCCACCGTGGTGGCATGACCTGCCATCGCCTCGTCGACGGAGTTGTCGACGACCTCCCAGATCAGGTGGTGCAGGCCGCGCTCTCCGGTGGAACCGATGTACATACCGGGTCGCTTGCGTACCGCCTCGAGTCCTTCGAGGACGGTGATCGACGACGCGTCGTATTCCTTCGGCTTGTCGCTCTTGCCTGCCTTGGGGTCAGCCACGGTCAGCTGTTCTCCTTCTCGACTACGCTCCCCCGACACTCACCTCGATCGGTGAGGACGGCAGAGGACCTCGACCCGAAAAAATGCGCTCGGGGACGCATGCCCCTCGCGCTCGGTGGTCTTTACCGGTCCATCGTACCGGTAAAGCGTGGGTCGCGGCTCACGTCGACACCCGAAACGGCCCCTCATTGCGTCGGAGACGGACTTTTCTCGTGTTCCGCGGCTCATTTCGTGGGTACGGGGGCTCCGCGCGTCAGAGATCGAGCGTCAGCCGCTCGCCTGCGGAGCGCGACACACAGATCAGCATGTGATCCTCGCGCTCGTCGTCGGCGAGGCGTCGGTCCCGGTGCTCGGGAGCGCCGGCCAGAACCTTCACCTTGCACGTTCCGCAGAAGCCCTGGCGGCACGAGTACGGCACACCCGGGACGACCTCGCGGATCACGTCGAGTGCCGTCCGGTCCGCCGCGACGTCGAGCACCGTCCCGGACGACGCGAGTTCGACACTGAACGGGGATCCGGCGACGACGGGCGGCGGCGAGAACCGCTCGTAGTGCAGACGCGTCGCTCCCGTCGCCGGGACACCCTCGCGCACCAGAGCCAGCATCGGCGGCGGACCGCAGCAGTAGACGGATCCGCCGTCCGGCGCGTGGCGGAGAAGATCCGCTGCGGTGGGCAACCCGTCGACGTCGTCGGTCCGGACGGTCACACGCTCCTGGTCCCACGTCGACACCTCGTCGAGGAACGGCATCGACTGCCGTGAGCGTCCGCTGTAGACCAGATGCCAGTCCATGCCGAGGGCACGGGCCCGCCGCACCATCGGGATGATCGCGGTGATGCCGATACCACCGGCCACGAACAACGCGGATCCGGACGCGTAGAACGGAAAAGCGTTGCGCGGACCGGTGACCGAGAGTCTGTCTCCCACCTCGAGGGTGTGCATCTCGGCCGAACCGCCGCCGCCGTCCGGTACCAGTCGCACCGCGATCGAGTACGCGTCCTTCTCGAGCGGGTCACCGCACAGCGAGTACTGCCGGCGACGCCCCGAGGGGAGCACGAGGTCGAGGTGGCTGCCCGGATGCCACGGCGGGACGTCGCCGCCGTCGACTCGGCGAAGCGTCAGCCCGACCACGTTCTCGTCCCGGCACAGCGTGAAACGCTCGGAGACCGCCATCGTGTGCGTCCGCGTCTGGACCGGCGCCGCACGCGCCTTGTACTTCGAGTGATCCAGGATGGCGAACAGTTTGTCCAGCCCGTCCGTGATCTGCGCCAGCGACTCGTCCATGCCGCCCTTGCCGAGCAGATCCTCGGGAATCGTCCGGGACGCGCGGTACTCGCGAACGGCCGCCATGGCTCGTGCGAACGTGCGATCGCCCATCAGACCGTGGCGGCCCTCGCCGCCGGGGAGGTGGCGAGGTACGCGACTGCCAACGAGGTGGATCCCTCCTTGGACGGGTGGTAGTCCTTCCGCAGGTACCGCACGGACGCCTTGCCGACGGCCTTGGCGGTGGGGAACAACCCGCGCTGCGTGACGGCCCTGATCTGCTTCAGCGTGTAGCTGCGCTGATCGTCCGTCAGCGTCGGGTCGTTCTTCATGAGGAAGCGGAGACCGCGGCCCCACATGACCACGACGGTCGGTGCGACGAGAAGGTAGGTACGCGTGCGGCGGAACCGTCGCGTGTCGAAGTACTGCAACACGTCGTAGGCCACGGCGCGGTGCTCCACCTCCTCGGCCCCGTGCCAGCGCACGAGGTCCAGCATGCGGGGATCCACGTCCGCCTCGTCCAGGCCTTTCTCCGTCAGCACCCACATGCCGAGGAACGACGTGAGGTGCTCGATGGCGGCGATCAGGGCCAGGCGCTCGACGAGGCTGTTCTTGGTGTTCGTCGACCTCTTGTCGAGAGCGACCCGGAAGACGTACTCCATCTGCTTCACGTACGGCGCCGGGTCCAGGCCCTGGTCGGCCAGGAACGTGTGGATGCCCGAGTGCGCCTGCGCGTGCATGGCCTCCTGGCCGATGAAGCCGATCACGTCGGCGCGCAGCTTCTCGTCGTGGATCAACGGCAGCGCCTCCTTGAACACGCGCACGAACCACTCCTCGCCCTCGGGGAGGAACAGGTGCATCACGTTCATGAGGTGCGTGGCCAGGGGGTCACCGTCCATGTAGTGCATGCGCATGGACTCCCAGTCGAACGAGACGTTGCGCGCCTGCAGGACGACGGGTCCTGGATCGTCGTTCATCATCGGGTCCTTTCGTGGCTGATCATTCGATCATTCGCCGCAGAGCGCGAGTTCGGATCGGATCCACCGTGACGCTGTCCCCGATCACCACGTCCGGTCGTTTCCCCGTGAAACGCTACGCACCCTCGTGACATCGATCAATGGGCCCGCGGGTTCACCCGTAGGTGTCACGAGGTCCGCGACCCGACACGTGACGGTCGCCCTTCTTCCAACTGGGCGCAGCGGGACCGGTGATACGCAGCGACGTGACCACACCGTGGCCCACGGACGCGGCGATCTTCGCGAGGATCTGCGACTGCATCAACCGCAACTGGGTCGCCCACGCCGTGGACTCCGCCGACACCGCCAGCACGCCGTCCCGGACGGACACCGGCTCCGCGTGCGCCGCGATGTCCTCACCCACCACCTGGGGCCACCGGCCGAGCACCGTGCCCTCGTCCACCTTCGCCGACCAGCCACGCGACGCTGCGAGCGTCTTCGCGAGCGACCCGAGTGCCTGGGGATCACGGTCGTCGGGCCTCGAGCCGGACCAGGTGCGCGACCGTCGCGGCCGGCGTTGCGTCGACGCGCGACCCTGCCCCACGGCCTTGCCGTTGGCCTTGGCCGCCGCACGCGCGTTCTCGAGCGCACGCCGCGCGATGTCCGCTCCGCGCAGCGGGGGCTCGGCCGGATCGCTGCCGGACGGCGTCTCGTCCGTCATGACTCCTCCTCCACGTGGCTCGTGTCGACATCAGTATCGGACGTGCCTCCGACAGAATCCGACCCGGACACCTCGGTCAGTTCCGATCTGCGTGCACCCTCGGTCTCGTGGGCACGCACGTCCATGCGGCGCGCTCGCAACTCGGGCGGCACGTCCTCGGGCACTGCCGCGGTCACCAACACCTGCTCCGCCGTCACCGCGACCCCCGCCAGGGCGGTCCGCCGCGCACGATCGAGTTCGGCGAAGACGTCGTCGAGGAGGAGCACGGGATCCGAACCCTCGGAACGCAGCAACTCGAAAGCGCCGAGCCGCAGGGACAGTGCGAAGGACCACGACTCGCCGTGACTCGCGAACCCCTTGGCAGGATCGGTTCCGAGTACGAGGTCGAGATCGTCACGATGCGGGCCGACGAGGGTGACACCGCGTTCGATCTCCCGTGTCCGCATCACCGAGAGCTGTTGCAGGAAGGCTGCTTCGAGCACCTCGACGTCGTCCGGTTCCTCCGTTCGATCCAGCGCGAGCATCTCGGGGGGCATGGCGTCGGCGAGACTGCTCCGGTACGCGATGGCCGCAGGCCGCGACGACGGTGCGATCCGGCGGTAGGCGTCGACGACGAAGGGACCGACGTCGCGTACCGCGCGCAGCCGGTGCTCCACGATCTCGGCACCGAAGCCGGCGAGCTGCCCGTCCCACACGTCGAGCGTGGCCAACGCGTTCGCGCCGTCGCTCGACGACGATCCGCGTCGCAGAACCCCGCTCGCGCTCTTGAGTAGCGCGGACCTCTGCCGGAGAACGCGGTCGTAATCCGCACGGACAGCGGCCATTCGAGGAGACCGCGCGACGATCAGCTCATCGAGGTAGCGGCGCCGCTCGCTCGGATCGCCGCGCACCATCGCCAGATCCTCGGGTGCGAACAGCACCGTGTTCAGGATGCCCAGCACCTCCCGTGTCCGCCGCACCGGAGAAGTGTTGATGCGAGCGCGATTCGCCCGCCCGTCGTTGATCTCCACGTCGACGGTGAGCTCGCGACCGAGGTTGACGACGGACGCCCGCACGAGAGCGCGTTCCGCACCCGTCCGGATGAGCGGAGCATCGGCCGACACCCGGTGCGACGACAGCGTCGCGACGTACCCCAGTGCCTCGAGAATGTTGGTCTTCCCGTGGCCGTTGGGACCGACGAACACCGTCACCCCCGGCGCGAGATCCACCGAGAGTTGTTGCCAGGAACGAAAATCGACCAGGGTCGCCGAGCGGACGAACACTTACGCGCCGGTGCTCTCCGTGTTGGGGGCACGCTGCACCGCGTGTCCACCGAACTGGTTGCGCAGCGCGGACACCGCCTTCATGGCGGGCGAATCCACCTGTCGCGACGCGAATCTCGCGAACAGTGCCGCGGAGATGACGGGAGCCGGCACCGAGTGTCGGATCGCCTCCTCGACGGTCCAGCGTCCTTCACCGGAATCCTGTGTGTAGCCGGAGATGTCGGTGAATCCCGGATCTTCCTGCAGAGCCTTCACCAGGAGATCGAGCAACCACGACCGTACGACGGTGCCCTTGGTCCACGCACGCACCACACCGGTGACGTCCTCGATGAGATCCTCCGCGGCGAGGAGCTCGTACCCCTCGGCGTAGGCGTGCATGAGGCCGTACTCGATACCGTTGTGCACCATCTTCGCGTAGTGACCCGCGCCCACCGGGCCGGCGTGGACGAAGCCGTCCGCCCGCTCGCCCTCGGGACGCAACGCATCGAACACGGGCATGGCGCGCTCGACGTCCGCAGCAGCACCGCCGACCATGAGGCCGTACCCGTTCTCCAGGCCCCAGACGCCGCCCGAGACGCCGGCGTCGACATAGCCGATGCCCTTCGCGGACAACAGTTCCGCGTGCACCGCGTCATCGGTGAAGCGCGAGTTGCCGCCGTCGATCACGAGGTCGCCCTCGGACAGCACGCCGGCCAGAGTGGTGACGGTGTCGCGTGTGACGGGGCCGGACGGCACCATCACCCAGACGATGCGGGGAGCGGGGAGCGCGGCGGCGAGGGCCTCGAGCGACTCGACGTCGGTGACCTCCGGCCGCGGATCGTAACCGGTGACCTCGATGTCGTGGCGCCGCAGGCGCTCACGCATGTTGAAGCCCATCTTGCCGAGACCGACCAACCCGATGTTCATGCGTGGCTTCCTTTCGATGGACCTGCGCCGGTGCCTCGCGAGCGACTCAGCCCGGAAGGCGTACCGGCATGAGCAGGTACGTGTACGCACTCTTCGGTGCGCTGAACGTTCCGGTCTCGTCCGGCTCGAGCTCGTCCTCACCCGCCGGGCGCAGCACTGCGGGCCGGCTCGGTGTGGTGAACCCGAAGGACACCCGCTCGGAGCGCAGCGAGTTGAGACCGTCGATGAGATACCCGGGATTGAACGCGATCACCAGGGGCTCGCCCTGGAAGTTCGCCTCGATCGACTCCTCGGCCCGACCTGCATCGTCGCCGCCGGCGGACAGAGTGACCGTGTCGGCCGAGAACTCGAGGCGGACCTGCGCCCCACGCTCGGCGAGCAGAGCGACACGCTTGATGGCCTCGAGGAGGGGAGCGATGGGCACGCTGGCGACCGCGGTGTGCCCGGACGGCAGCAACTGTCGGAACTTCGGGAACTCTGCGTCGAGCAGACGGGTGGTGGTGCGGCGGCCGTCGCTGACGATGCCCAGGAGGCCGTCGTTGCCGATGTGCGATGCGGAGCCCAGAGCGAGCTCGACGCCCGATTCCGCGCCGCCACCAATGCTTTTCGCGGACTCGGACAGGGTCTTGGCGGGGATGAGGACCGCGGCGGCCGTGCCGGGTGCGGCCGGAGTCCAGTCGAGTTCGCGCACGGCGAGACGGAACCGGTCGGTAGCGGCGAGCACCACGGAGTCGCCGTCGATCTCCATGCGGATACCGGTGAGCATCGGGAGCGTGTCGTCACGGCCCGCGGCGATGGCCACCTGGCTGATGGCCTCGGCGAACACGTCGACCGGGACGGTGCCCGTCTGCGACGGCAGTTCGGGGAGTTGCGGGTAGTCCTCCACCGGCATCGTGGGAAGAGAGAACTTGGCACTGCCGCACGTGATGAGCACCTTGGTCCCGTCGACCGAGACGTCGACCGGCTTGTTCGGCAGCGAGCGCGTGATGTCGGCGAGCAGCTTGCCCGACACGAGCACCTGGCCTCCGC
Organism: Rhodococcus sp. NBC_00297; assembly: GCF_036173065.1. Taxonomy (NCBI): domain Bacteria; kingdom Bacillati; phylum Actinomycetota; class Actinomycetes; order Mycobacteriales; family Nocardiaceae; genus Rhodococcus; species Rhodococcus sp. NBC_00297. The sequence continues at coordinate 2,334,881 of NZ_CP108041.1, forward strand.
CGGCGACCTCCACGGGAACGCGTACCTGGGCCGACACCTCGTAGTCGAAGCCGGAGACCGTCAGTCCGGAGTCGTCGACCGACAGCAGCACACCGCCGAGGACGGGAACCGCGGGACGGGACGGGAGCGATCGCGCCACCCAGGCCACCGAATCGGAGAAATCTTCTCGAGCAACTCGAAACTTCACACTGCCAAGCTCCATCGCCCGGTTGATCCTCTCGCTGACCTGCTCCACACGAGTCGGTGGGCAAACCACACCGTATGCCCTCGAGCGCGTGCTGAAAAGTCGGGGTTCGTCTCGATCCGAGGCCTCGGAGGCGGTTGTGAATGGATCCGTCCCCACCCTGTTTTCAAAGAGATGTTCCTAGGAAGAAATACAAGCAGTAGTCATAGGTCCTGTGGAATCTGTGGACCGACCCTGTCCGGTGCTGGTGGCACGGCGTGGCGGCTCGAGGATGAACCCGGGCATCACGACGGGCTCGGTGCGGGTCACATGTGGACGGACGGTGGACTCGGTGCAAACTACAGATTTCATCCCCGGGGTATCCACGTTATTCACACAGTTGTCCACAGGTGTGTATCGAGCAGAATCGGCCCGGATCCCGGCCGAACTCGTCTCCGTTCGGGGCTCCGTACCGACGAGAACGGCCGCCCGCATCGCCGCGGGGGCGAGTCGAACGGCCGTGGACACTCGGAGGGGTCAGCGCTTGGAGCGCTGCTTCACGCGAGCGGTGAGCTCCTGCACCTGGTTGTACGTACGGTGCCGCTCGGCCATCTCCTTGCGGATCTTCTTGTCGGCGTACATGACGGTGGTGTGGTCACGGCCGAACGTCTGACCGATCTTGGGCAGCGACAGATCGGTCAGCTCGCGGCACAGATACATCGCGATCTGTCGCGCCTGCGCCAGCGCGCGGGCCTTGCCGGGGCCGCACAGTTCCTCGATCGAGGTGTCGAAGTACTCCGCGGTGACGGCCATGATCGTCGCCGCCGTGATCTCCAGTCCCGTCGAGTCCGGCATCAGATCTCGGAGAACGGCCTCGGCGAGCGCGGTGTCCAGGTTGTGCCCGTTGAGCGACGCGAAGGCCGTGACTCGGATGAGCGCGCCCTCGAGCTCACGGATGTTCCGCTCGATCCGGCTCGCGATGAGTTCGAGCACCTCGTGGGGCACGTCGAGGCGGTCCATCTGCGCCTTCTTGCTCAGGATCGCGATACGCGTCTCGAGCTCGGGCGGTTGCACGTCGGTGATGAGGCCCCACTCGAAGCGGGTGCGCAGTCGTTCCTCGAGGGTCGCGAGCTGCTTGGGCGGCCGATCGGAGGAGACCACGATCTGCTTGTTCGCGTTGTGCAGCGTGTTGAAGGTGTGGAAGAACTCCTCCTGGATACCTTCCTTGCCCTCGATGAACTGGATGTCGTCGACCAGCAGGACGTCCGTCTCGCGGTAGCGGCGCTTGAACGCGACCTTGCGGTCGTCTCGAAGGCTGTTGATGAAGTCGTTGGTGAACTCCTCGGTGGACACGTACTTCACACGCATGCCGGGAAACAGACGTTGGGCGTAGTGGCCGGCGGCGTGCAGCAGGTGCGTCTTCCCCAGTCCGGACGCACCCCAGACGAACAGCGGGTTGTACGCCCGCGCCGGAGCCTCCGCGATGGCGACGGCGGCCGCGTGGGCGAACCGGTTGGAGGCGCCGATGACGAAGGTGTCGAACGTGTACTTCGCGTTGAGGCTGGTGCTGCCCGTCGGAGTGGACGTCGAGCGCGGCGGCACCGTGTACGAGGTGGGCCACGAGTTCTGGACGCTGGTCAGAGCGTCCCGGTCGTCGTCGACCTCCTCGTGATCGCCGTAGTCACTGCTCTCGGAGTCGGACGGCTCGCCCGCGGTGGACTCGGTGAGCAGGCGCCGGCGATACACGGGTGCACTGTGTGCGGTATCGGGGCGACGTTCGGTGTCGACGGGTGTGGGAACGTCCGAGAGGTCGGCGTCGGCTCCGGGCGCCAGCCGGACACCGAGCCCCTCGACCGGGCGGTCGAGGTGGCGACCGAGGGCCGCGAGGATGGGTTCACGCAGACCGCGCTCGACCGCCTCCTGCGCGATCGGCGACGGAACCGAGAGCAGAGCGAAACCTTGCGCCAGAGTGATGGGGCGGACGAGAGCGAGCCACGCCTTCTGGGCGCGAGACAGGGAGGACCCGGAATTCGACTCCGCGGTGAGCTCGGCGACGACGCTCGGCCATACAGCGGCCAAGACGTCCGGATCGTCCTCCACGGTGCCTCCCCAGGGCCGTGGCGTGACCGCGGCCGTCGATGATGCTGCGGTGCCTCGAGGGCCCCGCCGACGACACGAATATGCCACCCGACCTGTGTTTCCACATAATTATCCACAGCTGTGGACAAACGACACCGGTGTAGCTCGACGGCATCTCGCACGGAGACGTGCCGGAGCAATGGCGTTCTGACCTGCGGCGATGCAGAGCCTTGGTGAGAGATCCCCACCGACGGGGCGAGACGTCGTCACCCGCACAGCGAAGTTAGCAGGCTCGTCGGCGCACAACAAGACGAACGGTCCTCTCTTGCCGCCGCGAGGTCGTCGTCGTGCTCGAGGCGTGTCATCGTGACAGGAGCACCGTCCCCGGGGTAGCGCGGTTTGACCTCGTTCGACGCCGTCAGTACCCTCGAACGGTCACCCGCGACATGCGTGGATCGGTCCTGCCGTTCTCCTGCGCGAGTGGCCACCGAACTCGAGTTCGCCGAACTCGCGACCATCAGCACACCACCGGCAGTCCTCGGGACTGCCGATATCTCGAGGAGTACCACCGTGGCCAAGGGCAAGCGGACGTTCCAGCCGAACAACCGTCGTCGTGCACGCGTGCACGGTTTCCGTCTGCGCATGCGCACGCGTGCCGGTCGCGCGATCGTGTCGGCTCGTCGCGGCAAGGGCCGCGCGTCGCTGACCGCCTGATTTCCCGGTAACCGGAACGCTCGGGTGTTACCTGAGCAGCATAGGCTGCACCAGTCGTCGGATTTCCAGGCGACGGTGCGCCGCGGCCGCCGTACAGGACGCCACGACATCGTCGTGCACCTGAGGTTCCGGGGGGACGAGAACGCTCTCGTCTCTTCCGGACACCCGCGTTTCGGGCTCGTGGTCAGTAAAGCAGTGGGGCCGGCGGTGACTCGACACAGAGTCGCACGCCGGCTTCGTCATATCTGCAGCTCGATGCTTCCTCTCGTCGAGTCGGATGTCGACGTGGTCGTGCGGGCACTGCCCGGCGCAGCGACCGCGGCGTCCTCCGAACTCGAACGCCAGCTGGCGTCGGGTCTGCGACGACTCGGAGCGATGCGCGCGATGAACTCCTCTCACCCGGTTCCCGCCGAGCGCCCCCGCGCCCTCGGCCGGTCCGAGACGTGATGACGGAGTCCGCGAATCCGGTCCCGGTCGAGCCTGCGTCCGACCGGAGCCTCCTGCGTCGGCTGATGTCTCTCCCGGCCCGATCGGTCATCCTCCTCATCGAGGGGTACCGGTCCTACATCTCCCCTCTTCGCCTTCCGACGTGTCGATTCACGCCGACGTGCAGTGAGTACGCCGTGGAGGCGCTCCGCACCCGTGGGTTCGTCGTCGGTGCCGTTCTGGCGGTCGTCCGCCTCCTGAAGTGCGCGCCCTGGCACCCTGGTGGGTGGGATCCCGTTCCACCCCCGCGTCGTCTCCGGGGTGGTGCCGACGCGGTGCCCACCGACACCGACCACGCTTGCCCGCAGTCTCGTGACCCCGTGAGGGTGAACCAACAGAGGAGTACATAGAGCCGTGCTCGACTTCATCTACTACCCGGTATCCGGAATTCTCTGGGTCTGGCACAAAGTGTTCGGCGCCGTGCTCGGCGCGGACAGCGGTTTCGCCTGGGCGCTGTCCGTGGTGTTCCTCGTGTTCACACTGCGTCTGATCCTCTACAAGCCCTTCGTCAAGCAGGTGCGGACGACGCGCCAGATGCAGGAACTTCAGCCGCAGATCAAGGCTCTGCAGAAGAAGTACGGCAAGGACCGTCAGAAGCTGGCCGTGGAGATGCAGAAGCTCCAGAAGGAGCACGGCTTCAACCCGATCATGGGTTGCCTCCCCGTGCTCGCACAGGCGCCGGTGTTCATCGGCCTGTTCCACGTGCTCCGGTCGTTCAACCGCACCGGCACCGGAATCGGGCAGCTGGGTCTGAGCCCGGAGGTCAACGCCGAGACTCCGAACTACTTCTTCAGCGTCGAGGACGTCCAGTCCTTCCTGTCGGCACGTCTGTTCGGTGCGCCCATCTCGGCGGCCATCACGTCACCCGAGTCGCAGCTGCGCGCGTTCGAGCCGTTCGGCGGCATCCCGTCGATCGGTCCGATCCTCGCCGTCTCGATCCCGCTGATGATCATCGCCAGCATCGCGACCCACCTGAACTCGCGCGCGTCGGTGGCGCGTCAGAGCGAGGCAGCTGCGGCCAACCCGCAGTCCGCGATCATGAACAAGCTCGCTCTGTACGTGTTCCCGCTCGGCGTGCTCGTCGGTGGCCCGTTCCTCCCCGTGGCCATCCTCCTGTACTGGGTGAGCAACAACGTGTGGACCTACGCGCAGCAGCACCTCGTCTTCGGTCGCATCGACAAGGAAGAGGCGGCGAAGAAGGAAGCCGCCCTGGAGCGCCGGAACGAGAACGCTCCGAAGCCCGGTGCGCGCCCTGACGCTCTGAAGAAGAAGCCGGCACCGGGAGCCAAGCCCACCCGCGCCGTCGCGGCAGAATCGACCACGGACACCGGCAGTGACACGGCATCATCGGAGTCGAACCCGACACCGGGCACCGCGGCCACCAACGGCGCCACCACTCCTCGGAAGAAGAAGACTCCTCCCGGCAAGGTGCGACCCAAGCAGCAGAAGCGCCGCTGATCCGGCCGTCGTGACCCTGCCGGTCCGCCCGCGGACCAGAACCACGTGAAGTGATACGAGTGCGAACGGAAATGGACGACAACGTGACCATCGATTCGAAGACGGACGAGCAGAGCACACCCGAGGTCGAGGCCTCGGCAGACGACACCGTGGTGGCCGCTGCTCCCGTGACCCCGGAATCAGACACAGAGGCGGACGAGCCCGAGGGTGACGCCGAGGACTACCTCGTCGAAGAGGGCGAGATCGCGGGCGACTACCTGGAGCAGTTGCTCGACGTCCTCGACTTCGACGGCGACATCGACCTCGACGTGGAGGGTGACCGTGCAGTCGTCAGCATCGACGGCGGCAAGGATCTCAACAAGCTCGTCGGTCGCAAGGGTGAGGTACTCGACGCACTGCAGGAACTGACGCGTCTCGCTGTGCAGCAGTCGACGGGCGACCGCAGCAAGCTGATGCTCGATGTGGCCGGATGGCGTGCGGGCCGCCGCGAGGAGTTGACGCGACTGGGAACCGAGGCCGCCGAGCGCGTCGCGGCGTCCGGTGACAGCGAACCTCTGGAGCCGATGACCCCGTTCGAGCGCAAGATCGTGCACGACGCTGTGGCGACGATCGCCGGTGTGACGAGTGAGAGTGACGGCGTCGAGCCGAATCGACACGTGGTCGTCGTCAAGGAGTGATCTGACGACGGAGTCGACAAGGGGCGCGGTCCACGGACCGCGCCCCTTTCTCGTGCCCGGGGTCGGACGACGTCTCGGCGGGTGAGGAATGTCTGCGGTCGTCACTAGACTGCCTCCAGCGCGTGGCGCCCGGCGTCAGCAGAATTACACGAGTGTGGTTCACGACCACTCAGGACGACGCGAGAGGATGTTTCACGTGGAACATGAGGAAGAGTCCGCGACTCCAGCGTGGGTCGACGATGCCATCGTTCGAGTGTTCGGTGACCGTGCCGACACGGCTCGGGCGTACTACGACTCCCTGAAGGGTGACGGTGTCGTCAGAGGATTGATCGGTCCGCGCGAGGTCCCTCGGCTGTGGGAGCGTCATCTCCTGAATTGCGCCGTGATCGGAGAGCTCATCCCCGAGGGCGCCAGCGTGGTCGACGTCGGCAGTGGTGCCGGGCTGCCAGGGATCCCTCTCGCGATCGCTCGACCGGATCTGTCCGTGTTCCTCGTCGAGCCGCTCCTACGGCGCACGGTGTATCTCGCAGAGATCGTGGAGCAACTCGGTCTCGACGTGACGGTGGTGCGCGGACGAGCCGAGCAGCCGGGCGTCATCAAAGAAGCCGGCGGTTGTGACATCGTCACGTCGCGTGCGGTTGCCCCGTTGGAGAAGTTGGCGCGCTGGTCCCTGCCCCTCGTGCACGAGGGCGGCGTGATGCTCGCCTTGAAGGGCAGCACGGCGCAGGAGGAGATCGATCGCGACTCCGGGACGCTCACGCGGATAGGCGCGAAGAACTTCCAGGTGTTGCAGTGTGGTGAGGGCGTCGTTCTCACACCGACTATCGTTGTACGCGCGGAGCGCGCTGTGCGTGGTAACCGCGTCCCCAAGTTCTCCGCCGGCTCACGCTGACGTCTGCGTGGATCGATCGTTGTCGAAGGAGCAAGTCATGTCGGGTGAATCCGAAGCCGCTGTTTCACGTGAAACACCCGCCGTCGACGTTTCACGTGAAACACGGTCGGCATCGGAGTCCTACGGCTACTCCCCCATCACGTCGGACGACACCCCCATCGGTGCGGCGGCGCAGCGCGCGAGCCAGGTTCTGCACAAGAGCGGCGTCGCTCTGCCGCGACCCCCGGTCCGGAGAGTGCTGACGATCGCCAACCAGAAGGGCGGCGTCGGCAAGACGACGACGGCGGTGAACATCGCCGCGGCACTCGCTGTGCAAGGACTGTCTGTTCTGGTCGTCGATCTGGATCCCCAGGGCAATGCGTCCACGGCTCTCGGCGCCGTCCACACGTCGGGCACCCCGTCCAGCTACGAGCTGCTCCTCGGTGAGATCACCGCCGTGGAGGCCATTCAACGCAGCCCGAAGAACGATCGCCTGATGTGCATCCCGGCGACGATCGATCTGGCAGGCGCCGAGATCGAGCTGGTCTCCATGGTGGCTCGCGAAGGTCGACTCAAGACCGCGTTGTCCAGCGCGGCGCTCGACGATCTGCAGATCGACTTCGTCCTCATCGACTGTCCGCCGTCGCTCGGACTGCTGACCGTCAACGCGATGGTCGCGGCAACGGAGGTGCTCATCCCCATCCAGTGCGAGTACTACGCACTGGAAGGCGTCGGTCAGCTGCTGCGCAACATCGAGTTGGTCCAGGCGCACCTCAATCCGCGTCTGCACGTGTCCACCGTGATCCTCACGATGTACGACGGCCGAACCAAGCTCGCCGACCAGGTGGCCGACGAGGTGCGCAAGCACTTCGGTGATGCCGTACTCAAGTCGGTGATTCCTCGCAGCGTGAAGGTCTCCGAAGCTCCCGGTTACGGAATGACCGTCTTGGACTACGACCCGGGTTCACGTGGCGCCATGTCCTATCTCGACGCGGGGCGTGAGATGGCAGCGCGGAGCGCGAACATGAACGCAGCAACGGAGGGAACGGCATGAGTTCGACCAAGAAGGGCGGTCTCGGCCGCGGTCTGGCGGCTCTCATACCGACATCCCCCGGTCAGAGTTCCGGCCTGGGATCGGCGGCCGCCGACGTCGTCATCGGTGGCGAACCCCGCACGGCGACGGCTCCGTCCCCCACCCCACCGTCCATCGTGGAGGACGACCTCTCGCCCGCCGGCGCGGTCTATCGGGAGATCGCACCCAGCAAGATCGAACCGAATCCGAAGCAGCCGCGCTCGGTGTTCGAGCAGGAAGCGCTCGACGAACTGGTGCACTCGATCCGCGAGTTCGGCCTCATGCAGCCGATCGTGGTCCGCCAGATCGGCGACGATCGCTACCAGTTGGTCATGGGTGAGCGCCGATGGCGGGCGAGCCAGGAAGCCGGACTCGACGCGATTCCGGCGATCGTGCGCGAGACAGCCGACGACACGCTCCTCCGCGACGCGCTCCTCGAGAACATTCATCGGGTCCAGCTGAACCCACTCGAAGAGGCGGCTGCGTACCAGCAGCTCCTCGAGGAGTTCGACGTGACGCACGATCAGCTCGCTGCGCGGCTGGGTCGATCACGCCCCGTCATCACGAACATGATCAGGCTTCTACGGCTCCCCATTCCCGTACAGAGGCGCGTGGCGGCGGGCGTTCTCTCCGCCGGTCACGCTCGAGCACTGTTGTCGCTCGAGGCGGGCGCCGCGGCACAGGAGGAGTTGGCGGCACGCATCGTGGCCGAGGGCATGTCGGTTCGAGCCACCGAAGAGGCGGTGACTCTCGCGAATCGGGAGGACCCGGCTGCGCCGGCCCCGGCTCCGAAACGCAAGCCGATCCAGATGCCGGGTCTGCAGGACGTCGCGGAGCGGCTCTCCGAATCGTTCGACACCCGTGTCACCGTGAGCCTCGGCAAGCGTAAAGGCAAGATCGTGGTCGAGTTCGGCTCGGTGGACGACCTTCAGCGCATCGTGGAGATGATGGAACGCCAGAAGTCGTCGTGACCGCGTCGATCGCGGGTACGGCCACCCATGCTCTTTTCGTCACTGTGACGTAACTGCGTCATCGAAACCGAAAGTCGATGCACTGCTTCGACTTTCGCCCGACGGGCGACGTGGTGTCCTCGGGAGAGGCCTATCGCTTATCCTGAAGGGGCACACACAGTCGCGGAGGCTCGTCGCCGCCGCGAGTCGGGGTACGGAGGCTGAGTCAACGCGTGTCGATCGTCGTCTCCACACTCACCCTCGGCGGATTCGATGCGCTGCCGGCACACGACCGCCAGTGCGTCTTCTGGACCATGGATCCCGCGGCCCCCTCCACGGCAACTCTCGTCGACACCGAATTCGAGAAGGAAGCGTGGCTGTCGATGGTCATGCTCGAGTGGGGTCCGTGCGGACAGGTCGCCACCGATGTCGCGGGCGCCGATGTACCGGCATCCTCCGACTCGGTGGGGTGCGCTCTGTACGCACCTCCCGGCGCCGTGCCCCGAGTCGCGCACTTCCCCACCGCACCGGTCAGTCCGGATGCAGTCCTGTTGACGTCGCTCTACTCACCGCTGTCCGCGGAGGACGGTGACGGAATTCGGGACACGCTCCTGCACGCAGTGGTGCGCGATCTCGTCAACCGTGGTGTGCGAGCTCTCGAGGCGTTCGGAGTCCGGCTCGAGGATTCCGAGGTCGACGAACGCCGGTCCCTCATCGACACCCCGCCGTGCGGGGAGGCGACCTGCATGATCGACGCCGACTTCCTCGAGAAGTACGGCTTCGAGGTCGTGGCTCCGCATCACCGGTTCCCGCGGCTCCGGTTGGAGCTCGATCGGGACCACGGGTGGAAGGAAGACGTGGAGGCTGCGCTCGAGCGGTTGCTGGAGGCTGCAGCACTCACCGTGGTGGAAGCCGATGCTCGCGTGCCCGTCGGGGCTCGCTGAGCGACGTCCGGCCGGCCGGACGGAGGAGTGTCAGGCGCCCTCGGCGACAGACAGCTCGTAGGCGAGCAGCTCGGCGAAGGTGAACGTTCCCGTCGGCTGATCGTCCTGGCCGAGGAGATACAGGCGCTTCACCGCGACGAGCACGGCCTCCGCGATGATGTCGCGCATCCGCGGATCGGCGAGTACTTCGACGTCCTCGTGGCTGGTGAGGTAACCCAGCTCGAGCTGCACGGTCGGCATGTTGGTCAGACGCAGCAGGTCCCACGTGCGACCGTGACTCCGGCAGTCCTGCAACGAGGTCCGTGCCACGATCTCACGCTGGATGTAGCTGGTGAGCACCTGACCGATGAGCGACGCGGAGCCGTGTGAATTGCCGAAGTGGAAGCTGGCCACACCGTGCGCCACCGGCGACGGGTAGCTGCTGCAGCGCAGCGAGATCATGAGGTCGGCGCCGATACCGTTGGCGGTCTCGGCACGCTCAGCCGTGCTGGGATCCGCGGACCGGGCACGCGACAGGTACGTCTCCATACCGGTCGCTGCCATGCGCCCCTCGAGCCGTCCGGCGAGATCCCACAGGATCGCCTCCTCGGTCAGCGGACCGTCGGGGGTCTGGACGACCATGCCGGAGTTCACGCCACCCAGTCCCGGGTCGATCACGATGCGCTTGCCCGTCAGCTGCGGTCCCGACCGACGGACGAGCTCCTCCTCGGAGATCGCGTGCGGCGATCCGCCGGTGACCCTGGTGCCGAGCAGGTCGAGGGCACGCAGGGTGGCGGGTCCACAGATGCCGTCGGGCGACAGTCCGATCTCGCTCTGGAAGGACGACAGACCCTCGTGCGTCTCGCCACCGAAGTAGCCGTCGACCCGTCCGTTGTAGAACCCCAGGTCCTGCAGGCGACGCTGCAGGGTGGCGACGTCGTCGCCGTACAGCGGAGCGGAGAGCTGGTAGATCAGGGTGCGGGCGCCGAGTCGGAAGGATGCCTCCTTCACCGAGCGGTACGTGGCGGTGTCGACCTCGCCGGTGACCAGGAGACCGCGCTGCTGTTGGAATGCGCGGACGGCCTCGTCGAGAGCGGCGTCGAACAGGACGTCCGGCTCCGCCCAGGCAGTGTCGCCGTCCACCGCGGCCGAGGGAGGCAGGAAGCCGAGACCCGAGAGGATGTCCCGGACCTCCGCGACGGCTGGACCTCGATCGCCGTGGCGGAGTGGCTTCATACTGTCGTCGACCCTTCTTCGTGACCGGTCGCAACGGCGACCGGTGGTACACGTCCCCGGTGGGTGTTCCTGATGGACGATTGTCTCAGAAGATCATGCTCCTCCCACAATCGTCCCGGCCGCAGAACGCACACACGCCCGGCGTGTCATGGACAGGCCGGGCGTGTGGTGGTGCGGGAATGTCAGGTCAGGCGAGGACGCCGTCCAGGTCGCGCAGCAGCGCGGCCTTACCCTTGGCTCCGACGATGGTCTTCACGGGCTCACCGTTCTGGAACAGGATCATGGTGGGGATGGACATCACCTTGAAGTCACGCGCTGCCTGCGGATTCGCGTCGATGTCGAGCTTGGCGACGGTGATCTTGTCCGCGTGCTCTCCGGCGATCTCCTCGAGCACCGGTGCGACCATCTTGCACGGTCCGCACCACGTCGCCCAGAAGTCGACCAGGACGGGCTTCTCGCTCTGCAGGACCTCGGTGGCGAAGGTGTCGTCACTGATGGTGACGGTGTTCTTGTCGGTCATGTTCTCGTGCCTCTCGTGTGCCGGACGTAGCGGGATGGACGGTGCTCAGACACTCACGACGTCGACGTCGCGGTCGGCGTTCTCGATCGTGTTCTCGGTGATGTCGCCCTGGTCGGCGAGCCAGCGCTCGGCGTCGATGGACGCGGCGCAGCCGGTACCGGCCGCGGTGATGGCCTGCTGGTAGACGTGATCCACCAGGTCGCCGGCCGCGAAGACACCGTCGATGGAGGTGGACGTGGTGGGCGCCTGAACCACCACGTAGCCCGCGTCGTCGAGCTCGACCTGTCCGCGGACGAGCTCGGAGCGGGGGTCGTGGCCGATGGCGACGAACACGCCGGTGACATCGAGGACGCGCTCCTCACCGGATCCCGTGTCACGGATCTTCAGGCCGGTGACTCCCGATTCGCCCTGCACCTCGACGACGTCGGCGTTGGTGACGAACGTGATCTTCTCGTTCTCCTTGGCGCGCTCGAGCATGATGCGCGACGCACGGAACTCCTCGCGGCGGTGCACGATGGTGACCGAGCGCGCGAAACGGGTGAGGAACGTGGCCTCCTCCATGGCGGAGTCGCCACCACCGATGACGGCGATGTCCTGGTCGCGGAAGAAGAAGCCGTCGCATGTCGCACACGCGGAGACGCCGCGGCCGAGCAGCGTCTGCTCTCCGGGAACACCGAGGTAGCGTGCGGCGGCACCCATGGCCAGGATGATCGCGCGGGCACGGTACCCCGTGCCGTCGACGGTCACGGTCTTGACGTCACCGGTCAGTGACAGCTCCTCGACGTCCTCGGTGCGGATGTCGGCGCCGAATCGCATGGCCTGCTCGCGCATCTGCTCCATGAGGTCGGGACCCATGATGCCGTCACGGAAGCCGGGGAAGTTCTCCACCTCGGTCGTGGTCATCAGCGCGCCGCCGAACTGGGTGCCCTCGAACACCAGGGGCTTCAGCTCCGCGCGAGCGGCGTACACCGCAGCGGTGTAGCCGGCGGGACCGGACCCGACGATGATCAGGTCGTGGATGTCCGAAGTAGTCATCTTCGCCTTCCGAGATCGTGTGTGGAACCAGGGTCGGCGCTCCAGCGCTCGCCCTCTGATGCCCTCAACACTAGGTCAGGAGACGTTGTTCCCTCACTCGAGGCAGGCGGCCCGAGGCGACGGCACCGGGCGTGTCAGCCGATCTCCGCGCGCGAGACCGTGTCCGGATCGTCCGGACCGCAGGAGTCGCCCACAGCGACCGCGACGAGCGAACCGGGCGTGGTCCCGGCCGTGACGAGAAGGGTCGCGTCGATGCCGTCCAGGGTGACCGGGCCGGATCCGACCACCGTGGCCGACGCCGGGATGCCGTTGGCCTCGAGGCAACCGGCCAGCACGGCGGCATCGACGAAGCGGCCTCGATCGACCGACCCGACGACGGACAACACCGTGCGGTCGTCGAGTGGCCGGGCGGAGGCGATCACCTGATCACCGCCCCCGACCGTCTCGATGGACGCGAGTGCCAGGCCGGCACCGGCCCCCACCAGCGCGACGATCGCAGCGGCCGCCGCGATGATCGGGATCCGGGTGCGTCGGCCCGAGCGTCGTGCCGCCAACTCGTCCCGCGGTACTCCGGTGAGTGCGCCGTGCAGTCGCGCGGCGACGTCGGGCGGCATCGTGACACCGGCGGTGAGATCGGCGCCCCGTGCGCGCACCATGTCGACGACGGCGTCCAGATCGGCCAGACGGGCCGCTGCCTCGGGATCGGTCTCGACGCGCTCGCGGATGCGGGCGGCCTCGTCCTCCGGGAGCAGGCCCGCGTGCAGGTCGGCGAGGAGGTCGGGAGTGAGGGGAGCGCGGTCGGTCACGGACACGTCACCGCCTCGTCTGTCGCCATGACAGATTGGACGCCCGCGGCGGGTCCCCGGTTCCCCTCACTCGTCCGAGTTCTGCACACGGACGGAGGCGAGGACGACGGCGAGCTTCTGACGGCCCCGGGCGCAACGGCTCTTGATCGTGCCGACGGGAACCCCGAGCGCCGCGGCGGCATCGGCGACGGAGTACCCCTCCATGTCGACGGCGACGATCGCGGCGCGCTGGTCGGGAGGGAGTGAGAACAGTGCCTTCTCGACGACGAGGGAGAGATCGACGTCGGCGTAGCGGTCGAAGGGATCACGTGGCTCGCGGGTCTCCTCCCCGAGCGGCACGGTGGGTCGGACGCGATTGCGGCGGATGCGGTCGAGGCACGCGTTGACGACGATCCGGTGCAGCCAACTGCGGACGGCGGCGTCCGCACGGAACGAGGCGGCGGTGCGGTGCGCGGACAGCAGCGCCTCCTGGAGGGAGTCCGCCGCGTCCTCCGCGGAGTAGCTGGCCCTCCGTGCCGTGAGCCAGAGATGGTCCTGGTGGCGCCGTACGAGCACGGCGAAAGCCGTCGCGTCCCCCGCGATGTGCGCCGCGAGCAGCTCGCCGTCCGTGGCCTCACCACCCGCGACTCCCCCGATTTGTCGCACCCGCGGAGGCTAGCCCAGAAACGAACCGTCCGAGCTGGTCACGAAATCTGTTGTGACAGCGCACGACACGCGGCGATCAGGATGCTGCGGAGACCCCGATGTCCGCGATGGTGCTCTGGTTGCCGCCACCGGCTGTGCTGAGATCCGTGATCCAGAACAGCACGTACCGGACGGGTCCGTCGGGTGTGACGGCGATGTCGGTGAGGCCGTTGCCGAGCGTCGCGGACCCGATCACCTGGGTCTCGTCCAGGCTGGGTGTCGCGCTGGTGGCCGACCGGATCTCGACGACCGTGCCGGGCGACGGCGAGTTCACGTAGACGCTGGCGGGAGTGGTCTCCTGGTCGAGCGTCGCCATGATGCCGACGCCGGACTTGAGGGACGGGAACGGGTTGAAGTACGAGTCCGTCTCCCACACCGTCCCCGCGTCGTTGTCGGCCACGTTGTCGACGGTGCCCGGGTTGTCCGGGGTGCCCTGCGGCGAGAAGACGTCGACGGACGACAGAGCGACGGGCACGGTGGTCGGCGCGGGTGCCGCCTCTCCGGGCGCGGCCGGAGCCGACGCGGACGTCGTGAGCCCGAAGTTCTGCTCGGTGAGAGGTTCGTCGGAACCGCCGCCGGCGAACAGGTTGGCGAGCCACCAGCCGACGAGGCCGAGCACCACGACAGTGAGGACTCCGAGGCCCACCAACGCGGCGACCATGACGTTGGAGCGGTCCGCGGGCGGCTCGTCGTCGGGGTCGGCGAGTGCGTGACCGGTCGATCCGGGCGGCCGTTGACCCAGCCGCAGTGCGGGGATCATCTCGGTCTTCTCGTTGACCACCGCGGCCTGGCCGAGGATGTGCTGCACGGTGGCGGCGGTCCGGATGCCGCTGTTCTGCTCGAGGGCACGCACGGCGACGGCGGAGATCTCGAACGGTACGTCGGGGCGGATCTCGCGGGGCTCGACGGCCGCACCGGACGCCGTGCGATCGGCGATGCGCATCCCGCCGACGGTCGCGGGGCCCGACGGGTCGCCCAGGGGCCACCGCGCGGTGATCAGGGCGTAGAGCATCGCGCCCAGTCCGCGTACGTCGGAGCCGGGATCGGCATCACCGAAGGTGGCCGGGAACGCGAGAACGGCGTCACCCTTGATGCTGATGCGCACACGGTCCGGGTGGTCGATGGACAGTGCGCCGCCGCCGCGATGGGCGGCCTCGGCCGCAGCGGCCAGCGACTTGATGGCGTTGGCGGCGCCCAGGGGCGACGGTTCCGTGTCGGCCATCTCGCGCAGGGATCGTCCGCGAGTCCACTCCGCGACGACGATGCCGCCCGAGCTGCCGCGGACGACGTCGAGGACGCGGGCGAGGCCGGGCGAGTTGATCCGGCCCAGGCGCAGAGTCCGGGACAGCACGGCCTGCGGGCCGTCGGCGCGCTCGGGGGCGTCGCCGGTCGATCGTTGGTCGGCGTCGACGAACGTCAGGGCCACCTCGCGGTCGAGCTTGACGTCGTGGGCCTGCCAGAACTTGAGGCCGCGTGCGCCGCCGTGCGGTGCGAGAAGGCGGTAGCGCCCGCCGGCGACCGACGCGCCGGGGATGAGCTTCGGTCCGCGCAACGGTGTGCGGGGCGACTCGGCGACGGGGACGGCCGGGGGCAGCGTGGGCGATCCGACCGGCATGACGCCGGTGTCGACGAGTCCGGACTCGGTCTCGTCGGCCGTGCGCTCGGTCTCGGTGACGTCGCCCTGGCCGGACACGTCGGGGCTCGACTCGATCGGATCCGTGGTGGACGCGTCGTGCTGCCGGTCGGTGTCCTCGGACGACCCGGTGGCGGCATCGGAGTCGGCGACGCGACGGTCGTCGGTGGACACGCCACCGGGCTGAGCGGCGTCCTCGGCCTCGGACGGCGTACGCCCCCGTGCACCCTCGTCGTCGGTCACTGACACTCCTTCGTCACTACTGGTCGTGAACGCGCCGGTGTACGCGGGGATGATCGTCGTCTCCGACTCGTCTCCGGTGTACATCGGCGCGCGGGAACCGCCGTGTGCTCGCGGGTCCACTCGCCTGTCAGGGTACGGGAGCCGACCCGCGCCGGTGGCCCGACCGAACCCCTCGGTCGGCCGACCCACCGGGGGCATGTCGGGGCCGCCGATCGCGGGGATCAACTCGGTCTCCGCGTACATGGGATCGGTCCCGATATGCGCTGTCGTCACAGGTCCGGACGTCACGGCCGGGGCGCGGCCGAGGCGACGCGCCACCGCGACGGTGATGGATTCGATTTCCGGGATCCGTGCCCGGTACAGGCACAGACCGGTGATCAGCAGCATGACTGCGCCGTCGAAAGCGACGCGGAGCAGCGCGCCCGGTCCGGTCAGACGGTCGAGCCCGAGGGCCGTGTCGGCCGCGAACACCGCGAGCATGCCGATCGCGGTGGAGATCAGCGTCGCCGCGACCGTGCGCCGGACTCCCGCGAGTCGTAGTTCGCCGAGGCTGCGACGCAGCAGCATCCATCCGATGATCGCCCCGGTGATGTAGCCGAGACCGTTGGCCGCGCCGAGCAACAGGACCACGGATCGATCCGACGTCGCCAGGAACGGCGTCAGGGCGGACAGCGCGATCTTGACACCGGTGATGCCGAGAACGATCCACGTGGGCGTCCACGCCTGCTCGCGGGCGTAGAAGACCCGTAGGTGGATCAGGACGAGCGAGTAGGGAACAAGGGTGAAGGCCGACCAGCTGACGGCTTCACCGAGTCGCTCGGCGTCGGCTGCGCCGAAGTTGCCGTAGCCGTACAGAGCCTCGCCGACCTGCGGGCCGGCCACGGTGAGGAAGCCGATGACCGGGATGAGCGCGAGCATGGTCATCCGGGTGGCCACCGACAGGTCGTCGACGACGGCCGGGGTGTCCTTGGCGGCGGCGTTGCGGCTGAGCCGGGGCATGATCGCCGTCAGCACCGTCACGCCGAGCACGCCGTACGGCAGCTGCAGCAGGATCCAGGCCTGGTTGTAGATGAGCGGGCCGGCGGGGTCGACGTGCGAGGAGATGCGCGTCGCGAACACCATGCCGGCCTGACTGATGACGACGTAGAGCACGATCGCGACGGCCATGCCGCCGAACTGACGCAGCCTGTCGTCGAGCCCCCACAGCGGGCGCAGATCGATCTTGTTTCGCCGCAGCGCGGGCACCAGACTCAGGGCCTGGACCACGACGCCGAGCGTGATGCCGACGCCCAGCACCAGCAGCTTCGGGTCGCTGATGCGCACCGGATCGAGAGAGATCTCGCCCGGTACGACGAGGTAGATCGCCAGGACGGCGAGCACCACCAGGTTGTTGAGCACGGGTGCCCAGGCACCGGGCTTGAAGTTCTGCCGAGTGTTCAGGATCGCCGTGAACAGTGCGGAGAGGCCGTAGAACAGGATCGCGGGCAACAGCAGGAGAAGGAGTGCGGTGGTGAGACCCGTATTGGCCTTGCCGTCCTCCGACAGGAAGACGTAGCGGGTGAGCAGCGGCGCCGCGGCCGTCGCCAGCACGGTCGCGAGGATCAGCATGGTCAGCGCCGCCGTGAAAAGCCGACGCACGAACGCGCGGCCGCCGTCGGCGTCCTCGGTCTCCGCCCGCACCAGGACGGGCACGACGATGGCCGTCAACACCGCACCCAGGACGAGTTCCGCGATCATGTTGGGGATCAGGCTGGCGACGGTGTACGAGTTCGCCACGGTGACGCCCAGCACCGTGACCAGCAGCAGTTGCTTCGCGAATCCGGTGATGCGGCTGATCAACGTCGCGAACGCGATCGCACCCGTCGCGGAGAGCAGGCGGGAGGAGCTGGAGCCGGACGCCGGCCGCGGTGACGCCGCGGCCGGGGGGATGCGGGTCGGGGCGGCAGGACGGACCGGGGGCGCGACGCTCGTGGGCACCATCATCGGATCCTGAGCCGCGTCGGAGCTGCGCTGCTGCGCCCCATCGGAGCTGCGCTCCCAGGGCGCGCGAGGCGCCCGCGGTACGGCGTCCCGTCGCCCGTGAGGAATGCTCCCCGTCATCGAGAATCCTTACTGTTCGTCGGCGGGATCCGGTTGGCCCCGGAACCGGTGCCACAACCGTCGGCCCGCGAGCAGCAGCAGGAGCGCACCGGCGCCTGCTGTGATGATCGCCAAAGCACGACCGTACGCATTGGACCGCACATTGACGGTCGCAGCCTGCCCGAGTCGCGTCCCGTCGGTGGTGCTCAGGGAGAACTCCACCACCATCTTGCGCGAATCGCTCACTCGAGCGGGGATCTGCAGAGAACGACTTCCCCGTGGGGGCAGCTGCTGCGGGCCGATGTTCTCGATCTGCATCGCGTCGGGCGCGTCGACCGCCAGGTCGACGGTGATGCCGATGGGCAGATCGTTCCGCGCGACCAACAGCAGCGGGCTGGCCTCCGAGGCGAGGGTGAAGACACCGCCGGGCGCGAGGATCGTCACGGATCCGTACAGCCGGTCCAGGCCGGCGGCAACGTCGGCGGCACGGCGGCGCGCGGCCTGTTCCGACTCCCCGCGCTGCCCGCCCCGACGATCCGACGTGGTCATCGCCCGCAGGAGATCCTCCCGCAGCGGAGCGACGTACAGCGCGGGCGAGATCGCGGCACGCGAATCGTCGATCAGCGCGGCCGCCAGCGCACCGATGCGGGCGTTCTGGGCAGCCACGACATCGCGGACATCGGCCGGTGCGCCGTCCTCCACGGCCGCGTCCGGGTAGTCCGACTCGGCCGCCTCCAGCGGAGGCGGGACCGCCAGCAGGTCGGACAGGGAGCGCGGCGTCGCGAGTCCGCTACGGAACAGGCCCGCGATGGTGCCGAGCACCGCGGAGGCCTCGTCGCGGTCGGGAGTCCAGGTCTGTGGCGGCGCGACGGTGAGTGATCGTGGGCCGTCCGTGGCAGCGACCGTGTCCGGGGCGCCGGCGTTCAGCGCGTCGAAGTGCAACGCGCCGAGCGCGTCCTGCAATCGGGCCGTGCGCGAGTCCTCGGCGACGTCGTACACCTGCTCACGCGGTGTCACGGACGGGGTCGTCGGGTGCTCGCCCACCGCGGACAGCGCGGTGGAGACCTCGGTGTCGTAGAGCGCGGCACGCAGCGGAGGGGTGCCCACATCGGTCGCGAGGGTCACCGTGTCGGGCGTACTGACGGTCTGCACGGCGTCCTGTGCGAGCAGTGCGACCGTCCGGCCCGACGCCGCGACCATGGCCGCCCCCGCATCGTCGAGAGCACCCGCGTCCGGCCACAGGACGTCGCGGCGCGACGTGACTCCGAGGATCGAGTCGGCGACGTCCGCCGGCGTCGTGATCGCGGCAGAGGTCAGAACCGGGTCGGCCACGGCGGCGACGGCCGCGAGATCGGTCTGGGCGAACGGCACCGCGGTGACACACATCGAGGACGCGAGGGTGCGGACGCGATCGAGCCACGACGCGGCGGCGACGGCGCCGCTCCCCTCGGAGGCAGGGCCGGTGGGATCGGCCGGGTCGTCGACCACGAGGTAACCCCGCGTCATGCTCGAGACGGTGACCAGCAGGTCGGGATCGACGGCGAGACATGTCGAGGACGCGAGTGCGCCCTCGGTGTCGACGGTCGGTCCGGTCGCGAACTCCAGTGCCGACACCAGTCCTTCGAGTCGACCGCCGGCGGAGAGCGAGGCGGCGAGGTCGTCGTCGTTCAGTCGCACCTCCTCGTCGACGGTGCCGGGCAGGCCCGCCGCCAGGTGTGGGCGGTCGGCCAGCGGCCAGAGCAGCGTCGTGGCGACGGGGCGTCCCGTGTCCGGTGGAAGCGGAACGGCATCGGTAGCGGCCGGATCGAGCACCGTGGTGTCCCGCGGCAGACCCGCGACGGGAAGCAGGAACGCGGCGTCGTCGAGCCGTGCCTCCTGCCCGTACTCGGGGTTGCCGTTGACGTTCACCATCACCGGATAGACACCCGGCCGATCCAGACCCAGCGACGGTCCGGTGGTCGAGCGCAGCGGCAGGGTCAGCTCGAACGGCAGCGTGTCGCCGCGTTGCAGCGCGGTGTCCGATCCGTCGCCGGTGAGCGACTCGAAGGGCCCGACCGTGTCGAAGCGGTCCTGATCCTCGGTGAGCGAGGTCCGGAGCTCGTCGGCCGTGCGTACCGCGGGTGCTCGCTGCAGCCGGACCGAGATGTCGCTGACCGCGCGGTCCCCGACGTTGGTCACCGTTCCCGTGACGGTGACGACCGGCGCACTGCTGGTGGAGACGGTGGTCGGCGTGACCTCGTCGACGGAGATCGACAGGAACGTGCCGTCGATCGAGGTGTCCGGTGGCGCCAGCGTGGCCGTGGGCGACGGTGTGCTCCGCGTCGTGGTCGGGTCGCTGGGCGGGGTGGAGGGTTGCGCTCCCGCGGGGACGGTCAGCCAGGCGAGCACGGCGAGGATCGCCATGACCACGGCGAGGCGCCGGGCCGTCGGTGCGGACCGGGTCATTCGGCGGCGGGAAGGTCGGAGACCGGTCGGGATGGTGCGGGAAGGTCGGAGACCGGTCGGGGATTCTGCGTGTCGGCGGACTTCTCGCGCGCCATCGAGTCGATCATCTCGCCTGCTCGCTCGGCGAGCTTGCGCTCGTCGGCGTACGCGAGCCGGGAGTGCAGTTCGCTGAGCGGCACCCAGGCCACCTCGGTGACCTCGACGTCCTCGTCCGACAGTTCGCCGCCGAGGGATCGCAGCAGGTAGTGGTGGACGGTCTTGTGGACGCGTCGTCCCTCGGTCACGAACCAGTAGTCGATGCTTCCCAGGGGCGCGAGGACGGACCCGGTGATGCCGGTCTCCTCCTCCACCTCTCGCTCGGCCGTCTGCTCAGGCGTCTCGCCCTGCTCGATGTGACCCTTGGGCAGCGACCACAGCAGTCGGCCTCGTCGGTCGGTGCGACCGATGAGGGCGGCGCACTGGCCGTCGCGGGGTCCGTCGAGTCCGTCGACGACCAGGCCGCCGGCCGAGGTCTCCCGAACGGTGCGCAGTGTGGGTTTGTCGGCCCCTCGTGTTCCGGGGTCGGCGGTGGCGCGAGGACGCCGTCGCACACCGCGACGTGTTCTCTTGGCTCGCTCGGCACCGGACACCCGATCGATACTAGTTCCGTCCGCCCTGCTCCCGGTGGGACGCACCGCGAAGTGCGCGCCTCGGTAGGGTGTGACGTCGTGCCTCCCCCGCCTGCCACCGATCCGGACCGCCGCGCACGGCTCCTCGCGTCGGGTGCCGTGGCCCTGCGCGCGCACGACGACATCCTCGGTCCACTGGGGTCGCTGTTCGCTGCGGCGGGCCACGAGTTGTACCTCGTCGGCGGGAGCGTCCGGGACGCTCTCCTGGGCCGCTTGAGCAGTGACCTCGACTTCACGACGAACGCTCTGCCCGAGCACGTGCAGGCGCTGCTGGCGGGCTGGGCCGACCATCAGTGGGACACCGGCATCGACTTCGGCACCGTCAGTGCGGTCAAGCACGGTCGGCAGATCGAGATCACGACGTTCCGGAGCGACAAATACGACCGGGTGTCCCGGAATCCGATCGTGCAGTACGGCTCGACGCTCGAGGACGACCTGGTCCGGCGCGATTTCACGCTCAACGCCATGGCCGTGCGGATCGGGCCGGACGGGGCCGGTGAGTTCGTCGATCCCCTGGGTGGCCTGGACGCGCTGCTCGAGGGAGTCCTGGACACGCCGACCACCCCGGAGGCGTCCTTCGACGACGATCCGCTCCGGATGCTGCGCGCTGCGCGGTTCGTCGCCCAGCTCGGCTTCACGATGCTGCCGCGGGTCCGCGCGGCGATCGAGAACATGGCGGAGCAGATCGACCGGATCACGGTCGAACGCGTCACCGCCGAGCTGGACAAGCTGATTCTCGGCGAGTTCGCCGTCGACGGCATCGACGCCCTGTGCGAGACGGGGATCGCGGCACGCATCCTCCCGGAGGTGCCGGCGATGACGCTCGAGATCGACGAGCATCACCAGCACAAGGACGTCTATCAGCACTCCCTCACGGTTCTGCAGCAGGCGATCGACCTCGAGGACGGCGATCCGGACCTGGTGCTCCGATGGGCGGCGCTGCTCCACGACATCGGCAAGCCCGACACCAAACGCAACGAGCCCGGCGGCGGGGTGAGCTTCCACCACCACGAGGTGGTGGGCGCCAAGATGGTGCGTCGCCGCCTGCGCGCACTGAAGTTCCCGAAGAAGCTGACCGATGACATCGCGCAGCTCGTCTTCCTTCATCTGCGTTTCCACGGCTACGGCAAGGGTCAGTGGACCGATTCGGCCGTGCGTCGTTACGTCACCGACGCCGGCGATCTGCTGCCCCGGCTGCACAAGCTGGTCCGCGCCGACTGCACCACCCGCAACAAGCGCCGTGCAGCGTCCCTGCAGGCGACGTACGACGATCTCGAGCGGCGTATCGCGGCACTCGCCGAGCAGGAGGACCTGGCCAGGGTGCGTCCGGATCTGGACGGCAACGCCATCATGGAACTGCTCGGCATTCCGGCCGGCCCGCAGGTGGGAGAGGCGTGGAAGTTCCTGAAGGAGCTTCGTCTCGACCGCGGGCCGCTCAGTCGTGAGGATGCGGAGAAGGAGCTCCTGGCGTGGTGGGCCGCGAGGTCCTGACGCCGATCCGGAGCGCGATCGCCGCTGCCGCCGCGTAGGCGACGACGCCGGCGACCACGCAGACGATGGCTGCGGACGTGTCGACCGCGGTCGACCCCGGACCGATCACGAGGGCCGCGCCCGCCACGGCGCCGACGAACGCCACGTTGAACACGGTGTCCTGTACTCCGAAGACGCGTCCGCGGGTGTCGTCGTCGATGTCCGTCTGCATGGCCGCGTCGGCGGTCAGCTTGACCGTCTGACCTGCGAACCCCAGGAGAAAGGCCGCGAGGATCAGCAGGTCCGGCACCAGCCCGACGACGAGGGTGGCCTGGGTGAGCGTGGCCAGGACCAGCGCACCGACCACGGTGCGCGTGCGGCCGAGGCGCGGCAGGAGAACGGGCGTGCCGAGTGCGGCGAGGAACATGCCCGCCGCGGCGGCACCCACCGTCAACCCGAAGCCCGCCACACCGCCGGGCAGGACGGACGAGCGCGCGCCCTCGCGCAGCACCAGCACCATGACGAGGGTGTCGATGCCGAAGGCGACACGGTGGGCACCCACTCCCACCAGCGCGGCGGCGACGGACGGGGTACGGCGCACCGCGACGAAGCCGGACACCCAGTCGGCGAGAACGCGGCGGGTCGGGGCGGACACCGAGGCGGCGCCGGGACCCAGCCGTCCGGAAGCGAAGCCGCGCGCGAGGAGAGTCGCCGCGACGGCACCGACGGCGGACACGGCCGTCGCGAGGGCCGTGGCCCGATCCGACGGCCCGACGAGTCCGAGCACCAGGACAGCCACCGACGCGCCGACGGCGGAGACGACTGCGCCGACGGTGACCAGGGCGGCGTTGGTCGCGACGAGCGATCGCACCGGAACGACGTGCGGTAGCGACGCGGACAGGCCCGCCAGGACGAACCGGCTCACTCCGACGACGGCGAGGGCCGTGATCAGGACGGCCGTCGTCGAGGCGCCCGCGACGAGTTGCCCGGTGGCGCAGAGGATGAGGAGCGACTTCACGATGCCTGCGCGGGCGAGCACGGTCGCTCGATCCACGCGGTCGAGGATCCGCGCGGCGAACGGGCCGATCAGCGAGTACGGCAACAAGAGCACCGCGAAGCCGGCGGCGATCGCAGCGGGATCGCCGCCGCGCTGTGGGTCGAAGAGAATGGCGCCTCCGAGGGCGGCCTGGAACATGCCGTCGCCGAACTGAGAGGCGACACGCAGCGCGACCAGACGAGGTGCTCCGGGCTCGTGTCGGACGGATCGCAGCGCGTCGACGGCGCCGGTCCGCTCCGTTCGGGTCACGCGGGTGA
Organism: Rhodococcus sp. NBC_00297; assembly: GCF_036173065.1. Classification (NCBI taxonomy): domain Bacteria; kingdom Bacillati; phylum Actinomycetota; class Actinomycetes; order Mycobacteriales; family Nocardiaceae; genus Rhodococcus; species Rhodococcus sp. NBC_00297. The sequence goes on from NZ_CP108041.1 coordinate 2,358,407, forward strand.
CACTAACCGCCGCCTCGGCGCGTCATCTCTCGCACTGTCGAGGCTGCCGGTGCCATGATGAGGAGGTGGCACACGCAGAAGAACCGGAGGACCGGACCGCGTCGGCCGATCAGGTGGTGCGGCCGGGATCGCTGCTGGTCTCGTCCACGGAACTCGTCGAACCGACGTTCCGTCGCACCGTGGTCTACATCATCGAGCACAACGACGCCGGCAGCCTGGGCGTCGTCATCAATCGGCCGAGCGAGACCGCTGTGCACAACGTGCTCCCGCAGTGGTCGGATCTCGCTGCGGCCCCGAAAGCGCTCTACGTGGGCGGACCCGTCAAACGCGACTCCGCACTGTGTCTGGCCACGCTGCGGTCCGGCGTGGACGTCGACGACGTGCGGGGCATCCGTCGAGTGGACGGCCGTGTCGTGATGGTCGACCTGGACTCCGACCCGGCTGCGATCGCCCCGCTGGTGGAGGGCATGCGCATCTTCGCCGGCTACTCGGGATGGACGCTCGGGCAGCTCGAGGGAGAACTCGAGCGGGACGACTGGATGGTGGTGTCCGCGCTGCCGTCCGACGTCGTGGGCCCGCCGCGCGTCGATCTGTGGGCGCAGGTGTTGCGCCGTCAGCCGCTGCCGCTGGCGATGCTGGCGACCCACCCGATCGACGTCGACCGGAACTGAGACCGAAGTTCTCGTCAGTGGGCGAAGTGCCGAGCGTGCGAGTGCCCGTCGCCGTCGGTGGAGAGCGACGCCAGGACGGCGTCGATCGCTTCGCACAGCATCCTACCCAGGTCTGCCGAGAAGCCCTCTCGCACAACAATTCTCAGGACCGAGACCGACTCGGCACGGGCCGGCATGGTGTACGCGGGAACTTGCCACCCGCGGGCGCGGAGTTCGTGAGAGACGTCGAAGACGGTGAAGCCGCAGTTCTCCCGCAGCGCGAATGCCACCACCGGGATGTCGGACCCGTCGGAGATGACGTCGACGTCGCCGTGCTCGCGCAGGTGGTCGGCGACGCGGGTCGCGGTCGAGCGCAGCGAGGTCATGACATCCGTGTAGCCGGCGCGGCCGAGGCGGAGGAAGTTGTAGTACTGACCGATCACCTGATTGCCCGGGCGTGAGAAGTTCAGGGTGAACGTCGGCATGTCACCGCCGAGGTAGTTGACGCGGAACACGAGGTCCTCGGGGAGGTCCTCCTTCTCGCGCCACACGACGAATCCCAGGCCGGGGTACGTCAGTCCGTACTTGTGACCACTGGCGTTGACGGACTTCACGCGCGGCAACCGGAAGTCCCACACCAGATCCGGGTTCAGGAACGGGACCACGAAACCGCCGCTGGCACCGTCCACGTGGATGGGGACGTCCGGCCCGCCGGCCGCGGCGATCTCGTCGAGCACGGCCGAGATCTCCTCGACCGGTTCGAGTTCGCCGGTGAACGTGGTCCCGAGAATCGCGAGCACGCCGATGGTGTTCTCGTCGACGGCGTCGCGCACCTGGTCGGCCGTGACGACGTAGCGGCCCGGCTCCATGTCGAGGTACTTCGGCTCGACGTCGAAGTAGCGACAGAACTTCTCCCAGACCACCTGGACGTTCGTCCCCAACACGAGGTTGGGCCGACCGGTGTCCGCACCGGCCGCGGTCCGACGTGCGCGCCACCGCCATTTCAGTGCCAGACCGGCGAGCATGACGGCCTCGGACGAACCGATCGTCGAGACGCCCGTCGCGCTGGACGGATCGGTCGGGTCGAGCCCGGGCGCGTTCCAGAGATCCGCCACCATGTTGACGCACCGCTCCTCGATCGCCGCGGTGGCCGGGTACTCGTCCTTGTCGATCATGTTCTTGTCGAACGTCTCGGCCATCAGCTTCTCGGCCTCGGGCTCCATCCACGTGGTGACGAACGTGGCGAGGTTGAGGCGGGAACTGCCGTCGAGCATCAGCTCGTCGTGGATGAAGCGGTAGGTGACGTCGGGATCCATGCGGTCGTCCGGCAGTCGCAGCGCCGGAACGGGATCGTTGGCCAAGCGCCCGGTGTAGGCAGGAGAGATCGTTCCGTCGCGCGGGATTCTCGTCACGACGCCACGCTACTGCGGTGACCGGGGCGGTGCCTGTGAACTTCCGGTGTCATTCCAGAAGTGATGCGGCCACTCGCAGATCGGCGACGAGTGCGTCGAACGCGGCATCGCGTTCGTCGTCCGGCGCTCGGAGGACGGCCGACGGGTGCGCGGTGGCAACAGCTCTCGCCTCGCCCACCTCGAGGACGCGCCCCCGGTCGACACCGATCCGGAACGAGGTCCCCAGCATCGCCTGCGCCGCCGTCGCGCCGAGGAGGACCACGACGGACGGGTCGACGGCGCGGATCTCCGCCTCGAGCCACGGGTGACACGCGACGACCTCCGAGCGCAGCGGCTTCTTGTGGATGCGCCGCGGGCCGCGGTCGGCACGCGTGAATTTGAAGTGCTTGACCGCGTTGGTGACGTAGGTCAGCTCCCGGTCGATGTCCGCCTGCGCCAGAGCACGATTCAGGAGCGCACCCGCCGGGCCGACGAAGGGCTGTGCCCGTCGATCCTCCTGATCCCCCGGTTGCTCGCCGATGAGCATCATGCGAGCGGACGGGGTGCCGGCTCCGAACACCGTGTTCTCCGCGGGCTCCCACAGGTCGCATCCCCGGCAACTGTGGGCGGCGTCGGCGAGAACGCGGAGATCGTCGGACTCGGGCACGAAGGTGCCCGCGCCGGGAAACTTCGGGGCCATGTCTTCGGTGGTACCCGCCACGGACCCGGTGACACCTGTTTGGCACCCCCCAAGGCCGGGGCATGCCACGGCGATGACCGACCAGTACACGTTCACCGATCCCGTCACCCAGTACCGACAGGACGGGTACCCCGAGCAGCACCAGGATCCGCCGGGCCTCGCCGCGGAACTCGAGCCCAAGGCCGACCACGGTGAGGGCAGCTACCGCGGCACCGGCCGGCTGACCGGGCGCAAGGCACTGGTCACCGGTGCGGACAGCGGCATCGGCCGCGCCGTCGCCATCGCGCTGGCCCGCGAGGGTGCCGACGTCGTTCTCAACTACCTGCCGTCGGAGGAGAAGGACGCGCAGGAGGTGGCCGACCTGGTGCGCACCGCCGGGAGGACGGCGGTACTCGCCCCCGCCGACCTCACGGACGAGTCCGCGGCTCGCGGCATCGTGCGCACCACCGTCGAGAAGTTCGGTGGCATAGACCTTCTCGTGAACGTCGCCGGCAAGCAGCAGTACGTCGAGAAGCTCGAGGATCTGAGCCCGGAGCAGTTCGACGCCACGTTCAAGACCAACGTGTACGCGCTGTTCTGGATCATCCAGGAAGCGGTTCCGCACATGCCGGCAGGATCGACTATCGTCAACACCAGTTCGATCCAGGCGTACACGCCGTCACCGGGACTCGTGGACTACGCGACGACCAAGATGGCGATCAACACGATGAGCAAGGCGCTGGCGCAGCAACTCGCTCCTCGTGGGATCCGCGTCAACGTCGTTGCTCCCGGTCCGTTCTGGACGCCCTTGCAGGCGTCCGGCGGACAGCCCACGTCGGCGCTGCCCGAGTTCGGCCAGGAGACGCCGCTCGGTCGTGCGGGTCAGCCCGCCGAGTTGGCCGGTGCCTACGTGTACCTCTCGTCGGCCGAGTCCGGGTACGTCACCGGCGACACGCTGAACGTCAACGGCGGCATGCCGACGCCGTAGTCGCCCGATCGTGGACTTCCGGCCCCGCATTCCGGGGTCGGGAGTCCACGATCACCGGAGCTCTCAGGCCTACCCTGGTGACATGACCGACTTCTCGTCCGACCAGGCCGCGTCGTTGCCCGATGCGGAGGTACTCGATCTCGTCGTCGCGCTCACGAGTGCCCGCCCGGCGCTGCGGGCGGTGTACGACGCCGCCGTGGCTCTGACTCCCGAGGCGTCGGTCGACCCCGACATCATGCCGCGCACGCCGTCGGTGTCCGACATCCCCCAGGTTCCGACGGACCCGGGTTTCACCGACGCCGGTGTCCCCACGTTCGACGCGGTGCGAGAGCGAATCGACGGGCGTTCGGGGCGTGCGGTGGGGTCCACCGAGCTGGATGCCGAGAGCGCGGTCGGCCGAACCGAGGCGGAGAAGTTCGCCGAGCGGGAACGCGCCGGCAAGGCGCGCCTGGACGAGATCAGGAAGTCGATGCAGCGTCCCTGATCGCCTCGCGCTCGTAGCGGCCCGCCAGGACGGCGCACACCACGAGTTGGATCTGGTGGAAGACCAGCAGGGGCAGAACGATGACCCCGACGGGTTGCCCCACGAACAGCACCGACGCGATGGCAATGCCGCTGGCCAGGCTCTTCTTCGAGCCACAGAACACCACGACGATGCGGTCGTCACGCGTCATGCGGAGCGCGCGCGCGATCCCGGCTGTCGCCGCGAGAACAACAGCGAGCATTGCACTGCACAAGACCACCACTGCGACGATCTGCCACGGCGTCGTGGCAGCCCAGACTCCCTCGACCCGTGACGCACTGAATGCGGCGTAGACGATCAGGAGGATCGATCCGCGGTCGACGAGCAGCGTGGTGGACCGGTGCCGCGCCACCCGTCCTGCGAGCCATCGCCTTGCGAACTGTCCGGCCACGAACGGCAGCAGGAGTTGGAGCATGATGTCGACGATCGATCCGGCATCGATGCTCGCTCCGCCGGTCGTGCTCATCAGCAGGACCACCAGCAGCGGCGTCGCGAACACTCCGATGATGTTGGACAGCGACGCGCTGACGACGGCGCCGGCGACGTTGCCGCGGGCGATCGAGGTGAAGGCGATCGACGACTGGATCGTGGACGGAACGAGGCAGAGGTAGAGCATCCCGGTGTAGAGGTCGTCGGTCAGCAGCCCCGGCGCGAGCACCCGTACTCCGAGCCCGAGGACCGGGAACAGCAGGTACGTGCAGGCCAGAACGACCCCGTGCAGTCGCCAGTGCCGGACTCCGTCCATGGCGTCACGCGGAGACAGTCTGATTCCGTACAGGAAGAACAGCAGGGCGATGCCGATCGTGGTGACCCACGACAGGACGTCCGCTGCGGTGCCGGAGACCGGGAACACGGTGGCCGCGATGGCAGCAGCGAAGATCGCGAGGACGAAGCCGTCGAGCGCTCTGATGGTGCCTGTCAGGGAGAACGCCACGTCAGGACGGCTGGCACGCGTCCTTGAGGCTGCACGAGATGCAGCTGTGGCCGCATCCACCGGTCTCCTCGACCGGCACTGCGGCCGCGGCGCGGGTGCCCATGGCACCGCCGTACGCAGCGGTGACGAGCGCGGCGACGGTGGTCAGCACGGCGGCGACCACGCCGAAGATGCCGCCCGGCGCGAGGGTCGCCACTGCGCCGACCAGCAGGAAGACCGCGGCGGCGGCCGTCGTCGGGCCGGCGACCCGGTTGGCGACGGTGAACGTCTCGTCCGAGCGCATGCTCGCTTCCGTTCGGACTCCGGCGACGGAGTTGCGCTTCAAGCGGCCGGTCAGACCGAGGAACGCCACCGCGCCCAGCGCCACGGCGCCGACGAGGAGTACGAGCAGAAGGATCACGGACACGACAATCACGAGCACCACTTTACGGCGTCGTGGCCGGGCGTCCGCGTGCGGATCGTCACGCTTTACGCTGGTCGGGTGAGTGAACACGGCGACACCTCCCCCGACACGACCCCCGGCCACCGCTACACGGCGGATCTGGCGGGTTCCCTCGAGTCGCGCTGGCAGGAGCGGTGGGCCGCCGAGGGGACGTTCGACGCACCCAATCCGGTGGGCGAGCTCAGCACCGGCGATCCGGTTCCGACCGACAAGTTGTTCGTGCAGGACATGTTCCCGTACCCGTCCGGCAGCGGTCTGCACGTCGGCCACCCGCTCGGTTACATCGCGACGGACGTGTTCGCCCGCTACCACCGCATGCAGGGCCGCAACGTGCTGCACACGCTGGGTTACGACGCCTTCGGCCTGCCCGCCGAGCAGTACGCGGTGCAGACGGGCACGCACCCGCGCACCACCACCGAGGCGAACATCGCCAACATGCGCCGGCAGCTGGGGCGGCTGGGACTCGGTCACGACACCCGCCGCTCGCTCGCCACGACGGACGTCGACTTCTATCACTGGACGCAGTGGATCTTCCTGCAGATCTTCGATTCCTGGTACGACACCGAGGCCGGTAAAGCACGACGGATCGCCGAGCTCGAGGAGGAATTCACCTCCGGTGCTCGGACTCTGGACGACGGGCGTGCATGGGCCGATCTCTCGGTCTCCGAGCGTCGCGACGTCATCGACGGTCATCGTCTGGTCTACCAGTCCAACTCGCTGGTCAACTGGTGCCCCGGTCTGGGCACCGTGCTGGCCAACGAGGAGGTCACCGCCGACGGTCGCAGCGACCGCGGCAACTTCCCGGTGTTCCGGAAGAACCTGCGCCAGTGGATGATGCGGATCACCGCATACTCCGACCGGTTGATCGACGACCTGGATCTGCTGGATTGGCCGGACAAGGTCAAGACGATGCAGCGCAACTGGATCGGGCGCTCCCGCGGCGCCGAGGTGACGTTCGTCGCCGGTCTGCCGCACGGGTCCGGCACCGCCGACATCGACGTGTGCACCACCCGCCCCGACACGCTCTTCGGCGCCACCTACGTGGTGCTGGCACCCGAACACCCGCTGGTGGACGACATCACGGCGGCGGCATGGCCGACGGACACCGACGAGCGCTGGACGCACGGTGAGGGAACTCCCGTGCTCGCGGTCGGTGCCTACCGTCGTGCGATCGCAGCCAAGTCGGACCTCGAGCGCCAGGAGAACAAGGAGAAGACCGGTGTGTTCACCGGCGCCTTCGCCGTCAACCCCGTCAACGGCGCGTCGGTGCCGATCTTCATCGCCGACTACGTCCTGACCGGCTACGGCACCGGTGCCATCATGGCCGTCCCGGGTCACGACCAGCGTGACTGGGAGTTCGCCACGAAGTTCGGACTGCCTGTGGTGCAGGTGATCTCGGGTGGCGCTGTCGACGAGTCCGCGTGGACCGGCGACGGCGAGCTGATCAACTCCGATTTCCTGGACGGCCTCACCGTCGACGCGGCCAAGGCGCGTGTCATCGAGCACCTCGAGTCCGAGGGCCGCGGCAGGGGCACCATCCAGTACAAGCTGCGCGACTGGCTGTTCGCCCGTCAGCGGTACTGGGGCGAGCCCTTCCCGGTGGTGTACGACGCGGACGGCAAGGCGCACCCGTTGCCGGATTCTGCTCTGCCGGTGGAACTTCCGGAGGTGGAGGACTACGCACCCGTGTCGTTCGACCCGGACGACGCGAACAGTGAGCCGTCTCCCCCGTTGGCGAAGGCGACCGACTGGGTGAACGTCGAGCTCGACGTGGGCGACGGGCTGCAGACGTACACGCGCGACACCAATGTCATGCCGCAGTGGGCCGGTAGCTCGTGGTACCAGCTGCGCTACATCGATCCGACCAACTCCGAGCAGATGTGCGCTCCGGAGAACGAGGCGTACTGGATGGGACCGCGCCCCGACGTTCACGGCGAGAACGACCCCGGTGGCCTCGACCTCTACGTCGGCGGCGTGGAACACGCTGTGCTGCACCTGCTGTACGCGCGGTTCTGGCACAAGGTGCTGTTCGACCTGGGGCACGTCAGCTCGAAGGAGCCGTACCGCCGCCTGTACAACCAGGGCTACATCCAGGCGTACGCGTTCACCGACGCGCGCGGCGTCTACGTCGCGGCCGACGAGGTGGAGGAGCGCGACGGCGGGTACTTCCACGACGGGCAGCCCGTCACTCGTGAGTACGGGAAGATGGGCAAGTCCCTGAAGAACTCCGTCTCCCCCGACGAGATCTTCACCGAGTACGGCGCGGACACCCTGCGCATGTACGAGATGTCGATGGGTCCGTTGGACACGTCCCGGCCGTGGGCGACCAAGGACGTCGTCGGCGCGCACCGCTTCCTGCAGCGCGTCTGGCGTCTGGTGGTCGACGAGGAGACCGGCGCCGTCCGGACCACCGACGCGACGCCGAGCGACGCCACGCTGAAGGCTCTCAACCGGACCGTCGAGGGTGTCGACGCGGATTACGCTGCGCTGCGCGACAACACGGCCGGCGCGAAGCTCATCGAGTACACCAACCACCTCACGAAGGAGTACCCGCAGGGCGCACCTCGGGACGCCGTCGAGCCGTTGGTGCTGATGCTGGCTCCTCTCGCACCACACATCGCCGAGGAACTGTGGAACACGTTGGGACACAGCGAGTCACTGGCTCACGGTCCCTTCCCCACGGTCGACGAGAAGTGGCTCGTGGACGACACGGTGGACTACCCGATCCAGGTCAACGGCAAGGTGCGCAGTCGCATCACGGTGGCGGCCGACGCGTCCCGTGAGGACGTGCAGGCGGTGGCCCTGGCCGACGAGAAGATCGTCGCGCTTCTCGACGGCAAGGATCCGAAGAAGGTCATCGTCGTACCGGGCAGAATGGTGAACATCGTTCTGTAGCTCGGGAAGTCTCCACCTCCCCCCCGGCGTACTCGCGGGGAGGAGGCGGGACCGACCTCACCACACCAGGTCGTCGGCTCCCTCGATCTCACGCCATTCGACGGGCCGGACGCCGGGAACCAGGGCGAGGCGATCGGCCGCCGTCAGCTCGGCCATCGCCAGGCCGGTCGCAGCGGCGATGTCGATGATCGGCACCTGATACGTGCGGTACGCCCCCAAGCGGAGGAATGTCGCGGGCCAGGACGCCGCGTTCCAGAATGGGTGCCAGCGACTCCGACTGGTCGAGCACGTAGCCGGTCGCCGCGAGCACGTCGTTCTGCCACCAGGCCGCGATCTTGAAGAAGCGCCGCGGTATCGCGACACCGCGGTAGACGGGATCGTCCTCGGCGAACACGCAGCCGCTGAAGACGGAGATCGTCTGCCCGTACGTCCGCGCGTGCTCGAGCACGTAGTCCTCGAGGCCGAGCCAGAGAGTCTTGGACTGGTTCAGCGTGGCCGTCTGCGGTCCGCACACCGTGTAGTGGAACGTGTCCTCGTTGGCCTGCTCGGCGACGTCACGCGAACCCCACACCGGGTCGCGTCGTCGTACGAGATGCCCACGGTCGATGTCGTTGTTCGCGTACAGCTCCGGGCCCGCCTGCGCGGTCGCCGGCAGGCGCGGATCGAGGCGCCAGTCGTCTCCGCGGTCCACCTCCTGCAACGCGCCGCCGTCGATGTTCACCGCGGTCACGGCGGCGAGGCGCCGTTCGGTGTCCATCGACACGGAGAAGTGCGTGTAGGTCAGGACGGTCAGGTCCGGCCGGGCGGGGAGCGGCAGCGGGGTGGTGGACAGGAAGGTCTCGTCGTATCCCATGCCGTCATTCAGCCACGGTGGGGTGACACGGGGGTGAACACCCACGAACCCCCCGCGAGTACGTCCTGATTGTCGTGATCAGCAGCTGGATCACGACACTGTCGACGTACTCGCGAGGGGCGAGGGGTGAAGCAGGGTGCTCTAGAAGTCCACCTTCGCCCGCGACCGCACCTTCGTCACGATGGAGAAGACCACCGCGATGACCATCAGCGTGTACAGGACGACGGTGATGCCACTGCCGACGAGGACGGAGACGTCCCCCTCACTGACGGCCAGGGCTCGTCGCAGCGAATCCTCGGCGAGCGGTCCCAGGATGACGGCGATGAGCACCGGCGCCAACGGGATTCCGAAACGGCGCAGCATGAATCCGATGATGCCGAGTCCGAGCATGGCGATGAGGTCCACGATCGAGGCGCTCACCGCGTAGACGCCGAGCGAGGCGAACACGGTGATGCCGGCGTACAGGTAGTTCTTGGGGATCTTGAGCAGCTGCGCCCACAGGGGGGCGAACGGCAGGTTCAGGATCAACAGGACCACCATGCCGACGAAGAGGCTGGCGAGCAGTGCCCAGACGACCTCACCGTTGCGCTCGAACAGCAACGGTCCCGGTTGGATCCCGTACTGCTGGAACGCTGCGAGCAGGATCGCTGCCGTCGCCGACGTGGGGAGCCCGAGGGCGAGAAGCGCACCCATCGCGGTACCGGCGGTGGAGTTGCCGGCGGCTTCCGGTCCGGCGACGCCGCGGATCGCGCCCTTTCCGAACATCGGGTTCTTGCTGCGTCGGTCCAAGCGGCGCTCGGTGCCGTAGGCCAGGAAGCTCGGCACCTCGGCGCCGCCGGCGGGGATGACGCCGAAGGGAACACCGAATGCGGTGCCGCGCAACCATGCAGGCATCGCTTCGCGGAACTCTGCCTTGCTCAGGAAGGGTCGACCCTTCGACGGGATCAGCGTGGTGTCGTCGGGCTTGCCGATCTTCGAGGCGATGAAGATGACCTCGCCGAGGGCGAGCATCGCGACGGTGATGACCACCACGGAGATGCCGTCGAACAGTGCCGGTACCTCGAACGTGAACCGTGATGCGCCGGAGGGTCCGTCGATACCGATGACGGCGAGTGTCAGGCCGATCAGCAGTGCGCTCAGACCCTTGAGGACGGAGTCGGACACCACTGCGGACGTCGCGATGAAGGCGAACACCGCCAGGGCGAAGTACTCCGCGGGTCCGAAGTTCGTGGCCAGGTCGGCGAGCGTCGGGGCGAAGAACACCACGAGGGTGGTGGCGATGATGCCGCCGATGAAGGCGCCGATGGCGGAGGTGGCCAACGCTTGTGGGGCGCGGCCGTTCTTCGCCATGCGGTGCCCCTCGAACGTTCCCGCGATCGCCGTGCTGTTTCCGGGGGTGTTCATGAGGATGCCGGAGATCGAGTCACCGAACAGGCCGCCGAAGTAGACGCCGGCGAACATGATGAGCGCCGAGGTCGGCTCGAGGGTGAACGTCACGGGCAGGAGCAGGGCGACAGCCATGGCCGATCCGAGTCCGGGGAGGACACCCACCGCGGTGCCGAGCAGGGCGCCGACGACGACCCACACGATGTTCATGGGCGTCAGCGCGGTGCCGAAGCCGTCGATGAGATTGGAGAGTGCGTCCATCAGAACACCGCCGCGAGTATGCCGCCGGGCAGCGTGAGCCCGAGTCCACCGGAGAAGACCAGCTGGACGACGGACGACATGACCAGCGCCACACCGGCGTCGAAGACGAACCGGGTGCCGCCGAGTCCGATCGAGACGCCCCAGAACAGCAGCGCACCGGCGAGAACCCATCCCAGCGGATTCAGCAGGGCGATGAACAGGGCGATCGAGCCGACGGTGATGCCGACGGAACGCCAGTTGGACACGGTGCCGGTGTTGGGCTCGCCGGCCTCGTCGACGCCGAGGTCGACCTCGTCCGGAGTGCGCAGCAGTTGAACCGCGACGAGCACGGCGATCACGAAGCACAGTCCCGCGATGATGGCCGGGAAGACCTGCGGGCCGGGCGATGTCGCGGTGTCGGGTACGTCCATGGTGACGGTGCCGTAGATCAGGAACAGGCCGAGGGCGACGAGAAGCCCCGACACCACCAGTCCGCTCCGGCCGTGGAGGAAACCACGATCGGTATCGGGCGGCGTTTCCACCCGCGTGGTCGAAACACTCTCACTCATACCAGGCCCAACTCTCGGAGGATGTCGGTGATGCGGGTCTGTTCGACCTCGAGGAAGTCACCGAAGTCGTCCCCGGTGACGAAGGACGGCTTCCACCGGTTGCGCTCGATGGCGGTGTCCCACTGTTCGGTCTCCTGCATCTCGGTGACGATCTCGATCAACGTCTGCCTGTCGGTGTCCGAGATGCCGGGAGGTGCGACGAATCCGCGCCAGTTGACCAGGTCGACGTCGTACCCGAGTTCCTTGAACGTCGGGGTGTCGATCCCCTCGACGGGCTCGGGTGCCGCCACCGCGAGGGCGCGGACGTTCCCGGATTCGATCTGGTCGCGGAAGTCGTTGTATCCGCTGACGGCGATGCCGACGGTGTTGGACAACAGCGAGGTCAGCACCTCACCACCGCCGGAGAACGCGATGTAGTTGATCGCTGCCGGATCGATGTCGACCTGCTGTGCCAGCTGGCCGGAGACGATGTGGTCGATACCGCCGAGCGAGCCGCCGCCGATGGGGAGACCGCCGGGGTTGGCCCGCCATGCGGCGATGAAGTCCTCGAGGTTCTGGTACGGCGAGTCTCGCGGTACGACGAAGACCTCGAAGTCCTCGGCCATCTTGGCGATGGGCACGGTGTCCTGCAGGGTGATGTCGGAATTGTTGATCGCGATACCGCCGAGCATGACCGTGCCGGTCACCATGACCGTGGTCGACTGGCCCGTGAGATTCTCGAGCTGACTGAGCCCGATGGTCCCGCCGGCTCCGGGGACATTCACCACCTGGGCGTTGTTCACGATGCCGTCGGAACGGAGTGCTTGCTGCGACTCACGCGCCACCAGGTCCCATCCACCTCCCGCGGCGGCGGGAGCGATCAGGGTCAACTTGGCGCGGGCGTCGGATCCGCTGGCGCTGCCGGCCGCGTCGATGCCGGCGACGGCGACGACGGCGACGACAGCGAGCGTGCCGAGCGCGCGCTTCACTGTGATCTGCATGGGCACGACAACTCAGGAGTGGTTTCGGTCACATCAGGAGGCTAGGTTCTGGATGTCCGAATAGTCCAGGGAATCCGAGTTGTGGCCATAGTGTGCACGGACGAATACCGCGAAACGTACGTCGCCGCGACGGAATCTCGGTGAACCTGGAGTCTCCCCGATGTGAAAGGCACCGTCATGACCGTTGCAGTAGCGATGAATTCGACACCCGAAGGCCGTGAGGCGCTCGTGCAGGGACAGGCGGAGGCGACGCTGAGGGGAACCGATCTCGTCGTCCTGTCGGTGATCGACGCCGATTCGGTCACCACCGCCCACCGGGACGCAGCCGAGGCGCAGGCACGTCAGGTGCTGGGAGAGAACTCCTTCACGGTGCGCGTCGAACCCGACGGCGGCGATCCGGCGGGGGCTCTCGTCGATCTGGTCTCGGATGTCGGTGCCACGCTGGTGATCATCGGATCACGTCGCCGAAGCGCGGTCGGAAAGTTCCTGACCGGCAGCACGGTTCAGCGCGTGTTGCTCGACAGTCCGGTCCCCGTGCTCGTGGTCAAGGCGAACGAGCACTGAGTCACGCTCGCCCCTGATCCCCGATCACCGTGTGCGCAGGACGATCTCGGTGGGATGCGCATCGGCAGGGGTGTCCACGGCCTGGCGGACGGCGCGGGCGACGGTCTCGACGGTGAGGTACTTCGAGGCGTCGTACTCGTCGCCCTCGCCCGCGACGATCGCGCGCTGCATGTCGGTGTCGATGCGCCCCGGGTGGACGGACGTCACGCGCAGGGTCGGCTCCTCGAGGCGCAGTGCGTCGCCGAAGGCCCGCAGCGCGAACTTGCTCGCGGCGTAGGCACTCCACCCCGGGTTGGCCCTGATGCCGGCGCCCGAGTTGATCAACACGACGTGGCCGCCGGCTGCTCGGAGCGCGGGCAGCAGGAGGCGGGTGAGCTCGGCCACCGCGAAGACGTTGGCCTCGAACGTGTGTCGCCAGTCCGCGAGCGTCAGCGTCTCCACCGTGCCGAGATCGGCGACGCCCGCGTTGTGCACCAGGACGTCGAGGCTCGTGATGTCCGCGGTGGCCGCGGCGAGAGCGTCCGCGTCGGTGAGGTCGACGGGCCACGGCCGCGCGCTGATCAGTTCGTCGGAGATGCCCGTGACGGAGTCGGCCGTCGATCCCCCGACCCAGACGTCGTGATCGGCGGACAACAGGCGAGCGATTCCCGCTCCCAGTCCGCGGGCGGCTCCGGTGACGAGTGCTGTGCGTGGCATACAGCGAGGCTATCCGGCGCCCTTCTGGATGTGCGTCCGCATGTCCGAGTACGCCCTCGCGAAGGTCGCGACGTCGTCGTCGGTGAGGACGTCGAACATCGACGCCCGGACGGCGCCGACATGGCCGGGGCTCGACGCCGCGAGCTTGTCCATACCCGCGTCGGTGAGTTCCGCGAGCATCCCCCGACGGTCGTCCTCGCATTCGACGCGGACGACCCAACCGGCGTCGACGAGTCGGGTGATCGCCCGGGTGACGCCACTGCGGGTGGTGGTCACCGCATCGGCCAGGTCGCGCATCCGCATCTGTCGGCCGGGTGCCTCCGAGAGCACGACGAGCAGCTCGAAGTCGGTGAAGGAGATCCCGGAATCGCGCGTGAGCTGCCGATCGAGCGTCTGCATCAGCAGACGCGTCGCGTCGAGGTACGAGCGCCAGGCGCGCTGCTCGTCCTCGGTCAGCCACTGAGTCATGACACGAGTCTACCCAAGTAGTTGACAGCGCAACCATGTGCGGTACTGTTCTCGGTAGTTGACAACGCAACGATTCGATCGAAGGCGGAGACGATGAACATGACAGCCGACGAGCAGCAGCGCTCGGACGAGTTCGAGGCCCGGCGCGACCGACTGCGGGGCCTGCACCTGCAGCCTGCGGAGTCCCGCCCGACGTCCTCGGCGCGCGGACTGCACCACACCGCGCTGATCAGCAGCGACGTCGAGCAGACCATCCTGTTCTACCAGGGTGTGCTCGAGTTCCCGCTGACCGAGTTGATCGAGAACCGCGACTACCCCGGCTCGTCGCACTTCTTCTTCGACATCGGGAACAGCAACCTCCTCGCCTTCTTCGACTTCCCCGGCCTCGACGTCGGCCCCTACGAGGAGGTGCTCGGCGGACTGCATCACGTGGCCATCAGCGTGGAACCCGACCGCTGGGAACACCTGCGCACCAAGCTGACGGATGCGGGCGTCGAGCTCACGGAGCACAGTGGAGTCTCGATCTACTTCCGTGATCCCGATGGTGCACGCCTCGAACTCATCGCCGACCCGCTCGGCGAGATGTACGGCCACCACGTTCTCTGAGTCCGAATCACCCCCGAACCACGTCCCTCTCCCGAAAGGTCACTCATGACGAAGCTCGCGATCCTCTACTACTCCTCCACCGGCCACGGCACCACGATGGCGGCCGAGCTCGAGAAGGCCGCGCAGGCGGCCGGCGCCGAGGTGCGCGTCCGGCACATCGCCGAGACCCGTGACCCGGCGACCTTCGCCGAGAACCCCGCCTGGACTGCCAACTACGAGGCCACCAAGGATCTGCCGGCCGCCACCGGTGACGACATCGTGTGGGCCGACGGCGTCATCTTCGGCTCGCCGACCCGTTTCGGCAGCGTCGCGTCCCCGTTCCAGACCTTCTTCGACACGCTCGGTGGCCTGTGGGCCCAGGGCAAGCTCGCCGACAAGGCCTACGCCGCGTTCACCTCGAGCCAGACGGCCCACGGCGGCCAGGAGACGACCATCGTCAACCTGTACACCTCGCTCATGCATTTCGGCGGCATCCTCGTTCCCCCCGGCTACACCGACGGACTGAAGTTCGCCGACGGCAACCCCTACGGCGTCGGCCACGTCACCGGACCCGACAACCAGAACGAACTGGACGACGCGACCCGCGCCGCCCTCGGACATCTCGCCACCCGCGTCGTCACCATCGCGGGCAAGCTCGCTCGGTAGTCTCACTTCCCATCCCGAGAAGGGACCCCCATGACGACCTCCACCGCACCCGAACTCGACGTCCGTCGCGCCGACGACCGGCCGGCCACGAACATCGGCTGGCTCGACTCGCACCATTCGTTCTCGTTCGGACATCACTACGATCCCGACAACACCCACCACGGGGTGCTGATGGTGAACAACGACGACATCGTGGACGCGGGTACCGGTTTCGACACGCACCCGCACCGGGACATGGAGATCGTCACGTGGGTCCTGCAGGGATCCCTCGTGCACCAGGACTCCATCGGGCACAACGGGCTCATCTACCCGGGGCTCGCCCAGCGGATGAGCGCCGGCACGGGAATCCTGCACTCGGAGAAGAACGACTCGTGGCGTCTCGCGTCGACGGAGAACCCGTCGCAGAAGCATCGGGACCCGGTGCACTTCGTGCAGATGTGGGTCGTGCCCGACGAGGCCGGCATCACCCCCGGGTACGAGCAGCTCGAGATCGACGACGAACTGCTCTCGGGCGGGCTGGTTCCGGTCGCGTCGGGAATGGACGCCTACAAGGACCACTCGGCGATCCGCATCAAGAACAAGTACGCCGCGATGCACGTCGCACGGTTGCGTTCCGACACCCCGGCTCAGGACCTTCCGGATGCTCCGTTCCTGCACGTCTTCGTCGCCCGCGGCGAGGCCTCGCTCGAGGGCGTGGGCCTGCTGCGCGAGGGTGACGCGGTCCGCATCAAGGGCGGTGGCGGACAGACACTGTCGACGACGTCCGCAGCCGAGGTCATCGTCTGGGAGATGCACGCCACCATCGGTCGCTGACCGTCACGCTTCGATCAGCCCTGGAGCCTGTTCGGCTCCAGGGCCGATCGCCGTCGTGAGTAGGTGAAGTAGAGCACCGACGTGGCCGCCAGCCAGACCGCGAAAAGGATCCACGTCTGGATGTGCAGGGTGCTGATGAGGTACAGGCATGCGCAGATCGACAGGATCGGGAGCACCGGGTACAGCGGAACCTTGAAGCCGCGCTCGATGTTCGGCTCGCGGCGGCGCAGAATGATCACTCCGGCGGAGACGACGATGAAGGCCACGAGCGTGCCCATCGACACCAGGTCCGCCAGGAAGTCCAGTGGCAGGAAACCCGCGAGCAGGGACACGAAGAACGCCACGATGATCGTGTTCTTCACCGGTGCGAGGCTGCGAGGGTTCACCTGCGAGAACACCTTCGGGATCAGACCGTCGCGGCTCATCGCGAACAGGATCCGAGTCTGCCCGTAGAGGGTGACCAGCGTGACCGAGAAGATCGAGACGACGGCGCCCGCCGACAGCACGATCGACGGCCAGCTCGATCCTGTGACGTACTGCAGGATCTCGGCGAGACCGGCCTCCTGGCCCTCGAACTCGGTGTACTTCTGCGCGCCGATCGCCGACATCGTCACCAACAGGTAGATCAGCGTGACCACCACCAGCGCGCTGATGAGCGCGATGGGCAGCGTGCGCTTGGGATTGTGCACCTCCTCGCCGGCCGTCGACACCGCGTCGAGTCCGATGAACGAGAAGAAGATCAGGCCGGACGCCGCACCGACACCGGCGACTCCGAACGGGGCGAACGGTTCCAGATTCTCGAGACTGAATCCGGTGAAACCGACGATGGCGAACATCGCGAGGATGCCGATCTTGATGACGACCATGACGGCGTTCGCACGAGCGGACTCACTCGTTCCGCGGATCAGCAACACGGCGCACAGCGCGACGAGAACGATGGCGGGCAGGTTGACGCCGAAGCCGGCGCCGTCCCCGGGTGCATGCGACAGCACGTCCGGAATGCGTAGTCCGACAGTACGATCCAACAGGTCGTTGAGATACTGGGACCACAGCACCGACACCGCGGCCGTCGACACGCCGTACTCGAGGATGAGGCAGGCGCCGACGAGGATCGCGACGAACTCGCCGATGGTGGTGTACGTGTAGGTGTAGGTCGACCCGGAGGCCGGGATCGACGACGCCAGCTCGGCGTAGCAGAGCGCCGTCAGGCCGGCCGTGACGGCGGCGATGACGAACGAGAAGATGACGGCGGGCCCCGCCACCGGGACGGCGGACGAGAAGATGAAGAAGATGCCGGTGCCCACGGTCGAGCCGACGCCGATGCACGTCAGCTGGAACGTGGTGATCGACCGCTTCAGCCGACCTTCGCCCGTCGCCTCCAGGGCTGCGATGTCGCTGATCGACTTGCGTCGCAGCAGTCCCGAACCGTTGCCCGGATCGCTCATGTTTCCTCCACTATCGGCGCGGTTCACCGAGCGAATCGGCTTCCACGGGGAACGACCAGAATCGGAACAGGGCTGTACCGCAGAATCTTCGACGCGGTGGAGCCGAGGAACACCCGGGCGAGAGGTCCGAGGCGGGACGAACCGAGCACCAGCAGGTCCTCGGGCCCCAGCTCGACCGAGTCCACCACGTGCTGCCAGTCCCCGCCGGAACCCACCGCGCACGTAGGGGACAGGGCCGGGTAGGCGGACGTGACGTCCGACGCCGCGGAGTGCAGCATCTCGGTGGCCTGCTCACGCCACTGCGACGTCACCAGATCCTCCGCGTCGTAGCCACCGAAGGGGGGATACGTCGTCGAGCGTCGTGGTGCGAACGCCACCAGGCGCAGCGCGATGTTCCAGCGCACCGCGAGAGCCGCTGCGGAATACAGCGCATCCTTGGCTTCCGGGGTCCCGGTGTAGGCGCAGGAGATGCGGGAGACGGCGTCGGTGCGGCGGCGTGCTCCGCGCGGCGCCAGTGCCAGCGGAACAGCCGACGAGTGCAGCAGCGTCTCGCTCGTGCTCCCCGGCGTGAAGCGATCGTCGGGACCGTCGGAGCTCCCCAGCACCACCAGGTCGGCATGGTGAGTGGCCGCCGCCGCGGTGAGTGCGGCCGACTCGGCGGCGTTCTCGGCGAAGAAGGCGGAGGGCGATCCCAGATCGGCCGGAGTGAGCAGGTCCGCCATCGCCGCATCGGCCCGAGCGGCCGCATCCGTGCCGCGCTCCTCGAGCCAGCGTCGGTACTCCGCGTCCACGTGCGCCATCGACGGGAACGGCCACGTCCGCGGCAGGACGGTGCACGTGCGGACCGTCATCGCGCCGCCCGCGGCCCGAGCGGTGGTCGCCATGCGCGCGGCCAGACCCAGAGCATCGTGACCGGAGTCGTCCGGCAGCCACCCGACCAGCGCGGACATCGACGCGGTCGACACACCCACCACCCCCGACCAATTGCCCCGGCGCGTTCGACGCCGATGGCTCAGTATGCGACCGACGCGCCGGGCCCGCACCCCGACTCACCGGCGCGTCCTGCAGGATCGCGCCGTCCGACGGATGATGTCTCCCATGGCCGCCCCCGGATTCACCCCGACTCAGCTCGCGGCACGGGCCGCCTATCTCCTGCGCGGCAACGATCTGGGCACCATGACCAGCGCGGCTCCGCGTCTGTACCCGCACATGTGGAGCTGGGACGCCGCCTTCGTGTCGGTCGGGCTCGCCCCGTTGAGTGTCGAGCGGGCCGTCGTCGAGCTCGACACCCTGTTGTCCGCGCAGTGGTCCAACGGCATGATCCCGCACATCGTCTTCGCCAGCGGTGTCGACGGATACTTTCCCGGGCCCGCCCGCTGGCAGGTGAACGAACTCGCCGCGCACGCACCCGTCGGCGTCCACACCTCGGGCATCACGCAGCCCCCCGTGCACGCGATCGCCGTGCAGCGCATTCTCGATCACGCCCGTCGACGTGGGCGGACCACGCGGCAGGTCGCCGGTGAGTTCCTCGATCGGCGATGGCCGGATCTGGTGCGGTGGCACCGCTGGCTGGCACACGCACGCGATCAGAACCACACGGGGCGCATCACGCTGTACCACGGGTGGGAATCGGGCATGGACAACTCGCCGCGCTGGGACGCGGCGTACGCGAAGGTGATTCCGGGGGCGGTGCCGCCGTACATCCGGGAGGACACGTCCATCGTCACCGACTCGTCGCAGCGCCCGAGCAACATCGAGTACGACCGCTATCTCTGGCTGCTCGAGGAGATGAAGCTCGCCCGGTACGACGATCTCGCGCTGAACAGTGCCATGAGCTTCGCGGTGGAGGACGTGTTCGTCAGCGCGATCTTCGCCGTCGCCTGTGACGTGCTGGCCACCATCGGCGAGGACCATTCCCGGCCTCATGCGGACGTGCGGGACCTGCGCGCCTGGGCCGACCGGTTCCGGAGCGGCGTCGTCGCCACCACCGACGCGCGTTCCGGCGCGGCTCGGGATCGCGACGTGCGGTCCGGGGAGTGGATCAAGACCGACACGATGGCGATGTTCGCGCCGCTGCTGTGCGGTGGGTTGCCTCGTGACACCGAGCGGGCGCTGCTGCGACTCTTCGAGGGTCCGCGCTTCTGCGGGCACCCGGACTTCAAGTACGCCGTTCCCCCGTCGACGTCGCCGATCTCGCGGGACTTCCGACCTCGCGAGTACTGGCGCGGTCCCGTGTGGCCGGTGGTGACGTGGCTGTTCTCGTGGGCCTTCGCTCGACGCGGGTGGTCGGAGCGGTCGGCGATGTTGCGCGAGGAGGGGCTGCGGCAGGCCAGCGACGGCAGCTTCGCCGAATACTACGAGCCGTTCACCGGAGAGCCGTTGGGAAGCATGCAGCAATCGTGGACCGCGGCCAGCGTGCTCGACTGGCTGGGCTGACCGCGGTCCACGACGGCAGGGAGAAGGTCAGACCTTCCACACCGCGACGACCGACGGACGGGGCTGCGAGTCGCCACCGTCGGGCCAGTGCGAGGCGGGGGCGTCGGCACTGGCGTCGTCCTCCTCGCCCGGGTGCTGCACGCTCACGACGACACGCTGCTCCTGCACGATCGGACCGCAGGTCTCGGCGCCCTTCGGCACGGTGAGGAACTGCTTCGTCTGGCCGCGGCGGTCACCGTCGAGAACCACCGAGAACAGGCCGTCGTTGGAGTCGAGGGCGTTACCGTCCGTCGACACCCACAGGTTGCCGTCGGCGTCGAACGCCAGGTTGTCCGGGCACGAGATCGGGCTGACCTGCGACTTGTCGAAGCCACCGAAGTAGGTGTCGGCGGCTGCGGGATCGCCACAGACGAGCAGAAGGTTCCACGTGAAACTGGTCCCGGCGTGGTCGTCGTCGAGCTCGAGGACCTGGCCGTTCTTGTTCTTGTCCCGCGGATTCGCCTCGTCGGCGGCGGCCTTGCCCTCGGTGCCTCGGTTCGAGTTGTTGGTCAGCGCCACGTACACCTTGCCGGTGACGGGGTTCGGCTCGAAGTCCTCCGGCCGGTCCATCTTGGTGGCGCCGACCTTGTCACCGGCGAGGCGCGTGAAGACGGCGACCTCCTCGGCGGACATGCCGTCGACCAGGGACTCGCCGCGGCCGTCCTCGCCGGTACGCAACAACGGGATCCACTCGCCCTTGCCGGCGAACTGTCCCGTCGTCGGGAGCTTTCCGGAGCCGTCGATCTGGTCGGGCGCGTCACCGGAAAGCGTCGCGACGTAGAGGGTTCCGGCGTCGAGAAGCGTCACGTTGGACCGCAGTGCCGCAGCGCCGGTGCCCTGCATCATCTTCCGGCTGGAGACGAACTTGTACATGTAGTCGAAACGCTCGTCGTCACCGCTGTAGGCGACCACGGTGCCGTCGTCGGTCACGTGGATGGTCGCGGCCTCGTGCTTGAACCGGCCGAGTGCCGTGTGCTTGATCGGCGCTGCGGTGGGATCCCACGGGTTCACCTCGACGACCCAGCCGAAGCGATTCACCTCGTTCGGCTCCTGCGCCAGATCGAAGCGCTTGTCGAATCGCTCCCATTTGCGCTCGGACGCAGCACCTTCCACGCCGTAGCGCGCCAGACGCTCGGCGACCACGGGGTCGGTCACACTCTCGGCGTTGGCGAAGTACTGGTTGATGTTCTCCTCGCCGGACAACACGGTGCCCCACGGGGTGACGCCACCGGAGCAGTTGTTGAACGTGCCGAACACCCTGGTGCCGGTGGGATCGGCGGAGGTCTTGAGGAAGTCACTGCCGGCCGCGGGTCCGGTGAGGACGAACTCGGTCGATCCGGTGATGCGACGGTTGTAGCGGCCCATCTGCGGGGTGAGCTTGCCCGAGCCGTTTTCACCGGCCACCTGGACCACCGAGAGACCATGGGCGGCAAGGCCGATGGCGACCTGCTCCGCGGTGGGGTTCTCCGCGTCGTACCCCTTGAAGAGGAACGGTTCCGTCGTGTACTCGTGGTTGACCACCAGCAGGTACTCGGTGGACGACCCGTCGATCGGCAGCAGACCCGCGAAGTCGTTGTTGAATCCGAACTGCTTCTCCTGGGCCGCCGAGGTCTGGTTGTCGAAGTCGAAGGCAGGCGCACCCTCGACCACCGGGTCGCCCCACCGGATGACGACGGCCTGCTCGTACCCCTCCGGGACGACGACCGCGTCCTCGGTGTTGGGCGCGACGGCGGCGAAGTCGAGTCCACGCGGCTCCGGGGTCGGGGTGGCCGACGCGGTGGTGGCCGTGCCCGAGTCCTCTGTGCCGCACGCGGCGAGGGCGCTGGTGGCGCCGACGGCCAGCACGGCCATCGCACTACCGCGCAGGATGCCGCGGCGCGTCATCGCCGTCTTGACTATGTCGCCGAAGTACTCGCTCGACGACGTGTTGGGCACCTCGTGGAAGCAGGCGTCGCCGCACTTGTACTTGCACGTCAGCGACGACCGCGAGGAGCTGCCGTCGTGCTGATGGGAGACGATCAGGGGAAGCGGAATCGTGGTCACCGGTCGACCGTAGAAGTGCCGGGCAAAAGGCAAAGGGAAGGTAAGCAACTCCCCGGGTGCAGGAAGGTGAACGGTGGGCGAACGTGTGTCGTCGGGGCACGCTCCGGGTAGACCGAGAGCGACGCGGAGACACCGCGACGAAGGAGGCACGACATGCCGATGCTCTCGGTGGGAGTCGAGAACGACGCCCCGATCGACCTGCACTACCAGGACCGAGGCGAGGGCGCGCCGGTGGTGTTGATCCACGGCTGGCCGCTCAACGAGCGGTCGTGGGAGCCCCAGATCGTCGCACTGCTCGACGCGGGCCACCGCGTCGTCACGTACGACCGGCGTGGATTCGGCAGCTCGTCGCAGCCCGAGTCCGGTTACGACTACGACACGTTCGCCGCGGACCTGTCGGTCCTGCTGGAGACGCTCGACCTGAGGGACGTGACGCTGGTGGGTTTCTCCATGGGCGGCGGCGAGGTGGTGCGCTACCTCGCGAAGTACGGCAGCGACCGCATCGCGAAGGCGGTGCTCGCCGGTGCTGTTCCCCCGTACCTCTACAAGTCCGAGGACAACCCCGACGGCGGCCTCGACGACGAGACGATCGCGGGGTTCGAGAACGGCGTCGAGGAGGACCGCAACGCCTTCCTCGACGGCTTCGCCACCAACTTCTTCAGCGCGAACGGCGAGCTGAAGGTCTCGGAGGAGGATCGTCAGTACGCGGTGGACATGGCGGCCGAAGCGTCGACACCGGCGATCCTCGGCTGCATCGAGGCGTTCGCGCGCACCGACTTCCGTGAGGACATGCCGAAGATCGACGTCCCCACCCTCGTCATCCACGGCGACGCGGACGCCATCGTTCCGTTCGAGGTGAGCGGCAAGCGCTCACACGAGGCGATCGCGAACAGCACCCTGGTACTCGTCGAGGGCGGCCCGCACGGGTTCAACACCTCGCACCCGGATCGGTTCAACCAGGAACTGCTCGCGTTCCTGGGCTGACGCGCACTCGCGAGGTGGGCGCCACAGCCCACCTCGCGAGAGTCGGTCAGGCCGCGCCGAGGAGCCCGTGGGGGTCGAGCACGAACTTCGTGGCCTCACCGGAGTCGAAGTCGGCGTAGCCCTGCGGAGCCTGCTCGAGCGAGATGGCGCGTGCGTTGACGGCCTTCGCGATCTGCACGCGATCGTGCAGGATCGCCATCATCAGCCCGCGGTGGTACTGCATCGTCGGGCACTGTCCGGTGGCGAAGGACAACGACTTGGCCCACCCGGTGCCGAGGCTCAGCGACAACGCGCCGACCTTGGCGGCTTCGTCGGATGCGCCGGGATCGCCGGTGACGTACAACCCCGGGATGCCGAGCGAACCACCCGCCGTCGTGATGTCCATCAGCGAATTCAGCACGGTGGCAGGCGCTTCCGTCGCCGACCCGTCACCGTGACCGCGTGCCTCGAAACCGACGGCGTCGACGCCGCAGTCGACTTCCGGTACCCCGAGCAGCTGCTCGATCTGATCCTTCGGATCGCCCTTGCTGACGTCGACGGTCTCGCAACCGAAGCTTCGGGCCTGCGCGAGCCGGCTCTCGTTGAGGTCGCCCACGATGACGACGGCGGCGCCGAGCAGTTGCGCGCTGGCCGCCGCGGCGAGTCCGACGGGTCCGGCGCCGGCGATGTAGACCGTCGACCCGACTCCCACTCCGGCCGTCACGCAGCCGTGGAAGCCGGTGGGGAAGATGTCCGACAGCATCGTCAGGTCGAGGATCTTTTCCATGGCCTGATCGCGGTCGGGGAACTTCAGCAGGTTCCAGTCCGCGTACGGCACCATGACGTATTCGGCCTGGCCGCCGACCCAGCCGCCCATGTCGACGTAGCCGTAGGCGGCGCCGGGACGATCAGGATTGACGTTCAGGCAGATGCCGGTCTTGCGTTCCTTGCAGTTCTTGCAGCGGCCGCACGCGATGTTGAACGGCACCGAGCACAGATCACCCTGCCTGATGAACTCCACGTCGCGGCCCACCTCGATGACCTCGCCCGTGATCTCGTGCCCGAGCACCAGGCCCTCGGGTGCCGTCGTGCGGCCGCGAACCATGTGCTGATCGCTGCCGCAGATGTTGGTGGACACCACCTTCAGGATCACTCCGTGCGGGCACTCGCGGCCCACACTCGCCGGGTTCACGCCGGGCCCGTCTTGCAAGGTGAAGCTGGGGAAGTCGATGTCGACGACCTCGACCTTCCCGGCTCCGGCGTAGGCGACGGCTCTGTTGTCGGCCATGTTTTCAGCTCCCGTTCGAGGTAGAGCGCCGACATTCTCGAGTGCGAATGTCGGCATCTCTCTCGACCGTACGCGGGATGATGTGCGCCGCGTCACAGATGGGCTGTTTCCCTCACTCAGTGGACGCCGATGGGAACACATAACGCGCGCCGCGTCGCTCACCCTTGATGACCAGCCTGTTGTCTTCGACGAGTTTCTTGAGGATCGACCGACCTTGCGTCGGCGACGTCTGACAAAGCTGCGCAGCCTGGCTTCTGGTGATCGATCCGTAAGCCCTCACATAGTCGAGGACCATGCGTTCTTGCTGCATTGGATCTGCACCGATCAATCTCACGTAAGCGTTCCTATCTTTCGCGAGATCATAGAAGCGCGCGGTGAGGTGATACCTACGACTGCGACCAACACCTCGCGCTTCCAGAATTCCGAACTCGACCAGTTTGGCTAGTGTGTTCCGTGCCGTTGCGGGAAGCGCATTCAGTCGCTCTGCGATTTCTACACTGGTTGCTGAGCCGGAGGACTTTACTTCGTGCACGGTACGGAGTTCATTCAACTTGAGTGGCTTCTGGTTATCGTCCTCCCACGAGAGGAGAAAACGAACGAGATCGAGGTCCGCGTTCGACAGGGAAACTATGACCGTGACACCGAACGAGTTGCTACGCGAGTAATCGGGTGTGTCACGTCCGGCGCGAAGTTGTTGTTCATACATCTCGTTCACGCCTTTGCCGCGGCGCTCGACCAGGCCCGCTCTTTTGAAAGCCGCAGCAAGAATGGGGCTTCGGGGCCTCGATTGGTCAAGAATGTTCGAGACGTCGACACCAGGTGGAAAGCCTCCCGGACTGGTGACCACAAAGCTGTCGTCGGTTATCTGAACGACAGTCGGGCCCAGTACCGCGTAGTCCCGATGAATCAGTGCGTTCGCAACGGCTTCACGCCGAGTGATCGACGGGATCAGTGGTACATCAATTCGCTGAAGTCCGACGATCAATTCGGTGACCTCGTTGCGCTGGTCGATCAAGTCCTTCAAATATTCGGCCACTTTGAGAAGCGGAGCAATAATTCGCTCGTTGACCGCACTCTCCGTACTGCGCGCGTCTTGGAAAAGAAATTCTGCATTCGGTAGCCATCGTGAAAGCGCATGCCGGTGACCGAACAGGAGGATCGCACCGAGACTCACTGGATCACTCAGCGGCGTCAGCCCCAGCGCCTTGAGCAAGTCCTCATCTGACAAGTGAGCTATGTTGTCGCCTGATCTCGAGCAAAGCTCGCGAAAGCGATCGAACTCGTGATGGTCGAGGTCTTCGAACGTGGCGCCCTTCGCCACCGCTGCTGCGAAGTCCTGGCCACGTGTCAGCATGCCCACGCTGACAATCTCGTGTGCTGTCATCGGTATACACGCAGGCATCCCATTCGTGTCGAGAACGCGACGGGTGAATAGTCCATGTTTGGTTCCGACTGGACCTGGTTCCGCTATCGGCACATCGATCCGCAGGATGGCAATCCCGTCGAGGTCCTCGAGGATGACCTGGACGGGTAGAGCTGGTTCGGTGTTCGCCTGGATGTAGGCGGCTACACGGTCTGGAAAGGTCTCGTCCCCGTGACGCGGCTTTGCGCCCCGGAGTGTTCCATCGTCGTTGACGCCGACCAGGACCACACCGCCCCGCCCGTTCGCCATACACGCGACCGCTTTCGTGAGATCACGGTCGTTGATCTCAGCCTTGAACTCCACCGTGAGGGTTTCGCCGCCGTCCACGAGTTCGCGCGTATCCATGGCTACAAGTATGCATACTGTTGACTCCGTCGACGTCTAAGAACACGGAGTCATAAGTTTTGATAGTTATGAGTGAGCTGTCTACAGCACCTCGGACAGGAACCTCTGCAGTCGCTCGGTCTGCGGGTCGTCGAACAGCGCTGCGGGCGGGCCCACCTCGACGGCGCTGCCGTGGTCCATGAACAGCACGCGGTCGGACACCGAGCGGGCGAAGCCCATCTCGTGCGTGACGACGACCATCGTCATGCCGCCGGTCGCGAGGTCCGCCATGAGGGCGAGCACGCCCTTGACGAGCTCCGGGTCGAGGGCGGACGTGGCCTCGTCGAAGAACATCACCTGCGGTTCCATGGCGAGTGCTCGCGCGATGGCCACTCGCTGCTGCTGACCGCCGGAGAGGTTGCCGGGGCGCGAGCCCGCTTTCTCCTTCAGGCCCACCTTGTCGAGCTGGGCGAGCGCGGCGGCGTGTGCGTCGTCCTTGCTCAGTCCCTTCAACTTCCACGGACCGAGCGCGACGTTGTCGAGGACGGTCCGGTGCGGGAACAGGTTGAACTGCTGGAACACCATGCCGATGCGCTGGCGCAGCGCGTCTGGATCGTCCTTCAGCACCGAGCGTCCGTCGAGCAGGATGTCGCCCTGCTCGGGCTCGTGCAGTCGGTTGAGCACGCGCAGGAGCGTGGACTTGCCCGACCCGGACGGTCCGATGACAGTGGTGGTGGCTCCTGCGGCGACGTCGATGTCGACGCCGCGCAGGACCTTGTTGGTGCCGAAGGACAGGTGCAGGTCACGGCCGGCGAGTGAGACGCCGGTCAACGGCTCGGTCGAGGGTGCGGTGGTCATGTGTCAGCCTCTTTCCACGACGATGGCCTGCTCGACCGGGTCGAGTGTCTGCTCGGCCTTGCCGACGCGCAGACGCTTGTCGATGTAGTTGACCAGGTGGGTCAGCGGGACGGTCATCGCGAGATAGACGAGTCCGGCCGCCACCAGGGGTGACAGGTTTCCGGTCTGCGCGTTGAGGTCTCGGCCGACGGCGAACAGTTCGCGCTGCGTCGCCAGCAGACCCAGGAAGTAGATCAGCGACGAGTCCTTGATCAGCGAGATGAACTGGTTGACGAGTGCGGGAAGCACGCGCCGGACACCCTGCGGCACCACGACCAGGCGCATCGAGCGTCGGTAGCTGAACCCGAGAGCACGCGCTGCCTCGATCTGCCCCTTCTCGACGCTCTGAATGCCGGATCGGAAGATCTCGCCGATGTACGCGGCCGCGAGCAGCGACAACGCCACCGCACCGAGCCAGTACGGGTTGTTGCCGGTGATGCCGCTGACCACCGGTCCGATGCCCAGACCGATGACCAGGATGATCACGACGGCGGGCAGTCCGCGGAAGATGTCGGTGTAGACGCGGGCGGGCCAGCGCAGCCACCGAGTACGCGAAAGTCCCGCGAGAGCGAGCAGCATGCCGAGGACGGTGCCGATGATGCCCGACGCCAACGCCAGGATCAGGGTGTTCGGCAGCCCGGTCTTCAGCAGGTCCGGCAGCGCCTTCTTGTAGAGGTTCCAGTCGAAGAACGTGTCGCCGAGCTGCTCGAACGTCGACTTCGGTGCGACGGCCTGCGCGGCCGGGGCATTCGCGTCGTTCTCGGCGGCGATGGCCGCGAAGTCGGGAAGCTCGGGCTGCGGCGCTGCCTTGCTACCGGGCTTGAATCCCTCCGGGAGTTCGCGCGGCACCCAGTCGGAGTACAGCTGCGCCCAGGTTCCGTCCTCGATGATCGCGTCGAGGCCGGAGTTCAACGCGTCGATCAGCGGCTGGTTGTCCCGCGCGACGGCCCACCCGACGAAGTTGTTGAGGCTGAACGTGTTCTGCGTGATCGCGGTCCCGTCCTCCGGCTTCACCAGGCCCTCGGCCTGCTGCGACGGTGCGACCCAGGCGTCGATCTGTCCGGTGCGGAGATTTGCGTACGCGGTGTTGTAGTCGGGGAACTTCACCGGGTCCAGGCCCAGGGTGTTGACGACGTAGTCGTCCTGCACCGTTCCCTGCACGACGCCGATACGGGTGTCCGGCCCCAGGTTCTCGAAGGCGGTGATCGGTCCGCCGGCCTTCGCGACCAGGGAGAAGTAGCCGAAATCGTAGCCGTTGGTGAAGCCGACCGTGTTGCGCCGCTCGTCGGTGGTGGTGATGGACGACGACCCGACGTCGAAGCGTCGGCCGGCGACCTGCGCGAGCAGACCCGAGAACTCGGTGCCTGAGAAGTTGATCTGCAGGCCGAGCTTCGCGGCGACGGCCTTCAGCAGCTCGTTGTCGTAGCCGGTGTAGGTGCCGGAGCCGTCGACGCAGATGCTCGGCGGCGCGTCGGAGAGCGTGCCGACGGTGAGCTGGCCGGGCGTGATCAGTCCGAGCTGCGAGGTGTCGATGCGATCGAGCGGCGTGACCGACGGCGTCGTGTACCGATCCTCGGTCGCGGCGGCGGCCGCGGCGTCGAAGTTGGTCGGCGTGGACGACGCGCTGTCCACACCGGGTGGTGAGCAGAGTTCGGTCGGTGCCGCGGCAGCGGACGAGGAGCCGTCCGACGAGCCGCCGTCCGAGGTGCCGCAGGACGCGAGGAGGACGGCGAGGAGAAGTGTGGAGACGAGGACGATGAGTTTCCGTCCCACGCGGTGCGCAAGCATGAGATGAACACTAGGGCTCACGTGCCGGGATCACCGAAACGTCGAACGCGCAATGGTTGTGCTCAGTGATCTGTTGCCGGTGATCGCCGTGGGGACCGCTCCGACCAGGGGTCTAGTCTCCGTCGGGGCGCACGTCACCGACTATCCAGGACGCCTGGAGGGTGTGCGCCGGGGGACGGAAGGTGTTCGTATGTACTCCAGTCTCGAGTACCCGCTGACGGGCGCTCCGGATGCCGGCAACACGGCGTGGGTTCTGGCCAGTGCCGCGATGGTGCTGTTGATGACTCCGGGGCTCGCGTTCTTCTACGGCGGCATGGTGCGCGTGAAGAGCGTGCTGAACATGATGATGATGAGCCTGTCGGCCATCGGGGTCGTGTGGGTCCTGTGGGTCCTGTTCGGATACTCGATGGTGTTCGGCGACGACAGCGTCGGTGGGTGGATCGGGCACCCGACGCAGTTCGCCGGCCTCACCTCGTTGATCGGCGGCAGCTTCGGAGCAGGGGGCGGCGCGGTCGAGATCCCGCTGGTGGGAACCGTTCCGGCGCTCGCCTTCGTGGCCTTCCAGGCAGGCTTCGCGATGGTCACCGTGGCGCTCGTGTCCGGCGCCGTCGCCGACCGGATGCGTTTCATGCCGTGGGTGATCTTCGCCGGCCTCTGGGCGACACTCGTCTACTTCCCCGTCGCACACTGGGTGTTCGCGTTCGACGGTGTCACCGCGGAGACCGGGGGCTGGATCGCCAACCAGCTGAAGGCCATCGACTTCGCCGGGGGCACCGCGGTGGAGATCAATGCCGGCGCGGCCGGACTGGCGCTCGCCCTGGTCGTCGGCAAGCGTCGTGGGTGGCCACGGGAGGCGATGCGGCCGCACAACCTGCCCGCCGTCATGGTGGGTGCCGGGCTGCTGTGGTTCGGCTGGTTCGGCTTCAACGCCGGATCGTCGCTCGCGGCGGACGGCGTCGCCGCGGTCGCGTTGGTCAACACGATGGGCGCGGGCGCGATGTCGATGGTGGCGTGGCTGGTGGTCGAGAAGATCCGCGACGGGAAGGCCACATCCTTCGGCGCGGCGTCGGGTGTCGTCGCCGGTCTGGTGGCCATCACGCCGTCGTGCACGGCCGTCACCCCGATCGGCGCTCTGGGCGTCGGCGCTGCCGCCGGTGTCGCCTGCGCCCTGGCGATCGGCCTCAAGTACCGCTTCCGGTACGACGACTCGCTCGACGTGGTCGGAGTGCACCTGGTCGGTGGCATCGTCGGCACGCTCATGATCGGCCTCCTCGCGAGCAGCGACATGCCGCCCGGTGTCGACGGCCTGTTCTACGGCGGCGGCGTCACGCAGCTGGGTCGACAGGTGGTCGCCGTCGTCGTCGTTCTCGCCTATGCGTTCCTGGTCACCGCGGCCATCGCCACGGTGCTGAAGCTGACCATCGGGATCAGAGCGGATCCGCAGCACGAGACGGACGGCATCGACGAACACGAGCATGCCGAGTCCGCGTACGAGTTCGCCTCCTCGCACGGCGGACACGGCAGCTCGGGGCTGTTCGGAAAGCAGTCCGGCTGACTGTCAACCCTGGTGCGACCGCGCCCAGGAGATCGCGCCGGTCAGCTCGGTGAGGTCGTAGTCGGGGCCGTTGACGCCGACGGTGAAGAGGGTGGCTCCGGCGTCGACGAAGGCCTGCGCGTCGTCCGCGCCCGGCCACGCCACCGATCGCTCGATCTGCGACACGTCGCGGCCGACGGTCTCACCGTGTCCGGCCAGGACCTCGGACTTGTGCTTCAGCGCGTCCAGGTCGGCGAAGCTGTGCCAGACGTCGGCGTAGCGGGCGACCATCTTGAGCGTCTTCTTCTCACCGCCACCGCCGATGAGAATCGGGATGTGGCGAGTGGGCGCCGGATTGCCGACGGCGAGACGCGAGGTGATGCGGGCGAGACTCTCGTCGAGCAGTGCCAGGCGTGAGCCGGCGGTGCCGAAGTCGTAGCCGAAGTTGTCGTAGTCCTTCTGGTTCCACCCGGCGCCGATGCCCAGGATCAGCCGTCCTCCACTGATGTGGTCCACGGTGCGCGCCATGTCGGCCAGCAGGTCGGGATTGCGGTAGCCGCCGCCGGTGACGAGCGCGCCGATCTCGACGTTCGAGGTCTGCTCGGCCCAGGCGCCCAGCATCGTCCAGCACTCGAAGTGGGCGCCGTCGAGGTCGCCGTACAACGGGTAGAAGTGATCCCAGTTGAAGACGATGTCCACGCCGGCGTCCTCGGACCGCAACACCGCGTCGCGGATGAGGCCGTAATCGGGGGCGTGTTGGGGCTGAAGCTGAACTCCGATGCGAACGGACATGTGTGATCCTTCGGTGAGTGCGCTGGCTGTCGCTTCCATGGTGCCCGGCCTGTCAACCGATGCGCACTCCACACGAGTGCATCGTCGCGCGGAGGACGAAACCTGCCTCGGCGCCGATGATCTCCGAGACCAGGGTGAGATAGCGATCGACGAACGCGCCGCCGTGGGCCGGTTCGGGGTGGTCGTCCGGATCGCCGGGTTCCAGATGGTGCGCGATCTCGTGCAGCACCACCATCTCGCGCAGGGCCCAGGCGCGTCCCCGTACGTGGAGTGGGACAGCGATGGTGGCGGTGTCGACCTCGTAGTGCGCGGCGCCCGCGCCCGAGCGGGCCCGGACCCGTACCGGGACCGCCGCGCGTGGCCACTCGCTGCGCACCCAGTCCAGAGCGGTGACGCCGTCGACGTAGGTCTGGACCGAGTCGAGCGAGGCGAAGCGCCGCTCGATCGGCAGGGTGACCGTGGACCCGAGGATCTCGACGGTGCGCAGGCCCCGTTCGTCCGCGCGGTCGAACATGGTGCGGACCTGATGCTCGGCGTCGTAGACGCGGGAGCGCTGGCTGTCGCGGGTCACCGTTCGAGTTGTCCTCGGGGGCCGCCGATCTCGCTCTGATTGCCCAGGCGTGCACGTCGACCGGCGTGGTCTCCGGCTCGCCGAGCCTCCGACGAGTACGAGCGACCCGAGCTGCCGCGCCAGGTACCCCGGGCGGTGGAAGCGGACCGGTAGAAGTCGCGCAGCTCGATCTCCTTGTCACGCAACACCAGTGCGGTGCCGGCCTCGGGAGCTTCCGTGGCGACCGCCTCGGCCTCGGCCTCCTTCTTGACGGCGGCCAGGCGCTCGCCGACCCGGTGCGCGAACGCGGTCTGGAACTCGATCCTGGCAGTGACGCCGGCGAGCGGCGCCCGCTCGACCGTGCGATAGCGCCGGCGTCCTCGGACGACGGTGACCTCACGGTCCACGGTGGCGTCCCGGTACGCACCCGACGAGATGTACGTGTCGCTCGCGCGCACCATCTGCACGAGCAGGCTCGCGTACAGGGCCTCGCACGTGTCGATGTCGCTCTCGAACCCGTACGCGAAGACCTGCGTCGACGACTGCGCCACGTCGCACTGCACGTCGTTCGCGCGGGCGATGGCCACGAACAGCAGGACGTAGGTGCGCAGGCCCTTCTTGCCGTGCTCCCCGATGTGGACGACGCGCTGCACCGGCGTCGCCCGCTTCTCGCGCGAGGCGGTGTGCGAGCGTGCCACGGCCAGATCGACCGAGGCGGCGGTCGCGAGACGCTGCGCGGCCTCCATGAACGCCTCGGCCTCGTGGGGATTGTCCGTGGACTCGGCCTGACGCAGAAGCCCACCGATGCGGGCCACCATCCTGTCTGAACTCACGGGCCGAGAGTACGCCCGGACCAGCCGTGAGCCGGGACCACCGAGCGTCCCCGGGTACGGCCGTCCACAGGCGCTCGCAGGGTCTTGCGGACGGCCGCGTCGGCGAGTAGCAGTCAGCGCTCGGAGTTCTCCACCTGTGCCGCGACAGCGTCGATGCGCCGCCGGACCGCCGAGGCTCCGATGACGTCCGCACGGGTGCGGGCCGACGCCAGAGCGCGGGCCCCGAGCCGTCCGGTGCGGGCGTGCTCGATGCGGAGACCGAGATACGCGTCCTCCGCGCTCCATCCCTCGAAGCCGCGGGCGACGTGCAGGCGCCGCGCGGCGTGCAGATGGCGACCCGCTCGCTCGACGTGACCGGTGGCCAGTGATGCGTCGGCCAGGTGGTGGTGCACCACGCCGAAGACGCTCGGTGCGACCGACACGGTCTGCTCCGCGTAGGGCAGCAACCGTTCGTACACGTCGGTGCACACCAGTGTGTTGCCCACCGTGGCACCGGCGCGGGCGATGAAGGTCATCGACATCAGCCAGAGCATGTCCGGGGCGATCGCCGCGAGCCGTTGCTCGTCGTACCAGTCCATCAGCTCGCGCGCCTCGTCCATGCGTCCGACGTCGGCGAGCGAGGACGCCACGACCGGGCGGAACGCCGGGATCAGGTCGAACATCGTGGCCATCTCGTCGCGCCGATCCGCGAAGTGCCGGAGATCTCCGCGCATCGTCCGGAGGGTGAGGATCGACGTGTGCTCGCGGCCGTAGGTGTGGCTGCCGAGCGCAGCGTCGGGCGTCTCGCAGATCCGTGCCAGCACGGTCTCCGCGCGCACCAGTCGTCCTGCCGACACGTCCACGCCGAACTTGGAACACACCATGGCCCAGGTCATCTCGGGGTCGTCCGCGAGATCGGCCCGGGTGACCGCCGCGAGTGTCGAGGCGGCGCCGCCGAGGTCTCCGAACGCCTGCTGAGTCCTGGCCAGGATGGTGGCGGCGGACGGATCACGATGCCGCCGAGACGATGTCGACTCCAGCTCGACGAGGCGCGTCATCGCCTCCTGGCGTAGATCCCAGCACTGGGGCACCAGGAGGCACCACAGCATCGCGCGCAGCGCCGACTCGAGGGCACTGCGGTCTCCCACCGAATGCGCCAGCGTCACAGCCTGTTCGAGAAGGTCTCGGCGTTCCTTCCAGTCATCGGTCCAGCTCAGCTCCATGGCCAGCAGTACCAGGACCTTGGCCGTGGCGGCGCTGTTCGAGCGGCCGGAGTCCTCGAGGACGTGCAGTGCGTCGTGCAGGCTGTCGAGTCGTTCCGGCAACGGGTCGAACATCTGGAACAGGCCCGCACCACTGATCGTGTCCGCCAGCGTCGCGTCGACCTGTAGGTCGACGTCGCCCAGTCTCCGCGCCATGGCGATCGCGTCGAAGAGAGTGGCCCGGTAGGACCGGTCGATGCACTTACGCTGCGCCCGGCCGAGGTCGATCAGCAGTCGGCACCGCTCTCGGGAGTCGCCGTGCGGCACCATCTTCCGAAGGGCGGTCCGGTACCCCACCACCGCGTCCTCGTACGCGGACACCGCGTAGGCGGCGTCGCCGGCACGCCGCGCGTAGAGCGCGGCCTCGGAGCGGTCGGAGTCCAGCGCCCTGCCGAAGTGGTACGCGATGCGCGCGAGTTCGTCGGCGGTGGTGTCGGCACCGAGATCGACCAGGGCCCGAGCCACGTCGGAGTGCATCTGCGCTCGCCGCGCCCCGGGTATCGCGTCGTACAGAGTCGACTGCACGAGAGCGTGTCTCATCACCAGCTCGTCGTCGGTGTCGCCGGCGACCAGGAAGTTCACGGCCAGCAGTTCGTCGAGGGTCTCGGCGAAACGGAGATCGGACGGGATCGTCGAGGCGGCCCGCAGCAGCGGGCGCGAGACCGTCACCCCGGTCACCGCGCACAGTTCGAGCAGAGTGACTGCGTCACAGCTGAGTTCGCGACTCGCGAGACGCACCGCGTCCGTGACCGTGAAGGGGAGCGAGCCGCCGGGTTCGCGCTCGTGTGCCGCGATGACGGCTGCGACCAGCAGGGCGGAGCCACCGGTCCGTGCCACGATGGCCTCGGGGTCGAGGGTCGAGTTCTGCTCGCGGAGGAGGTCGTGCACCGCGGCCAGAGACAGTCCGCCCAGGGTGATCTCGCGGAACCCCGCCGACAACCGGATGACGTCGAGGGTCGCCTGGAGTTCCGGGGACACGAGGTTCTCGTCCCGCATTGTCGCGAGGATGCAGAGTCGGTCGTTCTGCGTCGACCGCGCGAGATGGCGGACCAGGGCGGCCGTCGTGCCGGAGGCCCACTGCAGGTCGTCGATCACGAGCAGGGTCGGGGCCTGTCGAGCGGGCCCGACGAGCCACCGCTGCACCGCGTCGGACGCCCCTGTGCGGTCGTCGTCCACGTGCGGGGGGATGAGGTCCCCGAATCGACGTGCGGCCCCGGGGATGATGCCGAGGATGTCGGCGCCGTTGGTCCGCAGCCACTGACGCGCTCCGATGACGCCGCGCGAGTCGAGGTCGCGGGTGACCGCCTCCACGAACGGTTCGTACGGGATGGTCGAGTGTTCGCTGCAGCGACCCGACACGACGTCCGTGCCGGCGGCGCGGGCACGCTGCATCACGGCGCGGGCGAGTGACGTCTTCCCTGCCCCCGGCGGACCCGAGACCAGGAGAAACCGTCCATGACCGGCAGCGGCCGCCTCGAGGTCCTCGACGATGCGGCTCATCTCGACATCGCGTCCGACGAAGGCGGATCCCACCGGCGGCTCCTCGCGCTGCGCTGGGGTGGTCTCGGTATCGTCCTCCAACAACTCCAGGTACAACGACTGGGTCTCGCGTGAGGGGCTCACCCCGAGCCGGTCCGCCAGCACCGCTCGGCATCGCGCCGCCGCCCCGAGAGCCTGTCCGCGGTCGCCCAGTGCCACGTAGCCACGCATGGCGATGCGGTACGCGCTCTCGCGCAGGGGGTCGGCTGCCAGCAGGGACTCCGCGGAGGACACGGCGTTCTCGAACGCACCGAGATCCATCGACGCGGTGGCGTCCGCTTCGAGGGCCGTGAGCCGCAGGTCGTCGAACTCTCGCCGGACGTCGTCCGCCCACGCGCCGTTGGCTCCGACGAGCACGGGTTCGGCGAGCAGACGCAACGCCGTCCGGGCATCGCGGGCACGGTCCGCGGGTGATCCCTCCGTGCGCCGGCACGCGTCCCGGATCTCCTCGAGATCGACCGTGGTGTCCGGCGGAAGAGTCAGACGCACCATGCCGGTACGGGACACGATCGACGTACCCGCGATGTCCGCGGCGTCGAGAACGTCCCGCACCTTCGAGATCACCCCACGCAGCACAGAATTCCAGGTGCGCGGCCGCTTCTCGGGCCAGAGCAGGTCCGCCAACTCGTCGTGCGAGACCTCTCGATGGCGATTGAGCGTCAGATACGACAGCAGTTCGACGCAGCGCGGTCCACCGATGATGCGGGGATCGACCACCCGAGAGCCACGCTCGACGGTGACGGCACCGACGAGTCGGACGGAAGCGGGTGAGTCACTCGTCACCTGACAAGTCTAGTCAGCTGTGCGTATTCACGCCGCACGCAGGCACTTTTGCACTTCTTGTGCACGCGTCGGGCACGGTGAGTCAAGGAGAATCCGGCCGACCCGGCCGGCGCACGACCCTCAGGAGCGACCCCATGCCTCGAACCTCCGTCACGGCCTGCCTGCTGGCGGGGTCCGTCGCCTCGCCCCTGTGCCCACAGCGGAGCCACCGACTGGGTTCCGGCCCGTCCTGCGGTACCGCGGACGTCGCGTCCGACGGGATGTTCACCTACTCGCGTACGGCGTCCGTGGACCGGTGGGAGGACGACCCGTCGTCCTTCGGCTCCGATCGCTTCACCATCGTCGTCACCGACGGGGACCACGAGGTGGGGGAGATCGTGATCACGCCGGTGTTGTCCACGAGTGCGACGGAACCGATCACGGCCGTCGGCGTGGTCACCACCGAGGGCACCGTCGTGACGTACGAGCACGACGCGGCGGCGTCCGCACGTCGCCGACCGCTCACGGAATCGTCTCCTCCGCGGGGGCCGCGCGTGACGGGTGCGCATCATCGACTCGCCGTCGTCCGCTTCGGTACCGAGACCTGCGATCAGACGTTCCAGGTGTTCGTGTCCGACGGTGTCCGCGGCACCACGTCGTACCTGCTCGGCGTCCCCGACGGCCCGCTCGACCGGTGAGGCGCCGACGGGGTCGCCGCGGCCGAGTGATCGACCGTGACGACCCCGTCGGGACGTTCGCGAGTGGCTACTGCTCGTCGGAGCCGATGATGAACGCCTCGAGCTGCTGACGAGCGATGTCGTCGGCGAGCTGCTTCGGCGGGCTCTTCATCAGGTACGCGGACGCGGGCACGACAGGTCCGCCGATTCCGCGGTCCTGAGCGATCTTCGCTGCGCGCACGGCGTCGATGATGACGCCGGCGGAGTTCGGGGAGTCCCAGACCTCGAGCTTGTACTCGAGGTTCAGCGGGACGTCACCGAACGCGCGACCCTCGAGGCGGACGTAGGCCCACTTGCGGTCGTCGAGCCAGCCGACGTGATCGGACGGGCCGATGTGCACGTCCTTCGCATTGAACTCACGCTGCAGGTTGGACGTGACGGCCTGCGTCTTCGAGATCTTCTTCGACTCGAGGCGCGTGCGCTCGAGCATGTTGAGGAAGTCCATGTTGCCGCCGACGTTCAGCTGCATCGTGCGATCGAGCTGGACGCCGCGATCCTCGAACAGCTTGGCCATGACGCGGTGGGTGATGGTGGCACCGACCTGGCTCTTGATGTCGTCGCCGACGATGGGCACACCGGCGTCGGTGAACTTCTTGGCCCAGACCGGATCGGACGCGATGAAGACGGGCAGCGCGTTGACGAACGCGACCTTCGCGTCGATGCAGGCCTGCGCGTAGAACTTGTCGGCTTCTTCGGATCCGACGGGCAGGTAGGAGACGAGCACGTCGACCTTCGCGTCACGCAGTGCCTGCGCCACGTCGACCGGCTCCGCGTCGGAGATCTCGATGGTCTCCGAGTAGTACTTGCCGATGCCGTCGAGTGTCGGGCCGCGCTGGACGCTGACGTCGCTCGGGGGCACGTCGGCGATCTTGATGGTGTTGTTCTCGCTGTTGAAGATGGCTTCGGACAGATCGAAGCCGACCTTCTTGGCGTCCACGTCGAACGCGGCGACGAACTCGACGTCGCGGACGTGGTACTTGCCGAACTTCACGTGCATGAGGCCGGGAACGGTGGTGTTCTCGTCGGCGTCCTTGTAGTACTGCACGCCCTGAACCAGGGACGACGCGCAGTTACCCACGCCCACAATGGCCACGCGCACCGCAGTGCTGTTGTCACTCATGGTCGGGTTCTCCTTCTTTTCCGTATCGGGTGGCCGGAGCCGACGTGCTCTCCGGGTGTGCCACGGCCGAGGTGTCGGTCGTGGGTGCGGGCGGTGGACTCTCCGAAGTGATCGCCATTGCCTCGGCAGCGATCAATTCGTTGAGCCACCGCACTTCGCGCTCGCTCGACTCGAGGCCGAGCTGATGCAATCCGCGCGTGTACCTGTCCAACGACCCACTTGCTCGGCCGATGGCGTCGCGGAGCCCCTCACGGCGCTCCTCGACCTGGCGACGCCGACCTTCGAGTATCCGCATCCGCGCCTCAGCGGGGGTGCGCCCGAAAAAGGCCAGGTGTACGCCGAATCCATCATCTGTGTAGTTCTGCGGACCCGTGTCCGCGACCAGCTCGGTGAACCGAGCTCGGCCGGCCGGCGTGAGTTCGTAGACACGACGTGCCCGACGCTTGACGGCGCCCTGGACTCCGGGGTTCTCGACGATGAGCCCGTCCGCCTGCATACGACGCAAGGTGGGGTAGAGCGAACCGTACGAGAAGGCCCGGAAGGCACCGAGAAGTCCGGTGAGTCGCTTACGAAGCTCGTAACCGTGCATGGGTGTCTCCAGGAGCAGGCCGAGGATCGCCAGTTCGAGCATGTGCGGTCCCCTTCCTGTTCCGACCCGAGTCCGCGTCGAGATGACGCTCGCTCACTATAACCGCCACATGTATCGGGCCGATATATGGGGGTACATGTAACTGTCGAGAACATGAACACGGGCCCCGTCAGGGACGGTGGGGGCTGACCCGCGTGACCTCACCGGCCAGGGTGGCCTGCAGGTATCCACCGCGGCCGTCCGCATCCGCGGCGTAGACCAGTACCTCCGGCACTCCCTCGTTGCGCACGAGCACGTGGGTGACCGACGCGTCCGGTACCTCGACGAACGACGCGGACCCCGCCATCAGGCCCGCCAGTGCCTCGACGTCGAGCGCGGTGAGGTCGAAGGGCAGCTCGTCCGTCTCCCTCGGGCTCGTGGCGGCGGACTCCGCGAAGCCGCCGCGGACCGACACGTCGCGCACGCGGTCGCTCTCGGCGAGGCGGGTCAGGGAGGCGCGATCGTCCGACGGGTACAGCACCAACTCGGTGACCTCGGGGTCGCCGAATCGTGTGATCCACCGGTCGCGGAAGTCGGCCAGGCCCTCCGGGGTGTCGAACACGAAGGGTCGCGCGACGATCGGCGTCACGGTGCCCGCGGCCGTCGCTCCCGGGCCGACGGACGACGACGGAGCCGCGACGCTCGGCGACGACGGTGCATCGGATCCGCGGACCGCCAGCACGACGGCGACTCCGAGGACGAGGACCACGACGAGCAGACCCACGATCACCGGGCGCCGGGACGGTCCGGGTGCGGGCCGTACCGCCTCGGGCAGCGGTACGTCCGCCTGCAGATCGGCGGCCAACGCGTGGAGATCGCCCAGTGTCGTCGCCGTTCTCGCCGCCGCCACCCGTGACCGGTGCTCGTCGAACGTCAGCTGCCCGTCCGCGTACGCGGTGTCGAGAGCGGTCGCGACCACGGCGCGATCGATGTCACGGGCGCGCAGTCGTCGATCCTGTCCGGTCGCCATCGTCGTCTCCTACTCGGTCGGATCGAACGGGGTGACGCTGAGTAAGTCGCCCGACAGGGACGCCTCGAGGTATCCGTCCTCGTTCACGGCCTCGTTGCTCGCGTGCAGGCTGATCGCGGGGCCGGCGCCGGTGTTCCGGACGAACAGGTACAGCGAGTCGATCTCGGCGATGTTCAGGCTCGCACCGGCGCCCAGGACCAACCCGCCGAGCACGCCGGGGCCCAGGTCGACGAGGTCGACGGTCGCCGTCTCTCGGTCCCTGTCCGCGTCGTCCGACTGTCTCCACTCGCCGTCGCGGTACTGATAACGCCTCTCCCGGCCCGGATTATCGGGACTCGGCGCCCTCAGCAGCGCGTACTCGGAGTAGAACATCAGCTCGTCGACGACGGTGGTTCCCAGCAGAATGCCCGTCGACGCCACGATGTCGTCCATCGCGCGGGGTTCGAGGTAGCCGGCCGAGCCGTAGGTGCCGGTCGCGCTGTCGTCGGACGCACAGGCGCGGACACCGAAGAACAGGAGTGCGGCGACGACCAGGAGAACAGCCCACCGGATCACCGCGCTCAGCACGCTCGGCCGACCCCGACGGGAGAGCCCCGCGGCTGCCGCCCCGGGCGACGCCATCGGAGCCAGGTCCGACGTGCCCTGCAGATCGCCGGTCAGATCATGGAGGTCCTCGAGCGCACGTGCATCGGTGGCGAGGGCGATACGGGTGGCGTGCTCCTCGGCGTCGATCTGGCCGTCCGCGAGCGCACGGTCCAGCGCGGCGCACGCGTGCACTCTGTCCTGGTCACGCGCTCTGACACCCACAGATCGGACCGTCGGCATCGCCAGATGGTAGGCCCGTGGACCGGGTCCCTCAAGTGCTCCGGCTCCACGGCTCCGCTCCAGCGCACGGGACGGGGTCGAGCACCACCCCACCTCGACGGCGCACGTACTCTGGTCACCGTGAGATCACAGCGGCAGGTGGTGGACTACGCGTTGCAGCGCAAGTCGCTGCTCGCCGAGGTCTACTCCGGACGAACGGCGATGGCCCAGGTCTGCGACGCCGATCCCTACCTCCTCCGAGCGGCGAAGTTCCACGGTCGGCCGTCCACCGTGGCGTGCCCCATCTGCCGGAAGGAGCAGCTCACGCTGGTCTCCTGGGTGTTCGGGGAGAAGCTCGGGACGATGAACGGCTCGGCCCGGACCGCGGACGAGCTCACCCGCCTCGCCGGCACGCAGGAGGAGTTCTCCGTGCACGTCGTCGAGGTCTGCCGAACCTGCAGTTGGAACCACCTCGTGCAGTCGTACGTCCTGGGTGCCGTTCCGGCGCCCAAGAGCCCCCGCACACGCTCCGCCTCCCGCCGACGCACGGCCAGTGAGTGACGGACGCAGGTCGTCGGCGGTACCGTCCGTCGGTGGTCCCCCGCGCAACCGAGTCGAACGAGCCCGACGCACACGTGACCGTCGCCACCTGGTCACACGTGCGTCCTGACAGTGGAGTACGTGAGTGAGTTCCCCCTACGACAGTTCCGGTGACGATCGCGGGCGTCCGTCCGGCCGCCACGGTCGACCCGACGGGCCCGGGGAACCACCGCGTCACGGGCGCCCGAGCCACGAGCCGGTCCGCGATCCCCAGCAGCGGCCGTCGGGCCCACCCCCACCGCGTGCGCCTCGCCGGGACGGCCCCGGTGGTCCCCCACCGAGCTGGCCGCCGGCCGATCACCCGCGGCGCCCGGCCTACGGTCCGCCGTCCTACGACGATCGTGGACCGGACACCACCCAGATTCCCCCGACCGCGCCCCCGCCGCGGTCGCAGGCGTTCTCGCAGCCGCGCCCGTACTCGGACGATCCACGGGCGACCGACGTTCCACCCTCCCGGCCCGTGACGTCCCACTCGCGTGGCGACGCCGACGGTGACCGGGACCGGTTCGGTGGAGGACCCACCGAACCGCCATCAGGAGGTACTGCCACGAAGACGAAGAAGAAGTCGAAGTGGAAGGTCCTGCGGCGCACGCTGTACGGCTTGATCGCGCTGGGCATGGTCGTTCCGGTCCTGGTGTTCATGGTCGCGTACGTCGTCGAGGACGTTCCGCGCCCCGGTGACATCAAGACCAACCAGGTCGCCACCGTCCTCGCGTCGGACGGAACGTCCGTCCTCGGCACGGTGGTCCCTCCCGAGGGCAACCGCACCGATGTCGAGATCGGACAGATCCCCGAGCACGTCCGCAATGCGGTGTTGTCGGCCGAGGATCGTGACTTCTACTCCAACCCCGGATTCTCGGTCACCGGCTTCGCACGCGCCGCTCGCGACAACGTGCTCGGGCGCGACAGCGCCGGTGGTGGATCCACCATCACGCAGCAGTACGTGAAGAACGCGCTCGTGGGGTCCGAGCGGACGCTCACCCGCAAGATGCGCGAACTGGTCATCTCCTCGAAGATGGCGCGTCAGTGGACCAAGGACGACATCCTCGCCGCGTACCTCAACACCATCTACTTCGGCCGCGGCGCGTACGGCATCGCGGCGGCGTCGAAGGCGTACTTCGACAAGCCCGTCGAGCAGTTGAGCGTCGAGGAGGGTGCCGTGCTCGCGGCCACCATCCAGCAGCCCTCCGGACTCGATCCGGAGAACAACCCGACGGGTGCGCAGAGCCGCTGGAACTACGTCCTCGACGGCATGGTCACGATGGGTGCGCTCGATCAGACCCAGCGTCAGGCGATGCAGTACCCGCAGTGGCGACCGCTCGCCTCGGTGGACAGCGGCGACGCCGCCGACGCCGGCCCGAACGGACTGATCAAGAACCAGGTGCTCAAGGAGCTCACCGCGTCGGGCATCAGTGAGCAGGACCTGAACACCGCCGGACTGCAGATCACCACGACGATCGATCCGCAGGATCAGCAGGCCGCCATCGACGCCGTGAACTCCAACATGGAGGGTGAACCGTCCGAGCTGCGCACGGCGTCGGTGTCGATCGACCCCCGCACCGGTGCGGTGCGCTCGTACTACGGCGGTGTCGACGGCCGCGGCTTCGACTTCGCGCAGTCCGGCCTGCAGACCGGTTCGTCGTTCAAGGTCTTCGGCCTGGCGGCGGCTCTGGATCAGGGCATCCCGCTGTCGCAGATGTACGACAGCTCGCCGCTGACGGTCAACGGCATCTCCATCGGCAACGTCGAGGGCGAGTCCTGCGGCACCTGCACCATTGCCGAGGCTCTCAAGCGGTCGCTCAACACGAGCTTCTACCGGTTGCAGCTCAGCCTCGACGGCGGCCCGCAGGCAGTGGCCGACATGGCGCACCGCCTCGGTATCCCGACCGAGGTCGAGGGCATCGGCGAGACCCTGACCGAGCCGAACGGCGCCGGCCCCAACAACGGCATCGTGCTCGGGCAGTACCAGTCCCGTGTCATCGACATGGCCAGCGCCTACGCGACGCTCGCCGCATCGGGTACCTACCACGCACCGCACTTCGTGCAGAAGGTCGTGACGGCCGACGGCACCGTGTTGCTCGATCGCGGAGCGGACCCCGGCGAGCAGCGGGTCGACCCTGCCGTCGCGGACAACGTCACGGCGGCCATGCGTCCCATCGCGGGCTACTCGAACGGCCACAACCTGGCCGAGGGACGCGCCTCCGCCGCGAAGACCGGCACCGCGCAGCTCGGTGACACCGGCGAGAACAAGGACGCCTGGATGGTCGGGTACACGCCGTCTCTGGCGACGGCCGTGTGGGTCGGTACCGAGCAGGGCCTCCCGCTGGAGAACAGCTACGGGGGACCCATCTACGGCTCCGGACTTCCGTCGGACATCTGGAAGGACACGCTCGACGCGTCCCTCGAAGGCTCGCCCGTCGAGTCGTTCCCTGCACCGGGTGCGATCGCCGGCCAGGCCGGTGTGCCGCAGTACTCGGCACCCGCGCCGACACGGACCGCGGCGCCGCCCACATCCTCTTCCGCAGCGCCGGAGCCCACGACGCCGGAGCCCGTCGCTCCGCCGGTCGTCGTCCCGTCGCAGGTCGAGATCCTGCCGGGCATCACCATTCCGGTTCCCGGTCTGGCCCCGGCGCCGGCGGAACCTTCCGCCGTCACCCCGCCCGACGACGGGGCGGCTCCGGAGCCGGCCACGCCGCCCGGCGGCTAGGGGTGACGGGCAGGCCGGAGGCCGGTCGAGATTCGACGGGCAGGCCGGAGGCCGGTCGAGTTTCGACGGGCGGGCCGGAGGCCGGTCGGGACCATTCGTCCGACGAGTTGTTGGCGAGTCCGGGTGAGTTGGCGACGGATCGTCGCTCCGCTCGTCGGCGCGATCGGCCGAGTCTGACCGACCCCATGGTCGCGGAGTTGTCGACGGTGGTCGGCGGCCCCGTGGGCAAGCACGCGTTGGTGGGGCGGCAGCGCCACATCACGCCACTGCGCGTGATCTTCGCGTTCACTGTCGTGTTTCTCGCGCTGGGTTGGTTCGGGAAGGCCGCGTGCATCCAGCAGGCCCCGAACGGCCCCGGCGGCGAGCTGGGACTCGACTGGAGCGGGAGCCGTCAGTACGTCGCGATGTGTTACTCCG
Source organism: Rhodococcus sp. NBC_00297 (assembly GCF_036173065.1). Classification (NCBI taxonomy): domain Bacteria; kingdom Bacillati; phylum Actinomycetota; class Actinomycetes; order Mycobacteriales; family Nocardiaceae; genus Rhodococcus; species Rhodococcus sp. NBC_00297. Next base: position 2,402,609 of record NZ_CP108041.1, read on the forward strand.
ACGTGGTCCCCCTCTACGGCGCGGAGCGCCTCGATCAGGGCGCGTTCCCGTACAAGAAGTCGTGGGAGGAAACGGGTTCCGACGGTTCCACGATCACCCGGTACATGGAGTATCCGGTGGTGGCGGGGCTGTACCAGTACGTGTCGATGCAGGTGGCCCACGCGTGGTCCGCGGTCCCGTGGTTGCCGCAGGCGCTCACGGTCGCGCTGTATTTCAACGTGGTGGCGTTCGGCTCCGCTCTCGCCTGGCTCGTGACGATCTGGGCGACCACGATGTTGGCGGGACGTCGGGTGTGGGACGCCGCGTTGGCCGCGTGTTCCCCTCTGGTGATCGTGCACGTCTTCACCAACTTCGACGCCCTCGCAACGGCATTCGCCTCCGGTGGGTTGCTGGCGTGGGCGCGACGTAGGCCGGTGCTGGCCGGTGTCCTGCTCGGCATCGGGGGCGCGACGAAGCTCTACCCGCTGTTCCTGCTCGGTCCGCTCCTCGTGCTGTGCATCCGCACGGGGAACATCAGGGACTGGTCGCGGACCACGGCGGCGGCGCTCTCGGCGTGGGTTCTGGTCAATCTGCCCATCGCACTGCTGTTCCCGCGTGGCTGGTCGGAGTTCTTCCGACTGAACTCCGACCGCGGCGCCGATCCGGACTCGCTCTACAACGTGGCCCGGTCGTTCACCGGCTGGGCCGGATTCGACGGCCCGCTCGGTCCCGGCGAGAAGCCGGTGATCCTCAATCTCGTGACGGCGCTGCTCTTCGTGGTCGTGTGCCTCGCCATCGGCTGGGTGGCGCTGACGGCTCCGCGGCGTCCTCGCCTGATGCAGCTGTGTTTCCTCGTGGTCGCCGGTTTCCTGCTGACGAACAAGGTGTGGAGTCCGCAGTACTCCCTGTGGCTGGTGCCGCTCGCGGTCCTGGCTCTGCCGCACCGGCGAATCCTGTTGGCGTGGATGACCATCGACGCACTCGTCTGGGTTCCGCGGATGATGTACTACCTGGGCGTGGCCGACAAGGGTCTGCCCGAGCAGTACTTCACGGCGACCGTCCTGGCGCGCGATCTCGCCGTCGTCGGATTGTGTGTCCTGGTGGTGCGGCAGATCTACCGGCCGTTGGACGATCTGGTGCGTCGCAGCGGCGACGACGATCCGGCCGGTGGTGTACTCGACGGAGCACCCGACGCGTACCCGTCGTGGGTGCCGGCGATGGTGCGTCCGCGGCCCGTCGAGGTTCCGATCGCGGATGCGGCGCCACCGCCTAGGGCACCACGGTCACCGGCCACCGACCCAGCTTGACCAGTCGGACGGCGACGGAGCCGAAGATGCGGTGCCCGGCAGACTCGGACGTGCCCACGACGATCGCGTCGGCACGCAGTTCGTCGCCGACGGCGGCGAGTCCCATCGCCGGGTCGCCGCGGAACGTCCGGAACTCCCAGTTCACGTGCTGGTGCTCGCCGAAACGCACCACGTGGTCGCGGATCTCGGTGAGCAGCTGGTCCGCCACCTGGCTCCCCGAGTCGTAGACCACGCCGCTCGCCTGCGCGAAGGCGCCGGCCGCCAGCGTCTGCACGTAGACCAGCACGAGCTTGGAGTGCTGCCGGCGCGCCAGTCCGGCGGCGTACGCGGCCGCCCGCCAGGAGGAGTCGGAGCCGTCGAGGCCCACGACGATCAGCTTGGGGCCGTCCACTCCGTACTCGAAGACGGAGGGATCGTTCGACGAGGTCACGACCCGAGCCTACGACTCCTCGTCAGGAGAGGTACGGACGGAGCTGCGGCAACGCTTCGCCCGCGTGCTTGGCGTTGATGCCGTCGCCGATCGCCTGCAGCTTCCACTCGCTCCCGGCTCGGTACACCTTGGCCATGACCAGCCCGGTGAACGGCATGCCGCCCTGCAGCGTGAAGCGTGCCAGCTCGGTGTTGATCGTGTTGTCGACCAGGCGGGTGAAGGCGTTCGCCACCTGCTCGAAGGTCTGCCCGCGGTACGAGGTCACGATGAAGACGATCGAGCTCACATGGGCGGGCACCCGCGTCAGGTCCACCGTGATCACCTCGTCGTCGCCCTCGCCCTCGCCGGTGAGGTTGTCGCCCTGGTGGACGATCGACCCGTCCTTCGACCGCAGCTGGCCGAAGTAGACGACGTCGGCGTGCTTGTCGCCGGAGAACATCATTGCCGAGGCGTCGAGATCGACGTCCGCGCTGCGCCCGCCTCCGAAGAAGCCGGCCTTCTTGATGGGGTCCCAACCGAGGCCCATGCGGATGGTGGTCAGTGCGACGCCACCGTCCTTCTTCAGCGTCACCTTCTGACCCTTGGTGAGGCTGACGGGCCGAGCCTTCGTCAGGCTCACCTCGGCGGGGGCCGCGGGCGCAGAAGGTGCCGGGGGTGCCGCGGGCGGCGGCGTGGGGGCCGGCGGAGGTGTGGGAGCGGCAGGCGGAGGTGTGGGTGCAGCAGGCGCAGGCGCCGCTGCGGGAGCGTCGTCCACCGAGACCCCGTGGTCACCGACGAGAGCGGCGAACCCGCCCGCGTAACCCTGGCCCACGGCACGGACCTTCCAGCCGTCGCCGCGCCGGTACAGCTCGAGCGCGATGACGATGGACTCCGTCGTGAGGCCGTCCACGGTGTACGAGTAGAGCGTCGCACCGGTGCCGCCGTCGATCACGTGGGCGGTGGGCGCGGAGACGCGTCCGAAGCTGCTCGACGAGTCGTCGAGCGTGACGACGACTCGGATCTGCGTGATGTCGGCCGGGACCGCGGCGAGGGTCACGGCGACTTCCTGCGGCCCACCCTGGCCCGGAACCAGCTGCACACCGGGGCCGGAGGGCTGGTTGAAGAAGACGAAGTCGGCGTCGGAGCGAACCTTGCCGCTGTCGGTGACGAGCAGGGCGGAGATGTCCGCCGGTGCGGTCAGCTCGAGACCGATGCGAACGGTGGCGGTGGACAGAGGAGCATTCTGTCCCTTGGTCAACGGCTGTGCAGCCACGTCTCGTCCTCTTCCGGGGTGGTCGGGTACGTCCGAATTCAGCGTACGTGTGTCGGCGGGGCAGCGGCGGAGCCCGACGTGCCGGCCGTTGCCCGGAACCAGTGCAGGATCTCCTCGCTCGCAGCACCGCCGGACCGTTCGGTGACCACGAGCCCGGGGGCGTCCCACTGCAGCAGTTCCAGTTCACCGTGCCGCGGACGGATGGCGGCGGTCGCGGCACGAAGCATCTCCGCGTCGAGGGCGCCGTCCCCGGCGGCGAGCACCGGGGCGGTGGCCTCCAGCGTTCCCGCGTTCACGCACCGTCGGCGCACCTCGGCGACGGCATGCGACTTGCACACCGCGTCGGGCATCGCATAGACCTTGCGGCCCTGCCGGGACACGCCCCAGCCGCGCTCGGTGCACCAGTGTGCGAACTCGTCGACGAAATCCTCGGGCATCGTCTCCACGTTCACGACGAGGTAGCAGAACAGATCGTCCGCCGTCCGCTGCGTGAGCACCCACGAGTCGTCGCCCCGCCGTGTCATCTCCGCGGTCACCTCCGCGAGCGGCACCGCGGACCCGGCGACGGCGTCCTCGACGGCGCGGCGCCAGTCGAGATCCGGCTCACCGTCGACGAGGATGGTGGCCCCGTTGGTCGTGATCGCGTGCCGCCAGGGTGCTCCCGGCAGGGCGATGCGTCGGAACTGCTCGACGGTGCGCGTCGTGGTCGGCACCACCACCACCTCGGACGCGAGGCTGGTGAGCAGGTCCGCGGCGCGTGCGGTCATGTACGACAGCGGAGCACCCTCGTAGTACTCGACGCAGCGCACGTCGTCGTCCTGTCCGTCCGTGCGACCCTCCGCCAAGGCGGCGGCGCTGTAGATCATCGTGCGGTCGAGATCCGTCGCGACCAGCGTGGTCCTCGCCTCGGTCACGAGACGTCCCGGACGAGACCCATGCAGGAGTAGGCGAGATCGGGAACGACGTCCACGGGCACGCCCCTCGCCTCGGCGAGCATCCGGATGTGGCGGTGCTCCGGCGCCCGCGCGTCGCGCACGAGAACGCGCCACGGGACCCGGCGGAGCAGCACGCGGGTGGTCTCTCCCACTCCGGGTTTGACGAAGTTGACCGTGCTGATGCCGTACTCCTCCCGTACGCGCTCGACCGAGGCCCAGCCACTCCACGTCGGAGTCCGGTCGGCGGACCGCACCGTCGACAGTCCCTCTACCACGGCGTCCGCGACGTCGTCGAATCTGGCGGACACGCTGTCCAGCAACAGGTTCGAGACGTCCACCGCGGCGAGGTCGGCGTAGAACTTGGCGCCGTGGAACTCACCGGGCCCGATGAGCGTGTCGTTGAGCACGGTGCGGGAGATCAGGCCCGACACCGTCGAGTTGAGGCATGCCGACGCGATGAGGAAGTCGTCGCGGGTGCCGTAGGTGGTCACACAGTGCCCGGGGTCCGCCAGTACCGCGAGCCGGTCGTCGAAGCGGGGGCCTCCCGCCCGGTGCACCGCGTCGAGGGCGGCGGTCAATTCCCGAGTGATGGCGCCCTTGCCGGTCCACCCGTCCACGAAGACGACGTCGGCCGGGTCGTGGTGACGGGCGAGATGATCCAGTGCGGCCGAGTCGATTCCGCGATCGCGCACGATGGACACGGCGTAGTGCGGCCACGTCAGACCGCGCACGTCCCGCGCCCAGCGGCGCATCAGGATGCCGATGGGGGTGCCGGCGCGGGCGAGAGAGGCGAGCACCAGGTTCTCACCGCGCTCGGCGATCACCAGATCGGTGACGATGCCGACCGCGGTGGCGAGGCGCGTCGCGCTCTCCTCCAGGACGGTGGCGAACAGGTCGCGGTAGGCGGCATCGGGTTGATACTCGACGGGCAGGCTCTCGGCGTAGTGCGCTGCGCCCGATTGGATCTGCTGCTCCCGCGACGCGGTGTCCGCCTCCAGCGAGACGTGCGAGAGATCCTTCAGGAGCCAGGACACCTCGCCCGCCGCGTAGGACCCGAACGCCGGACCGTGCAGCGGTGCCGTCATCGAGACTCCGTCCGCAGCGAGTGCGGATCCGCCGCCACCACGGCGACGGTGACGTCGATACCGGTGCGGGTGAGGGCGTCCACGAGACCGTCCGGACCCGTCAACGCCTCGGTGTCCGCGGGCGGATCCACGACGAGAAGAACGGGGCTCGGCGCCTCCTCGTCCGGTACCCGAGCGTTGTAGAGATGACGTCGGCCACCGGCCGCGGGTTCCGGTGCGACGAACGAGAAGCCGCGCCGCAGCGGGTAACCCGGCTCGTCGAGCACATGAGCGGGTGAGCGGGTGGTGGTCTGGAACAGTGTCGGCGTTCCGCGGTCCGACAGTGCGCGGGCGATGCGGAGCGGGAGGTACATCAGTTCCTCGTGCCCGATCACGACGGTGGTGCCCGAGCCGAGGTGCGGTCGCAGCAGATCGGCCGACTCCTCGACCGCGGCGTCGAAGGCGGCGACGTCCTCGGCCCGAAAACCGTGGCGACCGCCGTCGGGCACTCCGGCCGGCCAGGGCACGTCGACCCTGGTGACGGTCCCTCGGTGGGGAGCATCCACCGGTGCAGACGCAGCGGGCAGCGCTTCCACGACGGCGATGATGTCGTCGGGCAGATGCACGGTGCCCGTCGCGAGCGACACCGAGTCGATGACCACCCCGAGTTCCGCAGCGACGCGGTCGGTCTCGCGGCGCTGATCCGCCGAGCGCATGTCGACGAGCGAGGCGATCACGTAGCGCGCCCGCGGCGCGAGTGCGTGCACCGCGCGAATGGCACCGAGGGCCGTCGTTCCCGTGGAGATCTCGTCGTCGACCAGAACCATCGGGACGTAAGAGGGCAGGTCGCGCTCCGGATCGGTGGGTAGGAGGCGATGATCCGTCGCGTGCGAGTGGCCCTCCTCGAACTCACCGTGCACGGCGAATCCCTCGACGGGTCGACGGGTCGAGTGGATGTAGGACCGTGCGCCGAGGCGCGTCGCCACGCAGTGGCCGAGTCCCGTCGCGGTCTCGGCGAATCCGAGTACCACCACGCCGTCGTCGTGCCCGGCGAGCACGTCGGCGCACAGGGAGCCCAGAAGCTCACCTGCTCGGATCACCTCGGCCGGGTCCTGCGGGATGTGTTTGCCCAGAACGGTCGACACCAGCAGGTGAGCTCGGCGCGGGTTGCGCCGCAGCCCCGGCTGCACCAGGTCGCCCACCCGCCGGCCCACCGACGAGGTGCCGTGCTCAAGGACGAGCCCCAGTTCCGCTGTCGCCCAGGGCAGTCGACGGTCCATCGCGCGGCTCATCGTGCAGTGCCGGTCGTGGACGCGGGACGCCTGGCCAGTGCCTGCATCACGTCGACGAACGACACACCCTCGGCGGTGACGCCGAAGACGGCGGCCCGGCGCAGCGTCTGCTCGGCCCACGGCCGGTGCGGACCGAGTTCGTTCATCTTGTTGCCGTAGCCGGAGGCGAGGACGCCGCCTCCGCCGGAGGACGACGCGATGGCCTGTGCATCCTGATACTCCTCGTGGGTGACCACCGACAGCGAGTGCACGGCGGCGACGTGGGACGGGTGGATGACGGTCTTGCCGTGCAGCCCGTTGGCACGGTCGAGCGCGACCTCACGGAGCAGACCGTCGATGTCGCGGCTGACCAGCTGCTGGCGGAAGCGGACGGCGTCGTGCTCGGCGAAGGGCGTGGCTCGCAGCATCGGGCGGAACAGCCGCTCGTGGTCGGCGAAGTACTCCCAGACCGGGCCGGTGACGACGAAACCCGTTCCGTCACTGCGCCCGAGGTGGTTGACGATGGCGCCGATGGTGTCCGCGACCACCCGCACGTCGTAGATCGTCAGGTCGCGGTCGCGTCGGATCCCGAAGGCGCCGCTCATGTCGGTGGCACCGACTCGCACCGCCAGGACGCTGTCGCGGTATCGGTCGAGCACGTCACGTGCACCGGCCAACTCGTCGTCACGGGTCTCCCGGTAGACCATCTCGCGGGACTCCATCACGGGCATGACCACCAGGTGTCTGCCCGCTGCGGCCGACCGAGCGGCCACCTCCTCGAGAAACTTCTCGCCGCTCTCCGGCCGGAACTTGGGAAGAACGAAGCCGTGCAGGACGTCGATGCCGGTGGTGAGACGGTCGCAGACGTGGTGCATGTCCTCCGCCGTGCGGACGCGGACGAAGACGGCGGCCTCGGGCGGATCGACGGCGAGTGCGTCCAGCGCGGCGACGACGTGTCCGCGCGCCGCTTCGAGGTCGGCGTCGGCAACGGCGTCCTCGAGATCGAGCACGACGGACCGGGAGCCCTCGGCCGCGCGTTTGCGTACCGTCTCCACCAGGTTCGCCCTGGTGGCCGGGACGTAGAGCGTGGCGCCCAGGGCGAGCGCCCGCGTCGTGAGGTCGCTCTCCGCGGTCACGGCGACGGGCGGGCGGTGGAACAGGTACTCGAGTGTGGCGGGTTCCAGGTGAGAGAAGTGCTGCACTGCAACCCCTTTCGTATCAGGTCCGACTCTGTCGGCCGCGGATGCGGTCGACCACACCGGAGATGAAGTCCTCGACGGAATCGAGTTCGCGCAGGTACGCCCAGTAGTCGGGCCGGCCCGTTCCGAGTGCCGCGGCGGCCCTCTCGATCCGTGCGAGCTGAGCATCCAACACCGAGCCCCATTCGGCAACCAGTCCCCGGTCGACGGCCAGCAGCTGCGCGTCGCGCAGCCGGAACCGGACGCGCCGATCCACGGCCCCGGGGTCGTCCCGCACCTCGCGCAGGCGTGCCAGGCGTCCGGTGACGGCCTCGATGTCCGCCTCCGCGTCGGCCAGATGCTGCCGTGCGGCGGTGATCCGGTCGAGTGCCTCCTCCGGGTCGCCTCGGTCGCGTGCGGTCGCCGCGTCGTCGATGTCGCGGGCCGCCTCGACCATGTGGGTCTCGCAGTTCTCCCGAGCTCGGGAGAGATCGTCCGAGCTGGCGGCCACGAACTCGCGCAGCAGGGCGGAGTAGGCGGGCGCGATGTACTCGGCCTTGGTGCCGACCGCCTGGAGCCGGGTGCGGACCGATGCCAGGGCGGTGGACGCCGATCCGGCGCGGCCGGGTGCCTCGGCGAGTGCCCTCCGGAGATCGTCCGCGGCGGAGCGCACCTGCGCTGCGCGGCCGGTGACCGCGGTGCCGCTGCCACCGGATTCCGCCGCCGCGAGACCGTCCAGTGCACGGTGTACCGCGGCGACGGCGTCACGCACGGAGCGATAGGAGTGGTGCGGTTCCGATCCGGTGACGGTCGCCAGCACCGAGGTCGCCGCGGTGCGTGCGTCGTTCGCCAATCGCGGGACCGCGGCGTACTCGAGCGTCGCGTGCTCGAGCCGGGCCCGATGCGCCTCGTAGAACTGGTCGACCGCGGCGCTGGCGGCGGAGAGATGGGCGATGGCGGTGGCGAAGGCGTCGTACGCCTCCTCGCTCGCGTCGGACTCGGGGCGCTCCGTGGCCGCCAGATACGAGGCACCCGCTGCGAAGCACTGCTCCTCCACCGGCCGCCAGCGCGCTCGCAGACTGTCGTCCGACCTGCCCAGTCGTTCCAGCGCGTCGACCCCCGCGGATGCGATCGACTGACGCTTGTCCATGTCGAGGAAGGTCCGGACCGTGTCGGCCCGGATGGCGGCGACCGCCTCGGTGCGCGCCCGGCCGCGGCTCAGGCGCCCGGGCCAGCGGTGTGTCACCCGCCCGATGGTACTGGCGGCGCCGTTCTCGGACGCGCCGGCGATCTCGAGTCGCACCGGCTCGCGGGAACGCTGGTGCGATGCCACACGTTGAGGGTATGAACGCGAGTGGACAGCACTTTCCAGCACGCGACCGGTAGCACGCAACCGAAAGGACTCGAGCCATGGGCGTCAGCCTGACCAAGGGTGGCAATGTCTCCCTCACGAAAGCCGCACCGAACCTCACGGCCGTCTCGGTGGGTCTCGGATGGGACATCCGCACGACCACCGGCACCGACTTCGACCTCGATGCCAGCGCCATCGCGCTCGGTACGGACAAGAAGGTGGTCAGCGACCAGCACTTCGTGTTCTTCAACAACCTGAAGAGCCCCGACGGGTCGATCGAGCACACCGGTGACAACACCACCGGTGAGGGCGACGGCGACGACGAGGTCATCAACGTCGAGCTCTCGGCCGTGCCGCCGAACATCGACACCATCAACTTCCCGGTGTCCATCTACGAGGCCGACGCACGCTCGCAGTCGTTCGGCCAGGTCCGCAACGCCTACATCCGCGTCGTCGACAAGTCCAACGGCACCGAACTCGCCCGCTACGACCTCAGCGAGGACGCCTCGACGGAGACCGCCATGGTGTTCGGCGAGCTCTACCGCAACGGTGCGGAGTGGAAGTTCCGCGCCGTGGGACAGGGCTACGCCTCCGGTCTGGCCGGCATCGCCCGCGACTTCGGAGTGAACGTCTGACCCCTGTGAAGGAGTAATGTCCCGCTCGACGGGGCATTCGGTCCGAGTACCGGAGAGTGTTGCGCGTCGTCCTCGTCGGACGGCGCTGCGACACTCTCCGTTGCATGTGGGGGCAACGACGCCCCGTCGCCGGAGCCCGCAGGGATCGACACCAGAGAAAGGCCACCACCCGTGGTTCTACGCATCTTCGGATGGTCGTTCGCGATCACCGCGCTCGCCATCGTGGTGGCCTTCATCTACGGGAGCTGGCAGGCCGTCGCTCTCGTCGTGATCCTCGGCATCCTCGAGGTGTCGCTGTCCTTCGACAACGCGGTCATCAACGCGACGGTCCTGCGCCGGATGAGCGAGTTCTGGCAGAAGATCTTCCTCACCATCGGCATCATCATCGCCGTCTTCGGTATGCGGCTGGTCTTCCCGCTGGTCATCGTCTGGGCCGCGTCCGGCCTGGGCCCCGTGGCGGCGCTCCGTCTCGCGCTCAACCCGCCCGCGGACGACGCCGCCTACTTCCCCGACGGCAGCCCGTCGTACGAGACGCTGATCACCGACGCACATCCGCAGATCGCCGCGTTCGGTGGCATGTTCCTGCTCATGCTGTTCCTCGGCTTCATCTTCGAGGAGCGCGAGCACACCTGGCTCTCGTGGATCGAGAAGCCGCTGGCCAAGGCCGGCAAGCTCGACATGATGTCCGTGATCGTCGCCGGCATCCTGCTGGTTCTCGCGGCCGAGTTCATGGCGGAGGACGACAAGATCTCCACGGTCATGGTGTCCGGCGTGCTGGGCATGGTCACCTACATCGCGGTGAACGGCCTCGGCAATCTGTTCCACGTCCCCGGTGAAGACGAGGAGGAGGCCTCCGGCGGGCCGTCGGACCTCGCGAAGGCCACCGGCAAGGCCGGCTTCTTCCTGTTCCTCTACCTCGAGGTCCTCGACGCGTCCTTCAGCTTCGACGGCGTCATCGGCGCGTTCGCCATCACCGCCGACCCCATCATCATCGCCCTGGGCCTCGGCTTCATCGGTGCGATGTTCGTGCGGTCGCTCACGGTCTATCTGGTGCGCAAGGGCACGCTCGACGACTACGTGTACCTCGAGCACGGCGCCCACTGGGCCATCGGCGCACTGTCGATCATCCTGCTGGTCTCGATCGGCGTGCACATCAACGAGATCATCACCGGACTCGTCGGTGTGGTCCTCATCGGACTGTCGTTCCTGTCCAGCGTGCGCCGTAACCGGCGCCTCGCGGCCGAGGGGCATGCCGACGACGCCAAGGTGCACATCCAGGAGTGACGGGCGGACCTCAGAGTTCGTCGATGTCGATCAGGCCGTCCTGCAGGGCCCGCGCGACCAGGGATGCCTTGGTCGGTGCGGGCCGGCCGACGGCCGCGTACTTCTGACGGATCCGCGTCAGGTGGGTGTTCACCGTTCCGAGCGAGAGGAACATGCTGGCCGCGACGGCCGGCTTGGAATCGCAGCGGAACCAGCTGATGAGCACCTCGATCTCACGAACCGTGAGGTTGGGGCGCTGGTAGGTGGTGCTGTCGGTGTGGCCATGCGTGCGAACGGTGGCCGAGCCGTCCTGATCCGGACGGCGCCATGTCGTGGTCGTCACTGGTGTGCCCTTGTTTCTCGTGTCCCTGGTTTCGGTCGAACTGCCGGTTTCTTCAGCAGTCTCTCACCGAACAGTCGGTTTTGTCATCGTTCCCCGGAGAATGACTCGTCACGAACTCTGCCGGACGAGTGCACACATTCTGTAAAAGGCGCAGGTCGACGGACGGCTCAGCTGTCGATGCGGCTGCGCAGAACGTCCCGGGCCGCCGGCCATTCGTCGTCGGTCATCGAGAACAGCGCCGTGGTGCGCCACGTTCCGTCGACGCGGCGACGATGCTTGCGCAGCAATCCCTCGAAGTGTGCGCCGAGCTTGCCGATCGCCGCACGGGACTGCTCGTTCAGTGCGTCGGTGTGCCACTCCACCCGCACCACGCCGGCGGAGCCGAAGGCGTGCTCGAGCAGAAGGAACTTCGACTCGGGGTTGATCCTGGTTCCCTGGGCCGAGCGCGAGAGCCAGGTGTATCCGATGGCGACGCTCCGATTCGAGGCGTCGATCTGATAGTAGGACGTCGTGCCGACCGCGACGCCGGTACGCGCGTCCCGCTGCAGGAACGCCCGCCGCGCCGTGTCCGCGAGGGCGGTGTCGATGTACGCGCGGGCGGTCGTGTCGTCGGACACGACGGATCCGGTCCAGCGGAAGATCGCGGGGTCGTCCGCGGCCGCCGCGAGCTCGCCCGCGTGATCGGGCGTCAGCGGCTCGAGGTGCACGTGCTCGCCGAGCAGGGGGACGGGATCGAACGGTGTGCTCACACGGGTACCTCCGCTTCGGCGTCGGTCCGGCGGCGCGGGGACCGGGTGGGACGGGCGTCGAGAGTGCGGCGACGGGACCGTGCGAACAGGACGACGAGAACGACCAGCAGCACGGCGCGCACCCACACCCCGAACACCACGACGTTCTCCTCGGTGGTCGCGTCGCTGCCACTCGACAACGCGGCGAAGTACCGGAAGACGCCGACACCGAGTACGACGTCGGTGATCAGGTAAGCCGTCACCACGTGCCAGGGAACGTGCACCAGGACGAAGAACGGGACGAGCCACAGCGTGTACTGCGGTGAGTGCACCTTGTGGAACAGAAGGAACGCCACGAGCATCACCGCGCTGGTCTGCACCCAGGGGTAGGTGCCCTCCGCGAGACGTCGACGCCAGCCGAACCACAGCGCGGCGGCGAACGACACCAGCACCAGCAACGGCGAGAGCACCGAGACCAGGCTCTGGTACGCCTGGTCGTTGGCGGCGCTCATGTCCGGCGTCGCCGACGGCACGTCGTAGAGGATCCGCAGTCCCCAGTACCAGATCGAGTTGGTCGTGATGTCGGCCTGCCGCATGCCCTGGAAGGCGAACGACGCCCGCCATCCGTCGTAGCCGAGGATCGCGAAGGGCAGGTTGACGGCGGCCACCACGGCAGCGGCGACGGCGATCACTCCGGCCGCCCCGCGCACGTCGAGTCGGCGCGGCGACCGGCGTGCGGACACGGGGGACTCCACCCCGCCCACGCCCCCGGCCAGGACGTACGACGCGAGCGGGAGAACGAAGGCGCCCGGATAGAGCTTGAGGCAGAAGCCCACCGCCAGGAGTGCCGACGCAAGATACGCCCGACGTCGGAGCGGCATGCGGGTGGACATCACGTACACGGCGCCGACGGTCGTCGCCACCACGGGGAGTTCCCAGTTGTGGAACGCGTAGAGAACCAGCGCGGGGCCGGCCGACCAGAGCAGCGCGACGCGGCCGCCGAGGCGTCCGAGCATCCAGGCGGTCACCGCGCCGAACGGTGCGAGCAGGAGCGCCGAGTAGAGGAGGAACTGGGCGTCGGTGTGGCTCGCCAGACCGCCGACCCACATGAGAAGTCCGCTGAGCACCGGGTACTCGACGGTTCCGCCGGTGAGTGTGCCGTCGGCGGAGATACCGCCGGTCAGGTAGGGGAACAGGTGCTGATCGATGCCGCGGTCGAGCCACAGGAACTGGATGTCGGAGTAGCAGACGGACGAGTCCTTGATGCGGTCGAACGCCAGACTGCGTCCGGTCTCGTCGAAGGGTGCTCCCGCGCACCGCGCCTTGTTGACGTAGCCGAGCACCATCGTGATCACCGAGATCGCGGTGACGGCGGCCGCCGTGGCGACCCCGGCGCGGCCGGAGATCGTCGCGCGGCCGGTGGTCATGAGGACAAGAGTAGGTGCCCCGGACCTCGCGCCGTGCTGTCCGCACCGTCGATCCGCCGATTTCGTGGTGAGCCGCGGTCCAGGTACCCTGGACCGGTTGCTGACGCAACGACCCTCCTGTCACGGATCGTCCGTGACCGTTTCACAGTCCATAGGAGGTGATGAGGTCTTATGCGTCATTACGAACTGATGGTCATCCTCGACCCCAATCTCGACGAGCGCACGGTCGCCCCGTCGCTGGATACGTTCCTGAACGTCATCCGCAAGGACGGCGGCAAGGTCGACAAGGTCGACGTGTGGGGAAAGCGCCGTCTCGCCTACGAGATCGAGAAGCACGCCGAAGGCATCTACGCGGTGATCGACATCAACGCGGAGCCCGCCACGGTGTCGGAGCTCGATCGCCAGCTCGGCCTGAACGAATCGGTGCTGCGCACCAAGGTTCTGCGCCGCGGCAAGTGATCCCTCGTGTCACCGTCTCGCCCTAGGCTGACGGCAACCGAGAAGATCATGCGCTGACAAGGCACGAGAAAGAGGAATCATGGCAGGCGAAACCGTCATCACCGTCGTCGGGAACCTGACGGCCGATCCCGAACTCCGATTCACCCCCGCAGGTGCAGCGGTCGCGAACTTCACCGTCGCGTCCACGCCCCGCACGTTCGATCGTCAGTCCAACGAATGGAAGGACGGCGACGCACTCTTCATGCGCTGCAACATCTGGCGCGAGGCTGCGGAGAACGTCGCGGAGTCGCTCACCCGCGGTGCGCGAGTCGTCGTGACGGGTCGGTTGCGGCAGCGTTCCTACGAGACGCGTGAAGGCGAGAAGCGCACTGTCGTCGAACTCGAGGTCGACGAGGTCGGTCCCTCCCTGCGGTACGCGACGGCCAAGGTCAACAAGGTCAGTCGTGGCAGCGGCGGAGGCGGCGGCAACAGCGGCGGCGGGTTCGGTGGTTCCTCCGGTGGATCGGGTGGCTCGTCGAGCCGTTCGTCCGGTGGCAGCTCGGGCGGTGACGATCCGTGGGGCAGTGCCCCGCAGGCATCGGGATCGTTCGGTGGCTCCCGTGGCGGCGGCGACGACGAACCGCCGTTCTGATCCGGTACGCACCACACATGCAGTGAATCAAGATTCGGAGATTTGTCCATGCCTAAACCGCCGTTGCGCGACAAGGTGATCAAGAAGAAGGTCTGTGCCTTCTGCAAGGAAAAGAACACGTCCATCGACTACAAGGACACGACGTTGCTGCGTAAGTACGTCAGCGACCGCGGCAAGATCCGCGCTCGTCGTGTCACCGGCAACTGCGTCCAGCACCAGCGGGACATCGCCATCGCAGTCAAGAACTCGCGTGAGGTAGCACTGCTGCCCTACGCCGCGACTGCGCGATAAGGGGAAAGGTAACCATGAAGCTCATCCTCACTGCTGATGTCGACAACCTCGGCGCACCCGGAGACACCGTCGAGGTCAAGGACGGCTACGGACGTAACTTCCTGCTGCCCCGTGGACTGGCCATTGCGGCCACCCGCGGAGCACAGAAGCAGGTCGAGGGCATCCGTCGTGCCCAGGAAGCTCGCGCCGTGCGCGGGCTGGACCATGCCAACGAGCTCAAGCAGGCCATCGAGGGCCTGACGTCCGTGACGCTGTCGGTGCGAACCGGCGGCTCGGGCAAGCTCTTCGGTGCGGTCACCGCAGCCGACGTCGCCGCTGCCGTCAAGAGCGCCGGTGGCCCGGTGCTCGACAAGCGCAGCATCGAACTGCCGAAGTCGCACGTGAAGTCCACCGGAACGCACCGCATCACCGTGGCGCTGCACCCCGATGTGACGGCGTCGTTCGACCTCGAGGTCACCGCCTCGTAAGCATCACCGACACGCAGTACCGAATGCCCCGGCCGATTCTCGGCCGGGGCATTCTGCGTTTTCGTTCGTTCTTTTCCTGCCTGTCTCGGCCGTCCTCCGGCGTGGGCGAGGTGGTGATTCTGTACGCGGTGAGTGTTTCCGGGTGGGTCCACTGGCACCGTCCCCAAACCTCGGAGCAGACGCGGCCCGAGCACCGTCCGGCGCCGAGGGTGCGCCGAAACCTTTACGTACTCTTCGAGATGTCTTGACCAACGATGCGCCCCGAGGAGAGACCGGGCGTTCTGCACCGACGAAACCGCACAGACCCACACCATCCGTGTCCGCCTGGAGGCTTCACCGTGACTGCACAACTCGATCGCTCGTCCCCCGCCGAACCACCCGTACCCGCCCCGAGCCCCACACCGCGCGACCGGCTGGCGAGCGTCGCCCGGTACGACGTGCCCGCGTCTCTCGTGGTGTTCCTGGTGGCGGTACCGCTCTCCATCGGAATCGCGGTGGCCTCCGGCGCTCCCGTCATGGCGGGCCTCATCGCGGCCGTCATCGGCGGCATCCTCGCCGGTGCGCTGGGTGGGTCCCCGCTGCAGGTGAGCGGGCCGGCCGCCGGCCTGACCGTGGTGGTGGCCGAGTTGGTGAACCAGTTCGGTTGGCGCATCACGTGTCTCATCACGGTGTTCGCCGGTGTGCTGCAGGTGGTGCTGGGTCTGAGCCGTATCGCCCGCCAGGCGCTCGCCATCTCGCCGGTGGTGGTGCACGCGATGCTGGCCGGTATCGGTATCACCATCGCGCTGCAGCAGATCCACGTGCTGCTCGGTGGGGAGAGCCGGAGTTCCGCCGTCGCCAACATCACGTCCCTGCCTTCGTCGATCCTGAACGCCGAGGCGGCGCCGGTCGCCATCGGCGGCGTGGTCGTCGCGCTGATGCTGCTGTGGCCGCGCATCACCGGCCCACTCGGTAAGGTCCCCGGCCCGCTGGTGGCCGTGGTCGCGGGAACCGGTCTCTCACTGGCCTTCTCGATGAACGTCGAACGAATCGATCTGCCCGGCAACCTGATCGAGGCCGTGGAGTTGCCGGCATTCCCGGACGGGCAGTGGGCAGCGTTCGCGACCGGTGTGCTGACCATCGCGTTGATCGCGAGCGTCGAGAGTCTGCTCTCCGCAGTCGCCATCGACAAGATGCACTCGGGCAGACGCACCAACTTCGATCGCGAACTCATGGGTCAGGGCGCCGCCAACATGGTGTCCGGTGTCGCCGGCGGACTGCCCGTCACCGGCGTCATCGTGCGCAGCGCCACCAACGTCCGATCCGGCGCCCGATCCCCCGCTTCGGCTGTGCTGCACGGTGTCTGGGTTCTCATCTTCTCGGTCCTGTTCATCGGTGTGGTCGAGCTGGTCCCCTACGCCGCACTGGCAGGTCTGCTCGTCATGATCGGTGTGCAGCTGGTCAAGCTCGCGGACATCCGCTCGGCGACGAGGACCGGCGACGTGGTGGTGTACGCGGCGACGGTCGTCGGTGTCGTCACCCTCAATCTGCTCGAGGGTGTGCTGATCGGGCTCGCCATCTCCGTCCTGCTGGTGTTGCGCCGCGTGCTGTGGGCACGGGTGCGTGCCGAGCAGCTCACCGAGGACTCCTGGCGCGTCGTGGTGGAGGGATCGCTCAGCTTCCTGTCGCTTCCTCGCCTCACGCGGGTGCTGCAGTCCGTTCCTGCCGGCCGATCCGTGACGATCGAGCTGACCGTCGACTTCCTCGACCACGCGGTGTACGACGCGCTGCACGAGTGGACGAAGCAGTACGAGGCGACGGGCGGCACCGTCGTCGTCGACGAGGTCGGCGCCGTGGACATGGCGTCGGCCACGGCCGGGCCACCGAGACGCATGCCCCACATGCTGTCCGCGCGCACGTTCATGCCGTGGTCGCAATGGCAGACCGTCGACAGCCACTCCGGGCCGTTCACCGCCGACGCCGTCACCCCGGCGGCACTCCGGCCGGTCCTGGCCGGTGTCGAGGAATACCACCGTCGCAGCGCGTCGTCCATGCGCCCGCACCTCGAGAAGCTGAGCGAGTTCCAGGACCCGGACACGTTCTTCCTGAGTTGTGTCGACTCGCGCGTGCTGCCGAACACGATCACCAGCGCCGGACCCGGCGACCTCTTCACCGTCCGCAACATGGGCAATCTGATCCCGGTCGGTGATCCGGACACGTCGCTCGAGGCCGCTCTGGAGTACGGCGTGAACACGCTCGCCATCAGTTCCGTCGTGGTCTGCGGCCACTCCGGCTGTGGAGCCATGCGGGGGCTGCTCGCGGACGCCCACGACGCCGACGGGGTGGTGGGTGAGTGGCTCTCGCACGGCCGGGCGAGCCTCAGTGCGTTCCGGAGTGGCCACCCCGTCGCGCGGGATGCCGCAGAGCTGGGGTTCTCCGAGATCGACCAGCTCGCCATGGTGAACGTGGCAGTACAACTGCAGACCCTGTCGCGTCACGCCGTGGTGGGCAAGGCGGTCGCCGAGGGGAGGCTCAAGGTGGTCGGACTCTTCTTCGACATTCCCACGGCGCGGGTCGTGCTCGTCGACGCGGCCTCGGTCACCGAGCTCGATCAGGAGCAAGCGCAGAACTGACCAGGGTCTCCACGGGGCGCCGCGATGCACTGCATCGCGGCGCCCCGTCGCGTGTCCGGCGGCTGTTATCCGGACCGGATCAGAATCACTCGGCGGTTTCACCGGCGGATACCGACATGTGACCCAGGTCATGTTGATAACTCCAGCCACGGAGACCTGACACGCCCGACATGTCAAGTCGGCAGGACACGCCGAGTGCGGATTCATCCACAGAGAGAAAAATTGCGAAATCGCCCTGACGTGCACTGATGGGCTGTGTGATCTTGTTGCTGCACAGGTTCTGCACAGGTGGTCAACACGACTCGCCTGCGTTGTCCACACCCCGTCCACAGATTGCTCAACAGGCCCGTTTGGTGCTGGCGGACCGAGCACCTAACGTCCCTCCGGCACACCATCGACGGGCCTCGTCGACCGCCGGACAGCCGCTCGCGCACGCGCGTGCAGTCACGTGTTCGGACCGTGTCGGAGGCCGGGGGTACAACGTGGTGAGCACGGACTCGGCCGACACGGCCGAGGACGGACGAGATCTCCGGGGGCGAGCTTCGGTCGAGCGAGAGGGCGGCGAACTTCTGTGGCAGTCGTGGACGATCGGGGAACGAACGACTACCAGGGGCCGTCCGAGGCGCCCGGTGAGGACTTCGGTCGTCAGCCCCCTCAGGACATGGCTGCCGAGCAGTCCGTTCTGGGCGGCATGCTGCTCAGCAAGGACGCCATCGCCGACGTCCTCGAGGTCCTGCGGCCCGGTGACTTCTACCGCCCGGCTCATCAGATGGTCTACGACGCCATCCTCGATCTGTACGGCCGCGGCGACCCCGCCGACCCGGTCACCGTCTCCGCGGAGCTCGAACGGCGCGGTGAGCTCAAGCGCATCGGCGGCCCGCCCTACCTCGTCACGCTGACGCAGACGGTCCCCACGGCGGCCAACGCGTCGTTCTACGCCGAGATCGTCGTCGAGAAGGCGATCCTGCGTCGCCTCGTCGAGGCCGGTACGCGCATCGTCCAGTTCGGCTACGCGGGCGCGGACGGTCAGGACGTGTCCGAAGTCGTCGACCGGGCTCAGGCCGAGGTGTACGAGGTCACCGAGCGGCGTACCGCGGAGGACTTCGTCCAGCTCGAGGAACTGCTGCAGCCCACGATGGACGAGATCGACTCCATCGCCAGCCGCGGCGGCATGTCGAACGGTGTCCCCACCGGCTTCACCGAGCTCGACGAGGTGACCAACGGTCTGCATCCGGGCCAGATGATCATCGTCGCGGCGAGGCCTGGTGTGGGCAAGGCGCTCGCCCTCGACACGCCGTTGGCGACGCCCACTGGGTGGACGACGATGGGTGAAGTCGAGGTCGGGGACCATCTCATCGATGCGTCCGGATCTGCGACTCGGGTCGTCGCTGCGACCGACGTGATGGTCGGTAGGCCGTGTTACGAGGTCGAGTTCTCCGACGGCACGGTCATCGTGGCCGACGCGGAGCATCAGTGGCTCACGGATACCCGCGCATCGCGAAAGTCGGCGCAGGCTGCGGCTGCTCGATACAACAGGACCAAGAACCAAGGAACGTTCGCCGAGGTGCGAACCACCGAGCAGATCGCCGGTTCGGTCAGGTGCGCGACCAAGGACGCTCGACTGA
Organism: Rhodococcus sp. NBC_00297; assembly: GCF_036173065.1. Lineage (NCBI taxonomy): Bacteria > Bacillati > Actinomycetota > Actinomycetes > Mycobacteriales > Nocardiaceae > Rhodococcus > Rhodococcus sp. NBC_00297. Next base: position 2,421,857 of record NZ_CP108041.1, read on the forward strand.
ATCACTCGGTGACCAACGCGAAGCCGATCCAGCGTCCGGACGCGGTCCTTTCCGTCCCTCCCTACACGCTGGGCGCGTGGTTGGGGGACGGCACCAGCGCTTGCGCGCAGATCACCTCCGACGATCCCGAGATCATTGCTCGGATCGAAGGTGAGGGGTTGGTGGCCGTTCGATCCGCAGCAGCTGAGTTGCGATACTCGATTCAGCTTCCCGCACCCGAACCTGTACCGGCCAAGTTCTGTACGGTGTGCGGAAAACGCTTCGTGCCGTTCTCTTCTCAGGTGCGTACCTGCGGCCGTTCATGCGGTGGCCGGGCTCGTTTCCAGGATGACGTGGTGGATCAGCCGCTGTGCCCGCTCTGCGGTGAGCTGTGCACCGGACTTCGGATGTGCCAGAAGTGCCGAAACGCCACGGGGACGGTGCAAGCTCGCCTTCGAACACTCGGTGTGTTGAACAACAAGCACATTCCCATGGAGTACCTCAGGTCGTCGGAGTCGCAGCGGCGAGCTGTACTCGCCGGCCTGCTGGACACCGACGGGACCGTCACGGCAGGCGGATCCGCGCAGTTCAGTGTCACCAATGAGCGACTGGCACTCGACGTCGAGGAACTCATCGTCAGTCTGGGGTACCGAGTACATCGATCGACGAAGAGGGTGGCAGGACGCACCGAGGCGTCGTCGACGGCGTTCACACTCACCTTCTCGACCGATGACGTGGTCTTCGGTCTGCATCGAAAGCAGTTGCTCCACAAAGAGCGTCGTGCCTCGTCGAATGTGTCCAGGTCTTCGAGTCGCTTCATCGTCGACGTTCGTCGCGTCGACTCGGTGCCGGTCAGATGTGTCGAGGTCGATAACACGGACCACCTCTATCTCGCCGGTCGTTCGATGGTGCCGACACACAACTCCACTCTCGGAATGGATTTCATGCGCTCGTGCTCCATCAAGCACGGCATGGCCAGCGTCATGTTCTCGCTCGAGATGAGCCGCACCGAGATCGTCATGCGTCTCCTCTCCGCCGAGGCCAAGATCAAGCTCGGCGACATGCGCTCGGGAAAGATGACGGACGACGACTGGACCCGCCTCGCCCGCAGGATGAGCGAGATCAGCGAGGCACCACTCTTCGTCGACGACTCCCCCAACCTCACCATGATGGAGATCCGCGCCAAGGCGCGGCGACTCAAGCAGCGACACGATCTCAAGCTCATCGTCATCGACTACCTGCAGCTGATGTCGTCCGGCAAGAAGGTGGAGTCGCGTCAGCAGGAGGTCTCGGACTTCTCGCGATCGCTGAAGCTGTTGGCCAAGGAGCTCATGGTTCCGGTGGTCGCCATCTGTCAGCTCAACCGTGGTCCCGAGCAGCGCACGGACAAGAAGCCGATGGTCTCCGACCTGCGTGAGTCCGGCTCGCTCGAGCAGGACGCCGACATGGTCATCCTGCTCTACCGTCCGGATGCGACCGAGCGCGACGATCCCCGCGGCGGCGAAGCCGACCTGATCCTCGGCAAGCACCGCAACGGACCCACGGCCACCATCACGGTGGCGCACCAGTTGCACCTGTCGCGCTTCGTCGACATGGCGCGCGGCTAGTCCGCCGAGGCCGGCTGGGAGATCGAGGCCGGCTGGGAGATCGGGGCAGGGCTACGAGATGGAGGCTGAGAAGGACACGTCGACGTGGTCGACGACCTTCATCGATCCGAGCAGCTGGGAGTAGGGCTTCACGCCGAAGTCCGTCTGCGTCACCACCGCGTCGAAGGCGACGTGCGTCGTCCCGTCGGAGGTGGAGACCGAAAGGTCGACGGTGTGCTCGCGTGTCACGCCGTGGATCGTCAGCGTGCCGTCGAGACGGTAGCCGTCCTTCGTCGATTCGACGGTGGTCGCGTCGTAGCGGATCTCGGGATGGTCCGACGCGTCCAGCGTGCCGAGGGCGTTGGACCGCGCGAGCAACTTCTCGGGGCCGAACATCGGTGTGACGCCGCCCTCGCCACTGACGACCTCCATGGAGTCGACGCGCACCCGAACCGTGACGGCCGTCGGAGCGCCGTCCGACTCGTCGACGGTGACGCTCCAGTCGCGGAACGCGATGGTCAGCCGGTGCCCCATCTTCGACGCTCGACCGGTCACCCCGGTGTGGACGTTCAGCGTGCCGTCCGCCGCGGTCAGGGTCCTGCTCGAGGTGGTCATCACCCGACTGTATCCGCGCTGCTGGGGCAGAATGCGTGGCCGTGACCACACATGGCTTCTCGGACTACGTCGCGCATCCCCGCCACGGGCCGCTACCGATGATCCTGCTGGCCGTCACGGTCGTCACCGGTGCGATCGACGCGCTCAGCCTGCTGGCTCTCGGTCGAGTGTTCGTGGCCAACATGACGGGCAACGTCGTGTTCATCGGTTTCGCACTGGGCGGGGCGCCCGGTTTCTCGTTGTGGGGCTCGGTGCTCGCCCTGGTCGGATTCCTGGTGGGCGCGATGGTCGGTGGAACACTGATCGTGCGAGCCGGTGGTCGACGAGATCATCTGCTGCGCAACGCACTCGTGGTCGAGTTCGTCCTCGCGCTCACGTCGCTGATCGCTGCGATTCTCATGGTGGACGGTCCCGGCCGCGGATACGTCATCGTCGTGCTGCTCGCGCTGGGCCTGGGGCTGCAGAATGCGGCGGTGCGGCATCTCGCCGTCCCGGACATGACCACCACCGTGCTGACAATGGCCCTCACCGGCATCGGGTCCGATCTCCGGAAACGGGACGGGGCGGCTGTACTGCGTCGGCTCTCCTCCGTCGTCGCCATGTTCCTCGGTGCGATCCTGGGCACCGTGGTGGTGTTGCATTCGGGTGTGGTGGCGACGCTGGTGCTCGTGGCCGCGCTGTTCGCGGCGATCCTCGTGGTCGTGTGGGCGGTGGGGCGCCGCGAGCGACCATGGCAGGTCGCCGCCTGACGTAGGTCAGTCGAGGCTGACCGCGACCACCGTGTTCCGGCCGCGTCGCTTCGCGTCGTACAGCGCATGATCCGCGGACACGAGCAGCGGCGAGACGGACTGCGGGGCGTAGCTCGTCCAGGCCAACCCTATGCTCACCGTCGCCGTGCGCGACGAGAGTACGTGCAGCCGTTCGTGATCGCGGCGGATCGAGTCGGCGATGGAGGCGGCGTCCTCCTGATCCGCGTGCGGGAGGAGGATTGCGAACTCCTCACCGCCCATGCGCCCGGCGATCGCGTCGTCCGGTAGGGCACCGAGGATGCAGGCGGCGCTGCGGACCAACGCGATGTCGCCCACGGCGTGGCCGAGCGTGTCGTTGATGGACTTGAAGTGGTCGAGGTCGAGCATGAGCAGCGCGACCGGCCGCGAGTCGGTGATGAGGGTGTCGAGGCGCTGCTGGCTCCGTCGCAGGAAGGCGGCGCGGGAGAGGACGCCGGTGAGACTGTCGTACTCGAGGGCCTCGCGGAGCTTGTTCTGCACGGCCATCCGGTCCAGCGACACGGCGGCGACCAGCAGCGGTCCGAGTGCGACCAACGCGACGGACAGCACCGCGGAGGCGCCGTCCTGGCCGTCCGCGCCCAGCAACCCACCGGTCTGGAGTTCCCCGCGTCCGAGGAAGAGCAGCGTCCATGCGGACCACAGTGCGGTGAGCAACGCGGTGCCGAAGATGGGGATGCGGGTGGCGCACCAGAGCAGTGCGGGCAGCGGCAGCGCGAGCAGCAACGGGCCCTGGACGATGAGACCGGCCAGCATCAGCAGGACGGTCAACGCGATCGGTGCCGTCTCACCCGTGATCAGGCGTCGGAGCGAGGCGGGGCCGGTCCGTCGGCGCGGCGTCGACGCGCGGAAGGACAGTAGGACGGGGACGATCAGTAGGTAGCTCGTGAGCTCGGATCCGAACCAGCTCAGAGCCTCGACGGCGGGTGCGTGCGGTCCCAGCCGGCTGCTCGAGAGGGTGGCGACGGTCGTCGACAGGAGGGCGGCGACAACGATGCCGAGGCACATTCTGGCGAAGTCCGCGGATCCCGCGAGGGTCATCGGCTCGGGGTGCCGCCGCCGGATCACCAGCGTGCCTCCGAGGACCCCGACGATGTTCGCGACATTGAACGCGACCGCAGCGTAGACGTCGGTACCCGAGACGAGGTCCGCGGTGACGAGGGCGAGCAGCGCTGCGACGGCCGCCGGCGCGGTGAAGGTGCGGGGCCAGCGCACGAAGACGCTCAGCGCCACCGCGTTGGCCACCCACACCGAGGCAAGAAGTCCCGGTGGCCGCGAATGGATTCCGATGATTGCCGCGATGAAGACGGCGGCGGTCAGGAGGGCGACGTCGGTCGCGGCGCGCGCGGCCGGACTGCGCATGTCCGGCTCGGCTGTCGCAGGCAAGGTCGTCCTTCGCATGGACGGGAACCCCCTGTGACATCTCAGTCGTCCCCAACGGCTTCGTTGTTATCGAGTGCAGTATCTACTACCGCAACCGCACGTGGCGACCGATGCGACAGACTGCTCACTCGCGCTGAGGCGCCGCGCTCGCCCACGTCTCCGGTTCCGGTACGGGGACCGATATTCAGTCCACTGCCGGTCGGTGGACTGGACTCGAGCAGCGGACGGGCGGACAGACTCGAGACATGAACGCCCGCGACCTCGCACTCCGGACCACCCTGCTCGTGGGTGGCCTCACGCTCTACGGCACGTCGATGGCCATGATGATCACCGGTGGTCTCGGGCTCAACCCGTGGGACGGGTTCCACCAGGGGCTGGCCGCACGGCTCCCGATCAGTTTCGGGGCGATCACGGCGGTGACGGGCGTGATGGTGCTGCTGCTGTGGATCCCGTTGCGTCAGCGGCCGGGCATCGGAACCGTCGCGAACATCGTCATCATCGCGGTGAGCGTCGACCTCGCGCTGGACTGGCTGCCCGAAGTCGCCTCGATCCCGTCACGCGCAGCGCTGCTCACCGGAGGAGTCGTGCTCAACGGTCTCGCCACGGCGGCCTACATCTCGGCCGGCCTGGGCGCGGGTCCGCGCGACGGCCTGATGACAGGACTCGTCGCGCGGAGCGGACTGTCCGTGCGCCTGGTGCGCACGGCCATCGAACTCGCGGTGCTGGGAACCGGATGGCTCCTCGGCGGCACGGCCGGTGTGGGGACGGTGCTGTACGCGCTCGCGATCGGCCCGCTGGTGCACTTCTTCCTCGGCGTGATGCCCCAGAAGTTCACGGCCCAGAAGTTCACGGCCCGGAAGTGCACGGTGCGAGCAGGAGGAGATCACTCCTCGGTGGAGAGCTCCGAACCGGCCGACAGGATCCCGACCGAGACACCGTAGGGAAGGAAGCGGACCTTGCGATTCGGATCCACGTTGTCCCGGTGGGCACGCAGAGCATCGAGTTCGGTCGCGAAGACCTGATCGACGCTCGCCGACCCGTCGGAGTCGACGGAGTAGACGGCCCACACCCCGTCGCCCTTCTGACCCGTGGTCTCCGGCTCCGGGGTGGACTTGGTCGCGGCGGGCGTGAACATGCCGACCCACGGAGCGCCTCCGCCCGATTGATCGGCCATCTTCATGGCCTGGCCCAGCATGTCCCGCAGGCCCTCGCCCGCTTCGCGAGCGACGCGCTCGAAGTCCTCGGGATCGAAACCGAACTGTCCTTTACCGCTCATGGTGTACCTCGCAGAGTGTGGTGTGACGGGCTTTACTCCCCCAACGACCGGTGAGCTTCATCCGTTCCCGGGTCAGTACGGCTCGGACGGGTACACCATGACGGCAAGTATCCCTCGACGAACGGACATCACCGCATGACGAAGCTTCTGTACGTGGTCACCGGATCGGATCACTGGACGCTGAAGGACGGAACCGCGCACCCCACCGGGTACTGGGCGGAGGAGCTCGTCGAGTCGCACCGGACCTTCACCGAGGCCGGCTGGGACATCGTCGTCGCGACGCCCGGTGGTGTGACCCCGACCGTCGACGAGGGATCGCTGGCCGTCGAGGCGAACGGCGGCGACGAGGCCAAGGTCGCCGACCTGAAGTCGTACCTGGAGTCGGTGAAGGACGTGCTCGCGTCACCCGCGCGCCTCGAGGACCAGACGGCGTCGTCCTTCGACGCGATCTTCGTCCCCGGTGGCCACGGTCCGATGGAAGACCTCGCGGTGTCGGACGACTTCGGCGCCCTGGTCACCGAGTTCCTCGACTCGGGCAAGATCGTGTCGGCCGTGTGCCACGCACCCGCCGCGCTGCTGTCGGCGAAGCGCGACGACGGCAGCTGGCCCTTCTCCGGCTACCAGCTCACGGGCTTCACCAACCAGGAGGAGGAGCAGGCCGGACTGGCCGACAAGGCGCCCTGGCTGCTCGAGACCCGTCTGCGCGACGGTGGAGCGAGCTTCTCGGCGGCGGATGCCTGGTCGCCCCACGTCATCGTCGACCGCACCGTCTACACCGGCCAGAACCCGGCATCGACCAAGGCATTGGCGGATCGTCTCGTCTCTGCTCTGAGCTGACGGCACCCTCGCTGACTCCCGGCGCCCGCTGACCCTCCCTGCCGCCCCCGCGAGTACGTCCACACTGTCGCGATTCCCCGCCGATTCACGACGGTTCGGACGTACTCGCCGGGAGCGGGCGGGGGGAAGGGGGTCAGACCATCGCGGCTGCAGCCCGCTCGGCGAGGTCGAGCAGCGGTTGCGGGAAGACCCCGAGCACCACGGTGGCGACGGCCGAGACGGCGACGGCCACGGTCGCGCCCGTTCCGTGGGTGATCGTCGCCGAGGGTCCCTCCGGTTCGGTGAAGAACAGCACCACGATGACGCGGATGTAGAACGACGCGGCGATGGCACTGCTGACGACGCCGACGATCACCAGCGCGGCACCGCCGTCCTCGAGTGCGGCCTGGAAGACGGCGAATTTGCTCGTGAAGCCGCTCGTCGACGGGATGCCGGCGAAGGCGAGCAGGAACAGCGCGAAGGCCGCTGCGGTCAGGGGCGACGATCGTCCGAGGCCCGCCCACCGGGACAGTTCGGTGACCTCGCCGCCCTGATCCCGCACGAGGGACACCACGGCGAAGGCGCCGAGTGTGCTGAAGGCGTAGGCCGCGAGATAGAACAGCGTGGCGGACACGCCCGCCGCTCCCGCGGAGACACCCGTGAGGATGAAGCCCGCGTGGGCGATCGACGAGTACGCCAGCATCCGCGTGACGTCGGTCTGCGCCACCGCGATCACGGCTCCCACGAGCATGGTGACGATGGCGACGGCCCACAGCATCGGCCGCCACGCGTCCTGGAGATCGGGCACGCCCACGACGAGAATGCGCAGCAGCGCGCCGAAGGCCGCCACCTTCGTGGCCGAGGCCATGAACGCGGTCACGGGCGTGGGTGCGCCCTGGTACACGTCGGGGATCCACGAATGAAACGGCACCGCACCGACTTTGAACAGCAGGCCGACGGCCACGAGACCGACCCCCAGCACGCCGAGAACCTGGTCCCCGTCGGCCACATCGGCGATGTCGTCGAGTCGGACGCTGCCCGCGTAGCCGTAGAGCAGCGCCGTGCCGAACAGAAAGAAGGCCGACGAGAACGCTCCGAGGAGGAAGTACTTGAGCGACGCCTCCTGGGACAGCAGACGCCGACGACGCGCGAGCCCGCACAGCAGGTACAGCGGGAGCGAGAGCACCTCCAGCGCGACGAACATGCTCAGCAGATCGTTCGAGGCCGGCAACACCATCATGCCGCCGACGGCGAACAGGGTGAGCGGGTAGATCTCGGTACGGGTGACCCGGGCGGTGACGGCACGGGCCTCGGCGACCGTGCCCGGCACCGTGGACGCCGCGGGCGTGAAGGCATCGACCGCAGCCACTTCGGGATGGTCGGACGAGCGATGCGCCATCAGTACGACCGACGCCGCGGACACCGCGACGATGACCCCCTGCAGGAACAGTGTGGGCCCGTCCGCGGCCACCGACCCCACCGCGGCGACGGTGCTGGTTCCGGCCAGCGCGACGACGGCGGCGAACGCTGCCGCGAGTGCGCCGAGGGCGAGCACGAGATGGGTGACTCGGCGCCGATCGGCGGGAACGAACGCCTCGACCAGGACGCCGATCACCGCGGCCGCCAGAACGATGATCATGGGCGACAGCAGGCTGTACTCGAGGGACGGGGTGTCGATGGTCATGGCGCGGCCACTCCTGTCTCGAGTTGCTCGACCGATGTGCGTTCGACGGCCGGCGTGAGGATGTCCAGCGCTGGTCTCGGGTACACGCCCAGCGCGATGACGAGCACGAGAAGTGGAGCAACGACGGCGATCTCGCGCGGCACGAGATCGCGGATCCGTTCCGAGCCGGCGGCGACGGGCCCGGTCATCACCCGTTGATACAGCCACAGCACGTAGATCGCCGAGAGCACCAGCGCCGACGCCGCGATCACCGCCGCGACGCCGTAGCGCGGGAACGTTCCCACGAGGACCAGGAATTCGCTGACGAACGGGGCGAGTCCGGGAAGCGACAGAGTGGCCAGTCCGGCGACGAGGAACGTGCCGGCGAGCACGGGCGCCACCTTCTGCACACCCCCGTGGTCGGCGATGAGCGCGCTCCCGCGCCGGGTGACGAGGAACCCTGCGACGAGGAACAGTGCGGCCGTGGCGATCCCGTGGTTCACCATGTACAGCGCGGACCCCGCCTGCGACTGGCTCGTCATGGCGAAGATGCCGAGGATGATGAACCCGAAGTGCGAGATGGAGGTGTACGCGATGAGGCGCATGATGTCGGTCGCGCCGATCGCCAGCACCGCGCCGTAGACGATCCCGACGACGGCGAGCGTGATCACCGCCGGCGCGAAGGTCGCCGACGACTCCGGGAACAGCTGCAGGCAGTACCGCAGCATCCCGAAGGTGCCCACCTTGTCGACGACGGCCATCATCAGCACCGCGGTCGCCGGGGTGCTCTCGGTCGCCGCGCCGGGCAACCAGGTGTGCAGCGGCCACAGCGGCGCCTTCACGGCGAAGGCCACGAGGAATCCCAGGAACAGCGCGTTCAGTACGCCGGGCGAGGCACCGAGTTCGCCGGCCGCCGCGGCGTCCGCGATGGCGCGCAGGTCGAACGTGCCGGCCGAGAAGGGACTCGCATCCGAGGCGGTGACGACGTACAGGCCGATGACGGCCGCCAGCATGACGAGCCCGCCCGCGAGGTTGTAGAGCAGGAAGGTCACCGAGGCGGAACGCGCTCGTCCGGCATCACGGCCGAAGCCGCCGATGAGGAAGTACATCGGCACGAGCATGGCCTCGAAGAAGAGGTAGAAGAGCAGGATGTCGAGGGAGACGAACGAGACCATGACCATCGACTCGACGACGAGGATCAACGCGACGTAGGTGTGGGTGCGGCGTGAGCGCGACGCGGGTGGGGTGTCGTTCCACCCGGCCAGCAGGAGGATCGGGACCAGGACAGCGGTCAGCAGTGCGAGAGTCAGTGCGATGCCGTCGATCCCGAGTGTGTAGCCCGCACCGAAGCTCGGGATCCACTCGTGCTCCTCCACGAACTGGTATCCCGGCGCGCCCGCCTCGAATCCGATCGCACACAGCACGGCGAGGATCAGCACGACGCACGATGTCGTGAGCCCCACCGCGCGGGCGGCCGCAGACCGGGTGGGCGGCACGGCGATCACTGCCAGCGCTCCGATCAGCGGGAGGAGCCAGAGCGCGCTCAGCACGGGAAGGTCGGTCATCGCGTCACTCCCAGTGCCACGGTCAGGACGACGACCACCAGGACGGCCCCGGCGAACATCGAGAGGGCGTACGACCGGACGAACCCGTTCTGCCACCGGCGCAGTCGTGTGGAGGACTCCCGGACCGCGGTGGCGACGGCACTCACCATTCCCTCGACGCCGACGCGGTCGGCGGTGACCACCGCGGCGGTCGCCCGCTGACCCGGCCGCATGAAGACGGCCTCGTTCACCGCGTCCCCGTACAGATCTCGGCGAGCGGCCGCGGTGAGGACCGACCCCGTGGGTGCGGTCACCGGGACCGCCGATCGGCCGTACATGCGCACGGCCACGCCCACCCCCGAGGCGACGGTCACGAGCACCGCGAGGGTGACGGCCCACGCGGGTACGAGGTGTGCGGGGTCGTGTTCACCGACGACCGGGGCGAGCCATCCCTCCAATCGGGTGCCGATCGCGAGAAGCGCACCGGCACCGACGGATCCGACGCCCAGCACGATCATCGGGCCGGTCATGCTCGCGGGTGCCTCGTGCGGGTGGACTCCGCTCCGCCACCGCCGCTCGCCGAAGAACGTGAGGATCATGACCCGCGTCATGTAGAAGGCGGTCAGTCCCGCGCCGACCAGGGTGGCCGCGCCGAGCGCCGCACCCTTCGCACCGCCGGCGTCGATCGCGGCCTCGATGATGCCGTCCTTCGAGAAGAACCCCGAGAACGGTGGGACACCGATGATGGCGAGATAGGCCAGCCCGAACGTCACGTAGGTGATGGGCAGAACGGTGCGCAGTCCGCCGTACCGCCGCATGTCCGTCTCGTCGTTCGTCGCGTGCATCACGGACCCGGCGCCGAGGAACAGGCCGGCCTTGAAGAATCCGTGCGTGAGCAGGTGCAGGATCGCGACCGCGTACCCGGCGGGGCCGAGACCGGCCGCGAGAACCATGTACCCGATCTGGCTCATCGTCGACGCGGCCAGAGCCTTCTTGATGTCGTCCTTCGCGCAGCCGATGACGGCCCCGAAGAGCAGCGTCACGGCGCCGACCAGCACGACGACGTTCTGGGCGGCCGGGGACGCTTCGAAGACGGGCCCGGACCGGACGATGAGGTACACACCGGCGGTGACCATCGTCGCGGCGTGGATGAGCGCCGAGACGGGCGTCGGGCCCTCCATCGCGTCACCCAGCCACGATTGCAGCGGCACCTGCGCCGACTTGCCGCACGCGGCGAGCAGGAGGACGAGGCCGAGGGCGGTCGCGGTGCCATCGCCCATGCCGTCGACCCCGGCGAACACGTCGTCGTACGAGACGGATCCGACGGACGAGATCATGATCATCAGCGCGACGGCCAGTCCGATGTCGCCGACACGATTGACGACGAACGCCTTGCGTGCGGCCGAGGCCGCCGACGGCCGGGTGGACCAGAACCCGATCAACAGGTACGACGCGAGGCCCACGCCCTCCCATCCGACGTACAGGCCGAGGAAGTTGTCCGCCATGACCAGCAGCAGCATCGCGGCCACGAACAGATTGAGGTACGCGAAGAATCGGCGGCGCGCGGGATCGTCCCGCATGTACCCGATCGAGTACACGTGGATGAGGGTTCCGACGCCGGTGACGAGCAGGACGAAGCACACCGACAGCTGGTCGAGGCGGAGACCGAACTCGATCTGCAGCGACTCGACCGGAACGTAGGTGAAGACCGTCTGCGAGAGCGCGCGGTCCTCCGCTGCCCGCCCGGCCATGTCGACGAAGGCGACGACGGCCAGCGCGAACGACGCGAGCATCGCCGCGCACGCGAGGAGGTGGCCCCACGCATCGCTCCGGCGTCCACCCAGCAGCAGCACGACGGCTCCGGCGAGGGGAATGAGCGGCAGCAGAACCAGAGTCGTCGCCATGTCAGTACTTCAACAGACTGTCGTCGTCGACCGAGACGGATCGACGAGAGCGGAAGATCGCCATGATGACGGCCAGACCCACCACCACCTCGGCGGCGGCGACGACCATCGTGAAGAACGCGAAGACCTGTCCGTCCAGTCCGCCGTGCATCCGCGAGAACGTCACGAAGGCCAGGTTCGCGGCGTTGAGCATCAGCTCGATGCACATGAAGACGACGATGGCGTTGCGGCGCAGGAGGACACCGGCGGCGCCGATGGTGAACAGGGCCGCGGACAGGTACAGGTAGTACTCCGGGTTCATCGGCTCGGCCCGTCGCGGAACTGCCGACTGACCGACGACTCGGCGTCGCTGCCGTCGGGGAGACGAGCGGGCCGGTCCACACCGTTGTGGCGTGCGTAGACACCCGGGCTCGGCAGCGGTGTCACGCGGTCTCCGAAGCGGAACCTGTCCTGCGACAGCTCCTTCTGGGTTCTGGTCCGGCCGACGGCGTCCCGGTGGGTCAGCACCATGGCACCGATCGTGGCAGTGATGAGCAGCGCTCCGGTGAGCTCGAAGGCCCACACGTAGCGCACGAACACCAGCTCGGCGAGCCCCTCGACGTTCGCCGGCGACTGCGCGGTGAAGCCGCGGAAGTCGTTCAGCGCGGCATTGCCGAGCCCCCCGATCAGCAGGACACCGAATCCGAGACCCACGACGATGGCCGCGATGCGGTGCCCCCGTAGCGATTCGACGAGCGAGTCCGACGAGTCCACCCCCACGAGCATGAGTACGAAGAGGAAGAGCATCATCACGGCGCCGGTGTAGACCACGATCTGGACGACACCGAGGAAGACGGCACCCTGGACGATGTAGAAGATCGCGAGCACCACCATCGTCGATGCCAGGAACAGAGCCGAATACACGGCTTTCGCCGACGCCACGACGCCCAGCGCGCCGATGAGAGCGAGCGGGGCGAGGATCCAGAAGGCGATGGCCTCGGAGGTCGAGACGATCATCGGTCCGCCTCCCGCCGGGCGATGACGGCCCCGCGGTAGTAGTCCTCGTCGGTGGCGCCGTCGGCCATGGCGTGCGGGGGCGCGTCCATCCCCTCGGCGAGCGAGGCCAACAGATCGGTCTTCTCGTAGATCAGATCGGCCCGGTTGTCGTCGGCCATCTCGTACTCGTTGGTCATGGTCAGCGCGCGCGTGGGGCACGCCTCGATGCACAGTCCGCAGCCGATGCACCGCAGATAGTTGATCTGGTACACCCGGCCGTACCGCTCACCGGGCGAGTACCGTTCGGTCTCCGTGTTGTCCGCGCCCTCGACGTAGATGGCGTCGGCGGGGCAGGCCCACGCGCACAGTTCGCAGCCGATGCACTTCTCCAGGCCGTCCGCGTAGCGATTCAGCTGGTGACGGCCGTGGTACCGCGTCGCCGTCGGTACCTTCTCCTCCGGATACGACTCGGTCTCCGGCTTCTTGAACATGGTGGCGAAGGTGACGCCGAAACCCGCCACAGGTCCCAGGAATTCAGGCATCGGTCGTCTCCTTGGTGATGGGTCGAGGGCGTGCCGGACCGGGTGAGCGGTCCGGCATCGGAGGCACGGGGAACCCGCCCGCCGCGGCATCGACCCCCTGCTGGTCCGCCGTCGCACCGGAGTGGGTCCGTTCCAGGCGCCCACGCCGTAGCGTCCGGGCGAGCACGGCGATCAGGGCGGCGGTGTAGACCAGTGACACCACCACGGTGACCGGCCGGACGTGCGGGGAGTCGAGGAGGAGGACGCGCACGGCCGCGATGACCATGATCCACAGCAGCGCAGCGGGAATGAGCACCTTCCACCCGAAGTTCATGAACTGGTCGTAGCGCAGGCGTGGCAGGGTGCTGCGGAGCCAGACGAAGACGAACAGGAAGCCCCACACCTTGATCGTGAACCAGAGAACGGGCCACCAGCCCTGATTGGCGCCGTCCCACAGGCTGATCGGGAAGGGGGCGCGCCAGCCGCCGAGAAAAAGCGTGGTCGCGAGCGCCGAGACGGTGACCATGTTCACGTACTCCGCGAGCATGAACATGGCGAACCGGAGCGAGGAGTACTCGGTGTGGAATCCGCCGACCAGTTCGCCCTCCGCCTCGGGGAGATCGAACGGCGCACGGTTGGTCTCGCCCACCATCGAGGTGATGTAGACGAGGAACGACGGCAGCAGCATCACGACGAACCACAGGCGCTCCTGCGAGGCGACGATGCCGGACGTCGACATGGTGCCCGCGTAGAGGAACACGGCCGCGAAGCTCAGGCCCATGGCCACCTCGTACGAGATCACCTGCGCGGTCGAGCGCAGTGCTCCCAGAAGCGGATACGTGGAACCGGACGACCACCCGGCCAGGACGATGCCGTACACACCGATCGAGGTCACGGCCAGGATGTAGAGCACCGCGACGGGCATGTCGGTCAGCTGGAGCGGGGTGATGTGCCCGAACACCGACACGGTGGGGCCGAACGGGATCACGGCGAAGGCCATGAAGGCGGGGACGACCGAGATGATCGGTGCCAGCAGGTAGATCGGACGGTCCACGCCCCTCGGGACGATCCCCTCCTTCAGGGCGAGCTTCACACCGTCGGCGAGGCTCTGCAGGATGCCCCACGGCCCGACCCTGTTGGGGCCGATGCGCATCTGCATCCAGGCCATGACCTTGCGCTCGGCGTAGATCGCGATGAGCGGTGTCAGCACGAGGAAGCCGAAGACGGCGAGCGCCTTGGCGACGACCAGCCACAGTGGGTCGATCCCGAAGACGGAGAGGTCGGTCATGACGGTGCTCCTGCCGAGAGACGCACGGCGGCACCTGGTGCGACGTGGAGGGTCGCACTCACTCGGGACGGTGCCGAGTTCCACGGCAGCCACACCACGTGGTCCGGCATGGCGGTGACGCGGAGCGGCAGCGTGATCGACCCCGAGTCGGTGGAGACGGTCAGTGGCTCACCGTCGGACACCCCGGTGTCGGCCGCGGTCGCGGGCGACAGCCGGGCGACGGGGGTCCGCGCCGTGCCGGCGAGATCGGTCTCCCCGTCCTGCATCCGCCCGGCGTCGAGCAGCATCCGCCAGCCGGCCAGTACGGCGGTTCCTGCGCCGAGGGCGGTCGGTGCCGCGCTGCCGCGGTCCGGAACGTCGGGGGATCCGGGTGCCGACCCGGCCGCGTCGAGTTCGCGGCGTGCCGCGTCGGCGTCCGGCAGTCCGAGGCGGTGACCCATCTCGGTGGCGATCGCGTCGAGGACCCGCAGGTCGGCCATCATGGACGGCGTCGGGAGTGCTGCTCCGAACGTGCGCCGGCGGCCTTCCCAGGTGGTGAACGATCCGGCTTTCTGCGCGACGGCGGCGACCGGGAACACGACGTCGGCCCGGTCGGTCACCTCGCTGCTGCGCAGATCCAGTGCGACGACGAAGGGGGCTCGGTCGAGCGCGGCGCGGGCCGCGTCGGGATCGGGGAGGTCGTCGAGCTCGACACCGGCCACGACGAGCGCGCGGAGGTCGGCGCCGAGGATGCCGACCGTGTCCCGGCCCGGTGTCGCCGGCAGATCGTCGACACCCCACGCCGCGGCCACCGCGTGCCGAGCCGCGGGGTCGTCCACCCGGCGACCTCCGTGCAGGAGGGTGGGGAACGCACCCGCGTCGAGGGCGCCGCGGTCACCGGCACGGCGGGGGATCCACGCGACGCGGGCGCCGGTGGTGTCGGCGGTGCGCGCGACCGCGGCGAGGGTGCCGGGGCTCGACGCCGCGCGCTCGCCGACGAGGATCACCGCGCCCGGCACGCGCAGCTGGTCGAGCACGTCCGGGTCCGCCAGCCCCGCGGCCTCCGTCCCCGGCACCGTGGGACGCACGTCGGCTCTCAGCTTCGTGCTGCCGGGCGACGTGAAGGGCGCCAGTGTCAGTACGCGAGTGTGTCCCCCGCGCACTGCCTTCCGCAGGCGGAGGAAGACGATGGGGCTCTCCTCCTCCGGTTCGAAGGACACGAGGACGACGATCGGTGCGTCCTCGAGTGCCGCGTACGTGACGTCGATCCCGCGGCCGGCCACCCGAGCGGACAGGAAGTCGGTCTCCTCCTCGGAGGTCTGGCGGGCCCGGAAGTCGATGTCGTTGGTACCCAGCGCGATCCGCGCGAACTTGCTGTAGGCATACGCGTCCTCGACGGTGAGACGGCCACCGGTGAGCACCCCGGCGTGTCCGCGAGCCTCCGCCAGGCCCCGAGCGGCCACCGCCAGGGCCTCCGACCACGACGCGGGCTCGAGGGTGGTTCCGCGTCGGACCAGCGGGGTGTCGAGGCGATCGGGCAGCGTGCCGTACGCGAACGCCCAGCGGCCCTTGTCGCAGCTCCATTCCTCGTTGACCTCGGGATCGTCGCCGGCCAACCGACGCAACACCTTTCCGCGGCGATGGTCCGTGCGCTGGGCGCACCCACTGGAGCAGTGCTCGCAGACGCTGGGAGTCGACACCAGGTCGAAGGGCCGCGCGCGGAATCGGTAGGCGGTGTTGGTGAGTGCACCCACCGGGCAGATCTGCACGGTGTTGCCGGAGAAGTACGACTCGAACGGCTCGGCGCCGTAGATGCCGACCTGTTGCAGCGCACCGCGTTCGAGCAGATCGATGAACGGGTCACCGGCGATCTGCTCGGAGAAGCGCGTGCACCGGGCGCAGAGGACGCACCGCTCCCGGTCGAGCAGGACCTCGGTCGACAGGGGGATCGGCTTGGGATACGTGCGTTTGGTCTCCGTGAAGCGCGACTCGGTGCGGCCGGTGGACATGGCCTGGTTCTGCAGCGGGCACTCGCCACCCTTGTCGCACACCGGGCAGTCGAGCGGATGGTTGATCAGGAGCAGTTCCATCACTCCGCGCTGCGCCTTCTCGGCGATCTCCGAGCTGTGCTGCGTCCGGATCACCATGCCGTCGGACACCGTGGTGGTGCACGACGCCAAGGGCTTGCGTTGGCCCTCGACGTCGACCAGGCACTGCCGGCACGCGCCGACCGGGTCGAGCAGCGGGTGGTCGCAGAACCGCGGGATCTGCACACCGAGCATCTCGGCCGCCCGGATGACCAGGGTGCCTTTCGGGACCGACATCGGGACGCCGTCGAGGGTGATGTCCACCGTCGTCTCGGCGCGCGCGCCGTCGTTCTGCACCGCGGTCATGTCAGTTGTCCTGCCATCAGGGTGGAGAGGTGCGGATCGAAGGGGCATCCACCCTGCTCCACGTGCGCCACGTACTCGTCCCGGAAGTGGGCGATCGACGAGACGATGGGGCTGGCCGCCCCGTCTCCCAACGCGCAGAACGACTTTCCCAGGATGCTGTCGGCGACGTCGAGCAGCTTCTGCAGGTCACCCTCCGATCCGGTGCCGTTCTCGAGGCGCGCGAGTATCTGCACCAGCCAGTAGGTGCCCTCGCGGCAGGGGGTGCACTTCCCGCACGATTCGTGCGCGTAGAACTCGCTCCAGCGACGGACCGCGCGGACCACGCAGGTCGTCTCGTCGAAGATCTGGAGCGCTTTCGTGCCGAGCATCGATCCCGCGGCGCTCACACCCTCGTAGTCGAGCGGGACGTCGAGGTGCTCGGCCGTGAAGATCGGGGTGGAGGATCCGCCGGGTGTCCAGAACTTCAGCGTGTGCCCGGCGCGGACACCGCCCGCGTGCTCGAGCAACTCGCGCAGCGTGATGCCGAGCGGCGCCTCGTACTGTCCGGGGCGGGTGACGTGGCCGGAGAGCGAGTACAGCGTGAAGCCGGGTGACTTCTCACTGCCCATCGAGCGGAACCATTGCGTCCCGCGCGCCAGGACCGTCGGCACACTCGCGATGGACTCGACGTTGTTGACGACGGTGGGGCTCGCGTAGAGGCCCGCCACGGCGGGGAACGGTGGCCGCAGCCGGGGCTGGCCGCGTCGCCCCTCGAGGGAGTCGAGCAGTGCGGTCTCCTCGCCGCAGATGTAGGCGCCCGCCCCCGCATGGACGACGAGGTCCAGATCGAACCCGGAGCCCTGGATGTCCGTGCCCAGATACCCCGCGGCGTAGGCCTCGGCGACCGCGGCCTGCAGCCGCCGCAGCACCGGCACCACCTCACCGCGGAGGTAGACGAACGCGTGCGACGAGCGGATGGCGTACGCCGCGATCACGATGCCTTCGACCAGCGCGTGGGGTGTGGCCATCAGCAGCGGCATGTCCTTGCACGTGCCCGGCTCCGACTCGTCGGCGTTCACCACCAGGTAGTGCGGCACGGTCTGGTCCGCGGGTGTCGGGCCGTCCTGGGGGATGAAGCTCCACTTCGTGCCGGTGGGGAAGCCGGCGCCGCCGCGACCACGCAGGCCCGAGTCCTTGACCGTGCCGATCACCTCGTCGGGTGTCATCGCCAGGGCTGCGGCGAGACCGTCGTACCCGCCGTGGCGGCGGTAGGTGTCCAGAGTCCAGGACTCGGGCTCGTCCCAGTAGCGGCTCAGAACCGGGGTGAGTGTCACGGCCGGACCTCCTTCGCTGCAGTGCCGCCCGGGTGGGGCACATCGGCAGACGGGGCGGGCGCGGGCTTGTCCGGGGTGGAGTCCGTCGGCGGTTCGGCTGCCGCCGCCGCGTCGGGTTCCGCGTGCTCGGGGGCGCGCATGTCCTTCTCCCGCGCGACACGCAGGCCTGCCAGCGTCGCCTCGCCGGCGGTCGGTGCGTCGAGCGCGCCGGGCCGGGGGTCGGGAAAGCCCGCCAGGATGCGCGAGGTCTCGCGGAAGGTGCACAGGGTCGCACCGCGCGTCGGGGTGACCGGGCGCCCGGCGCGGAGTTCGTCGACCAGCGTGCGCGCCGACTCGGGAGTCTGGTTGTCGAAGAACTCCCAGTTCACCATCACCACCGGTGCGTAGTCGCAGGCGGCGTTGCACTCGATGTGTTCGAGCGTCACGGTGCCGTCCGTGACGCCGTCGAGGTGGTCGACGAGGGCCTCGTGAATGGCGTCCCCGCCCATCACGGCGCAGAGAGTGTTGGTGCACACGCCGACGAGGTAGTCGCCTGTCGGCTCGCGGCGGTACATCGAGTAGAACGTCGCCACCGCCGCGACCTCGGCACCCGTGAGGTCGAGTGTGTGCGAACAGAAGTCGATCGCGGCGGGGGTGAGGTACCCGTCCTCGGCCTGGAGCAGATGAAGGATCGGGATGATCGCGGACCGGGCGCGCGGGTAGCGGGCCACGATGGTGGCGGCGTCCGCCTCGAGGCGAGCCAGCACGTCCTCGGGGTAGGTCCGCCGGGCGCCTGGTCGCACGAGTTGGACGCGTTCCTCCGGACGGGGTCCGAAGGGTATCGCCACCGGTTCCCGTGTGCTCATCGGTCCACCCCACCCATCACGGGATCGATGCTCGCCACGGACGCGATCACGTCGGACACCATGCCGCCCTCGCACATCGCCGCGACGGCCTGCAGATTGGTGAACGACGGGTCCCGGAAGTGCACACGGTAGGGCCGGGATCCACCGTCGGAGACCATGTGCACACCCAGCTCGCCGCGGGGTGACTCCACCGCGACGTACACCTGTCCCTCGGGCACGCGGATGCCCTCGGTGACGAGCTTGAAGTGGTGGATCAGCGACTCCATCGATCCGTCCATGATCTTCTGCACGTGCTCGCGGGAGTTGCCCAGTCCGTCGGGGCCCGAGACCAGGTCCGCAGGCCACGCGATCTTCTTGTCCGATACCATCACGGGCCCCGGCGCCAGTCGGTCGAGGCACTGTTCGACGATCTTCAGCGACTCGCTCATCTCGTCGACACGGATGAGATACCGCGCGTAGCAGTCACTCTCCTGTTCGGTGATCACGTCGAACTCGTAGGTCTCGTAACCGCAGTAGGGCTCCGCGCGACGGAGATCGTGGGGCAAGCCCGTGGCACGCAGCACCGGACCCGTGATTCCGAGCGCCATGCATCCGGTGAGATCGAGGTACCCGATGCCGCGGGTCCGACCCTTCCAGATGGGGTTGTCGTCCAGCATCGCGCTCATGTCGCGCAGGCGGATCGGCAACAGGTGCAGCAGGTCCCGGATCTTCGGCACGGCGTCGTCGGGCAGGTCCATCGCCAGCCCGCCCGGCCGGACGAACGCGTGATTCATCCGCAGGCCCGTGATCGTCTCGAAGATGTCGAGGATCAGTTCACGTTCCCGGAATCCGAAGAGCATGGCGGTGACCGCGCCGAGCTCCATGCCGCCGGTGGCCAGAGCGACCAGGTGCGAGGAGATGCGGTTGAGTTCCATCAGCAACACCCGGATCACGGTCGCGCGTTCCGGCACGTCGTCGGTGATGCCGAGCAGCTTCTCCACGCCGAGGCAGTACGCCGTCTCGTTGAAGAAGGGCGACAGGTAGTCCATCCGCGTCACGTAGGTGACGCCCTGCGTCCAGTTCCGGTACTCGAGGTTCTTCTCGATACCGGTGTGCAGGTAGCCGATTCCGCACCGCGCCTCGGTGACGGTCTCCCCCTCGATCTCGAGGATGAGGCGGAGGACCCCGTGCGTGGAGGGGTGCTGCGGTCCCATGTTGACGACGATGCGCTCCTCACCGGCGGTGCCGGCCAGGTCGACGATCTCGTCCCAGTCCTGGCCCGACGCGGTGTAGACGGTCGGCGTGGTGTGATCCTTCTCGAGTGTCATCAGTTGTACGACCTGCGCTGATCGGGGGGCGCGATCCGCGCGCCCTTGAACTCCACCGGGATGCCGCCCAGCGGGTAATCCTTGCGTTGTGGGTGCCCCACCCAATCGTCGGGCATCTCGATGCGTGTCAGGGACGGGTGCCCGTCGAACTCGATGCCGAAGAAGTCGTACGTCTCGCGCTCGTGCCAGTCGGTGGTGGGGTAGATGCCGCACAGCGACGGAATGTGCGGGTCGGACTCCGGCACAGACACTTCGAGACGCAACCGACGACCGTGCGTGATGGACTGCAGATGGTAGACGGCGTGCAGCTCGCGTCCGGTCTCGCCGGGCTGGTGGACGCCACTGACGCCGAGACACAGTTCGAAGCGGAGTGCCTCGTCGTCGCGTAGCGCGGACGCGACAGCGGGCAGGTGCGTACGCGCGATGTGCAGAGTCAGCTCACCGCGGTGGAGCACGGCACGCTCGACGGCGTCGTCCCAACGTTCGCCCCGAGCCGCGAGCGCCGACTCCAGTGCGTCCGCCACGACGTCGTGGTCCCCACCGAACGGTCGACTCGCGTTGTCGTGTCGGGGTTTCGGCGGCGCCAGGCGGCCGTAACCCGACGTGTCGCCCGAACCGCGCACTCCGAACATGCCCCGCGCTCTCATCGCAGCAGCGTCTTCGCGTCGATGACGGACGGAGAACTCAGCGCGGCCTTCTCGGTCTCGGCGATGGCCCTCTCGCGGTCGACGCCCAGCGGCATCGCCTGGATCGACGCGTGCAACTGCAGGATGGCGTTGATCAGCATCTCGGGCCGCGGCGGACAACCGGGCAGATAGATGTCGACCGGTACCACGTGGTCGACGCCCTGCACGATGGCGTAGTTGTTGAACATTCCTCCCGAGGACGCGCAGACACCCATCGCCAGAACCCATTTCGGCTCGGCCATCTGGTCGTACACCTGCCGGAGCACCGGTGCCATCTTCTGGCTCACCCGTCCCGCGACGATCATGAGATCGGCCTGGCGGGGGGAGGCGCGGAAGGCCTCCATACCGAACCGGGCGAGATCGAACCGGCCGGACGTCGTCGACATCATCTCGATCGCACAGCACGCCAGTCCGAAGGTCGCGGGCCACAGAGACCCCTTGCGGGCGAAGCCGGCGAGGCCTTCGACAGTGGTCAGCAGGAAGCCGCTCGGCAGCTTCTCTTCCAATCCCATGCGATCACTTCTTCCACGGCGAGTGGATCAGTCCCAGCTGAGACCTCCACGACGCCACTCGTATGCGTAGGCGACGGAAACGTTGACGATGAACAGGGCCATCGCGGCGAGACCGAACACACCCAGTGCCTCGAAGTGCACAGCCCACGGGTAGAGGAACACGATCTCGATGTCGAAGATGATGAAAAGCATTGCAGTGAGGTAGAACTTGACCGGAAAGCGACCGCCGCCGATGTGCTGCGGTGTGGGCTCGACGCCACATTCGTACGCGTCGAGCTTGGCGCGGTTGTATCGCTTCGGTCCCACTTCCGATGCCACGAGGACCGAGAACAGCGCGAAGGCGACCGCGATCGCGCCGAGAACGAGGACCGGCACATATGCGTTCATGCCACTCGAACTCCTGCCCGTGTCATGGGTTCCGACCGGAACCGCCCTACGCCTCGAGGTGATCTGTGCCACACAGTAGGACTTTTTCGTCGCGATGGGTCCGGTTTGGTGACTCGGGCTCACAATCGTCGCGAATCGGTGATCCCCCGGCGTCGTCACAGATCGGAGATCCGGCGGGGCCTCAGGCAGGGTCGCGGAGCAGTCCCACCACGGCGCGGCCGAGTTCGAGTGGGTCGATCGGGTGCGACACCGACGCGTCGGCACGCGACCAGGTGGCCAACCACGCGTCGTCGGGGCGGCCGGTGAGCACGAGAAGTGGTGGACACGGGTCGATCTCGTCGCGCAGTTGCTTCGCGAGGCCCATCCCGCCGACGGGAGCGCTCTCGCCGTCGAGGATCACCAGATCGACACCGCCGCGATCCAGGTGCTCGATCACGACGGGCGCCGTCGCCACGTCGAGATACTCGATCTCGGGCAGGTCGGGGTGCGGGCGACGGCCCAGCGCCTGGTGGACGAGCGCCCGCGTGGACGCGTGGCTGCTGTAGATCAGCACCGACAATGTTGCGTCCGCCACGGGTGGGACGTTACCCAGTGCGCTTCGCGCCCGTGCGCCTTTTGCGTATGCCTGGATGCGCAAGGGGCGCACAGGCGCGGAGCGCATCTACGACCGGTACAGCGACTCCTCGTATGCCGGCCCGTAGTACGCCCGCAGTTCCTCGAGCGATTCCGGCGAGTCGGGGATCAGCGTCTTGGAGATCTCTGCGACCGTCGGCAGCACCGACGGATTCCAGGTGCCCGGCTCCCACAGCCGTGACCGCAGGAACGCCTTGGCGCAGTGATGGAAGACCTGCTCGATGTCGACGACGAGCGCGAGGATCGGGCGGTGTCCTTTGACCACGAGGTCGTCGAAGAACGGCGCGTCGGAGATCAACCGCGCGCGGCCGTTGATGCGCAGCGTGTCCCCGCGTCCGGGGACCAAAAAGTCGAGCCCCACGAACGGGTTGCTCAGCACGTTGCGGTATCCGTCCATCCGCTTGTTGCCGGGCCGTTCCGCCAGCGCGATGGTGGCGTCGTCGAGGACGTGCACCAGCGAGCCGGGCGGGTCTCCCTTCGGCGAGACGTCGCACCGTCCGGTCTCGTCGGCGGTGGCCACCAGGCAGAACGGCGAGGCCGCGAGGAAGTCGCGGTCGAGCGGATGCAGCCGGGGGCGATCCTTGTGGGCGGCGCGGAAGCTCGGCGTGCCGAACATCGCCGTCAGCGTCTCGCCGTCGGTCACCTGTGTCCACGTCACGACGCGTCACCCACCGGGAGTGCCGGGAGATTCTGCTCGATCTGCTCCCGCGTCGGCTCGAGCCACGGCGGCAGCTTCAACGAGCGCCCGAGTTCGAGCAGTGGCTCGTCGACGTCGAATCCCGGCGCCTCGGTCGCGATCTCGAACAGCACGCCGCCCGGCTCCCGGAAGTAGATCGACTGGAAGTACTGCCGGTCCAGGATCTCGGTGACGTGCGCGCCGCTGTCGACCAGCTCGGTGCGCCAGGCGGTGAGCGTCTCGTGGTCGGGCGCACGGAAGGCGACGTGGTGAACGGTGCCGCCTGCCTGCAGACCACGGTCGCTGCGGTCGGTGACGACGTCGACCAGCGCGCCCGCGCCGCCCGCGGCCATGGCGAACCGCGCGCTCGCGGCACCGTCCGCGGCGACGGTCATGCTCATCCGGTCGGTGAGCAGCTCGGCTGTCGCGTCGAGTGTCGTCTCGGTGAGGGTGACCGAGTGCAGTCCACGCACCGCGTGTTCGGTGGGCACCGATGCCACGCCGTCCCAGCCGGAGCGGGTGTCCCCGTCGGAGGCGATCAGGTCGAGGACCATGCCGTCGTGGTCGTACAGGCGCAGGACCTCGTCGTCGCCGCGGGTCACCGGCGCCTCGACGCGCACGTTCAGCTCCCGGAGCCGGTCGTGCCAGAAGGACAGCGACGAGCCCGGAACGCTGAACGCTGTCGAGGTCGCGAGTCCGGTTCCCTGTCGTCCGCGCTCGACGTCCTTCCACGGGAAGAAGGTGATGAGCGACGACGGGCTACCGCGGAAGTCCCCGTAATACAGGTGGTAGGTGCCGGGGTCGTCGAAGTTGACGGTCTGCTTCACCAACCGCAGGCCGAGCACGCGCGTGTAGAACTCCACGTTCCGGCCGGGGTCCGACGCGATGGCGGTGACGTGGTGAAGACCGAGAGGGGCGAGTGTCGTCATGGGACCATCGTCCTACGTGTGCGCCGATATCTCCGTGAAAGGGATGCAGTGACCGAAACGAACGATGCCTGGCCGGAACTCGTCGTGGACTCGTGGCAGGACACCCGCGACACCGTGCACATGTGGACGCAGATCGTCGGCAAGGTGCGCATGGCTCTGGCGCCACCGCTCAACCACTGGTGGGGCGTGACGTCCTACGTCGATGCGTCCGGACTCACCACCTCGCTCATGCCGTACCGCGGCGGCGGAGTCGAGATCCGCTTCGACTTCCTCCGACACCGGCTGACCATCGAGACCACGTGGGGCGACGCACGCGAGATGGAGTTGCGGCCGCGCACGGTCGCGGACTTCCACGACGAGTTCTTCGCCCACCTCGAGGCGCTCGGGGTCCACGTCTCGATCATGGGCTCCCCCGTCGAGGTCGACCCGTCGATTCCGTTCGCTGAGGACACCGTGCATGCCAGCTACGACGCCGAAGCGATGACGCGATACTGGCGCTCGCTGGTGTCGGCTCATCGGGTGTTCTCCGCGTTCCGCGGCGGGTTCCGCGGGAAGTCCAGTCCGTCCCACTTCTTCTGGGGGCCTTCGACCTGGCTGTGACCCGGTTCTCGGGTCGCCCCGCGGCGCAGCATCCGGGCGGGGTGCCCAACTGCCCCGACTGGGTGATGCACGAGGCCTACAACGAGGAGGTGTCGAGCGCCGGGTACTGGCCCGGCGGGGCGTCGGAGGGCATCTTCTACTCGTACGCCTACCCGCAACCCGACGGCTTCGACACCGCGGTCGTCGAGCCGGCGCAGGCGTACTTCGATCGCGATCTCGGCGAGTTCGTGCTCCCCTACTCGGCGGTGCGTGAGGCCGAGGACGGCGATGCCCTGCTGCGGGAGTTCCTCGAGAGCACTGCACGCATCGCCGCGGACCTCGCGGAGTGGCCCGACGGTCAGGGCAGGATCGAGTCCACGTAGCCGCCGTCGACGCGCAGTGCGCCGCCCGTGGTGGCCGACGCGAGAGGTGAACTGAGGTAGACCACCATGTTGGCGATCTCCTCGGGCTCGATGAGTCGCTGGATCAGGCTCTGCGGGCGGTACTTCACCATGAACTCGTGCTGCGCCTCGTCCCACGGCAACTCGTCGCCCACCAGATCGCGGACGAAGGTCTCGACACCTCCCGTGTGTGTCGGTCCGGCGATGACGGAGTTGACGGTCACGCCCGAGCCGGCCGCCTCCTTCGCGAAGCCGCGCGACACCGCGAGCAGCGCGGTCTTGGACATGCCGTAATGGATCATCTCGGCCGGAATCACGACGGCCGAGTCGCTGG
This sequence comes from Rhodococcus sp. NBC_00297, assembly GCF_036173065.1. NCBI lineage: Bacteria > Bacillati > Actinomycetota > Actinomycetes > Mycobacteriales > Nocardiaceae > Rhodococcus > Rhodococcus sp. NBC_00297. The sequence continues at coordinate 2,447,166 of NZ_CP108041.1, forward strand.
CGATCGACAGGATCCGGCCCCAGCCCCGGTCCTTCATACCCGGAAGGTAGGCGCGGATCAAACGCACGGCGGCGAGGACATTGACCTCGAAATAGCGGCGCCACTCGTCGTCGTCGATCTCCAGAGCCGGTGTGGCGCCGAAGATTCCGAGATTGTTCACCAGGACGTCGACATCGGGGTGTGCCTGCACCAGGGCGCGTGTGCCGTCCTCCGTGCTGACGTCCGCCGGGGCCGCGACGACCGTCGCTTCGGGTACCTCCGCGGTGAGACGGTCGAGTGCCGCACCGACGGACGCGTCGGACCTGCCGTTGATCAGCACGGTCGCTCCCGCTCGGGCGAGGCCGACGGCGATGGCGTAGCCGATGCCCTGCGTGGAACCCGTGACGAGGGCTGTCCGGCCGCTCAGATCGATCTGCATGTGTCCTCCTGGTGTCAGGTACGGGTCAGCAGCATCGGCAGGTGGTCTATTCCTGCCTCCAGATAGTTCGGCCCGGTGCGCACGAAGCCGAGGCGCACGTACCACTCCTCCAGGTAGGCCTGGGCGGAGATCGCGACGTCGGTGCCCGCGAACTCGATCGCCGCCCGCACCAGGTCGGCGGCCAGCCCGCGTCCGCGTGCCGCCGACGCCGTGGCGACGCGGCCGATGTGGGCCGGCACCTCGTCCTGCAACACCCGCAGTGTCGCGAGCACGTCGCCGTTCGGCTCCTCCGACCAGAACAAGGTGGTCGTGGGTTCGAGATCGCGCCCGTCGATCTCCTGCTCGCCGACGATGCCCTGCTCGTGAATGAACACCTCGGTGCGCAACTGCAGGACGCGGTACAGCGCAACGGGATCGACGTCTCGAACGGTGGCGTGATGGATGCTGGTCACCGCACCACTATCCCAGGGCCGCGAACCCCACCGGATCCGAGAGCAGGGTCGCGACGGTGGACAGGAACTTGGAGCCCTGTTCGCCGTCGACGAGCCGGTGGTCGAACGATAGACTAAGGGTCGTGACGTGTCGCAGCGCGATCTCCCCGCGGTACTCCCACGGCTGACGCCGGACGGCCCCGAAGCACAGGATGGCGGCCTCGCCGGGCGTGAGGATCGGGGTGCCCGAATCGATGCCGAACACGCCGATGTTGGTGATCGTGATGGTCCCGTCGGCGAGCTCCGCCGGACCGGTCTTCCCCTCCTTGGCGACGGCGGTGAGCGCGGACAGTGACGAGCACAGGTCGCGGAATCCGAGGGTCTGCGCGTTCTTGATGTTGGGAACCATCAGCCCGCGCGGTGTCGCCGCGGCGATACCGAGGTTCACGTACTTCTTGGTGACGATCTCGTTCGCCGCCTCGTCCCACGACGAGTTGAGGCTCGGGTGCTCCCGGACGGCGATGAGCAGGGCCTTCGCGACGAGAGCGAGCGGCGTCACGCGGACGCCGGCCAGCAGTGGGCTCGCCTTCAGCTCGTCGAGCAACTCCATCATCGGTGTGACGTCGACGGTGACGAACTCGGTGACGTGCGGCGCGGTGAACGCGCTGCGCACCATGGCCTCGGCGGTGTGCTTGCGGACGCCCTTGATCGGCGTGCGCTCCTCGTCCGCGTGCGGCGCGGAGGAGACGGCCAGGTCGTCGCGGGTCACGTTGCCGTGCGGTCCCGTCGGGGCCACGGTCGCGAGGTCGATACCGCGCTCACGCGCTTCCTTGCGTACCTGCGGCGCGGCCAGGGGCCGACGACTCGATGTCTCCTCCGCGACGCCGTAGCCGACGAGGACGGGCGTCCGCGTCGGCGCGGCCCCGACCGTCTCGGACTCCGCCTTCTCGACCGACGGCTCGGGACGCGCGTCGGCTGCCGCCTCGTCGGCGGTCTCGGGCGAGGCCGGACCGGTCGTCGCCGGACCCGCCACCTCGATGTCGAGGAACGGTGCGCCCACGTCGATGGTGGTGCCCTCCTCGGCGTGCCGCGCCACGACCACGCCGGCATAGGGAGACGGCAGTTCGACGGACGCCTTCGCGGTCTCGACCTCGGCGATGGTCTGGTTGAGCGTGATGGTGTCGCCGACGTCGACCGACCAGGTGAGCAGCTCGGCGTCGGCGAGCCCCTCGCCGAGGTCCGGCAGCAGGAATGTCTTGACCGTGGACATGGCGGATGCTCCTCGTGAGTGCACTCGTAAACGCTGTGTGTCAGGTCACACAATCACCACGCCGCACAGTGCGCAAGAGACGGCCGACCGAGTGAGCACGATGACCAACGGCGGCGGTCGAGCGAGGCAGTCGGTCGTGCACCGTGCGTCAGCGCAGTGCAGCCACGATCTCGCGCGCGGTGTTCTCGTGACTTTCCGCCGTGGGGTGCAGCGGCACCACCGCGTCCGGAGACGTCGGCACCGCGCCGACCATCCAGCTGTCGGCCGCACACACGTCGTGGTCACGGGTGGTCGGCGCGAGGTCGACGAACGTGTCGTCGTGCGCGGCGGCGGCGCGACTCATCACCGAGTTGAGCTGATCGATGCGGGCCTGTAGGTAGGTCGCGTCCGCGGGCCGCACGGGCTGCGAGTCGAGGCAGCCACCGGGCCGGATGCCGGTGGGATACCCGACCATCACCACCTGCGCGGCCGGCGCCCGGCGGGCGATCTCGTCGAGGATCGTGTCGTACGTCGCGGCGAAGGCGTCGATACGGTCGCTGTAGGTGTCCGGACGATCGGAGCACGACGGCGTCAGAGGAGCCGGGAGCACGCTGATACAGCCCGCCGCGAGCTGAACCAACTGGATGTCGTTGCCGCCGATTCCCAGGGTGACGAGCGTGGTGTCCGGACCGAGCGCGTCGAACTGCGGTGCGGCGACTCCGCCGCCGAGCCCGGTCTGCGGTCCCGCGAGGTTCTCGCTCTCCGCGGCGCCGCACGTCACGTCGCGCACCGTGTCGATGCCGAGTTCGCGAGCGACGAGCGTGGGATAGTTCACCGCGGACCGGCCGCAGATCCCGGACGGTGTCTGCGGTGCGATTCCGCTGCCGGCGGAGAACGAATCTCCCAGCGCGACATACGCACCGGGTGCCGGCGCGGCGGTCGCGGGAGCGGCGGACAGAGTGCTCGCGGCGGCGGCAGCCGCCACTGCGACGACGAGTCGGCGTGTCGACATGCGCGCAGTCCTAGTCGGCGTCGTTCGATGCTTCCGACTCCGCGACGTCGGGTGCGTTCTCCCGCGTCGCCATACCGCCGGCGCCGCCCTGATCGGCGGGTCCGGGTCGACCGCCCTTGGGCTCGTCGGTGGAGTCGTTCGTCGTCGTCTTCTCGGCCATGGACTCAGCGTAAACGGCCGTGGCGCCGTCGGACGTCGAAAGGTCGGGACCGGGTGCACGCATCCCTACCGCCGCCAGTTCGAGCGCCGCGAGCGAGCGGACCACGGCGGGGTCGCCCGCGCGCCAGGCGCCGGCGGGATCGGGATGGATGTGCGTCAGTTCCGTCAGCGGTCGCCGCGCGAGAGCACGCAGCGCGAAGAGGTCGAGGTCGGCGCCGGACCGGAGCAGCGCCGCCGCGGCGGTGGCCTGCCGGGCGAAGCGGATCCGCCGCGGGAGCCACAGGAGCAGCAGCGCGACGATGGGGAGCAGGGCGACGGTGACACCGAGGAACGACGCCAGCGCCTCGACCGCCGCGACCTGCGCCTCACCTGCGCCGCGCAGTGCGGCGCCGGCGTCCCCGGCCCGGTCGAACGGTGTGCGGACGTCGTCACCGATGAGTGGGACGGCGGACACCCGTTCGCCCGCGGACCGGAGGTTGTTCTCCAGTCCGCTTCCGGCGTCGGCGATCTCGCGTCCGGGCGCCGCCAACGCCATCACCGCGTCGTGCAGCGCCAGGCCCACCCGGATCCAGACCACGGTCCACACCGCGACCACCACGTCGGCGACCACCTGGCGGGTCCGGCGGGCGGGCAGCTCCGAGTAGAGGGTCATCACACGGATTCCGACCAGACGCCTGTCGCGAGGAAGTGGTCGATGCAGGCGCGGTGTGCGTCGAGGTTCATGCCGTGGCTTCTCACCCAGGCGTCGTCGTAGTAGGTGCCCTCGTAGCGCTCTCCCCCGTCGCACAGCAGCGTGACGATGCTCCCCTGCTCTCCGCGAGCCTTCATGTCCGCTGCCAACCGGAACGCGCCGACGAGGTTGGTCCCGGTCGATCCACCGGCGTGCAGGCCCGTCACCTGGTCGAGCATGCGGACGGCCGCCACCGAGGCGGCGTCGGGGATCTGCACCATGTGCTCGATGACGGCGGGGACGAACGACGGCTCGACGCGGGGCCGACCGATTCCCTCGATGCGCGATCCGGTGCCGACGGCGTCGCGGGTGTCGTCGCGCCACGCCTCGAAGAACGCGGATCCCTCGGGGTCGACGACGCACACCCGGGTGGGCACGCGCCGGTAGCGGCAGTACCGGCCGATGGTCGCGCTGGTGCCACCGGTGCCGGCGCCGACCACCACCCAGGTGGGGACGGGGAACCGTTCGAGGGCCATCTGATCGAAGATGGAGGCGGCGATGCTGTTGTTGCCGCGCCAGTCGGTGACCACCGACGCATTGGTGAACTGGTCGAGATACAGCCAGTCCTTCTGCGCACCCAGTTCCTCCGCGACGTCGTACACGGCACCCGAGTGCTCGACGAGGCGACAGATGCCGCCGTAGCGCTCGATCAGCGCGATCTTCGTCGGGCTGGTGGTGGCCGGCATGACCGCGACGAACTCGAGGCCGATGAGCCGGGCGAAGTACGCCTCCGACACGGCGGTCGACCCGGACGACGCCTCGACGAGCGTGGTGCGGGGCCCGATGTCCCCGTTGGCCAGGCCGAAGAGGAAGAGCGACCGCGCGAGCCGATGCTTGAGCGATCCGGTGGGGTGGACCGACTCGTCCTTGAGGTAGAGATCGATGCCCCACTCGGCCGGCAGTGGGAAGGGATGCAGATGAGTGTCCGCGCTGCGGTTCGCGTCGGCCTCGACGATGCGCAGCGCGTTCTCCACCCAGGAACGGTCCTCGATTCTCATGACGGTCATTCTGTCCGACGCGCGGCCCCGCTCGGTGGTTGACTGCGGTGGTCAGGGGGAACTCGACCTGTCGAGCCCCCACCTTCACGAGAGGCACCTGTGACGACCGCATACATCAATGCCATCTCGACCGCCGTTCCCGAGCACGACGTCCACGACGACTTCGTCGCCTACGCCGACAGCACGTTCACGCTGCGACGTAAGCAATTGCTGTTCCGCCGCATGGCGGATCGCGCGCAGATCTCGCACCGGTGGTCCGCGTTCCCGTCCATCGCCAGTTTCTACGGCGACGATCCCAACGCCGTCGACACGCAGGCGCGGATGCAGGAGTTCGAGCGCACCGCTCCCGGACTCGCCGTTCGTGCCGTCGACGGGCTCGGCCTCGGCGACGCGGCAGGGGACATCACCCATCTCATCGTCCTGACATGTACCGGGTTCTACACTCCGGGAATCGATTTCGAGATCATGAAGCAGTGCGGCGTGCCCACCACGGCAGAGCGCACCCAGGTCGGTTTCATGGGCTGCTTCGCCGGCATCAACGGTCTCAAGCTCGCCCACCACATCGTGCGCTCCGAGCCCGCCGCGAAGGTGCTCGTGGTCAGCGTCGAACTGTGCTCGCTGCACATGCAGCAGACCGACGATCTCGAGACGATGCTGTCGTTCCTGGTGTTCGGCGACGGCGCCGCGGCCGTGCTGGTCACTGCCGAGTCCACCGGTCTGGCCATGGACTCCTTCCAGGCCCTCATGATCGAGGACTCCCGCGACCTCATCACCTGGCGCATCGGCGGCATGGGGTTCGACATGGTGCTCTCCGGCAAGGTGCCGGGCTCGTTGTCACGCGCGTTGGACGAGACCACGATGAAGACGGTGCTCTCGGGGGCGGAGACGTCGTCGATCGACCTGTGGGCCGTGCATCCCGGTGGTCGCTCGATCCTCGACGCGGTGGAGGGCGCGCTGCACCTCGACGCAGACGCTCTGACGTCGTCGCGCCGCGTGCTCGAGAACTACGGCAACATGTCGTCGGCCACCGTGCTGTTCGTGCTCGCGGACATGCTCGAGCGGGGTGACACCGGGTCGGGATGCGCGATGGCGTTCGGCCCCGGACTCACCGCCGAGACCATGCTGTTCCACGCAGCCTGATCACCCCAGCCGTTCGATCGACCCAGCCGTTCCGTCAATCCAGCAGGCGCGTGGCTTCCTCGCGTAGTTCGATCTTGCGGATCTTGCCGGTCACGGTCATGGGGAAGGCATCCATGACGCGCAGGTAGCGCGGGATCTTGTATCGCGCGATGCGGCCGTCGCAGTAGGCCCGGAGATCGTCGACGGTCATGGCCGCCGCGCCCTCACGCAGACGGACGCAGGCCATCAGTTCCTCGCCGTACTTGTCGTCGGGCACACCGATGACCTGGGCGTCCAGGATGTCGGGGTGGGAGTACAGGAACTCCTCGATCTCACGGGGGTAGATGTTCTCGCCGCCGCGGATCACCATGTCCTTGATGCGCCCGGTGATGGCGACGTAGCCGTCGTCGTCCATGGTGCCGATGTCGCCCGTGTGCATCCAGTGCTCGGAATCGAGTGCCTCGGCGGTCTTCTCGGGGTCGTCCCAGTAACCGAGCATCACGGAGTACCCCCGTGTGCACAGTTCACCGGGCTCTCCGCGGGGAACCGTCTCCCCGGTGACGGGGTCGACGATCTTCACCTCGAGATGCGGTCCGACTCGTCCGACCGTGGACACGCGCTGCTCGATCGTGTCGTCGGAGCGGGTCTGCAGTGACACCGGAGACGTCTCGGTCATCCCGTAACAGATGGAGACCTCCGCCATTCCCATGACGTCGATGACCTGCTTCATCACCTCGGTGGGACAGGGTGATCCGGCCATGATGCCCGTGCGCAGCGACCGAAGATCGTGCTCCGCCAGGTCGGGAACGGCCAGTTCCGCGATGAACATGGTGGGAACTCCGTAGAGCGAGGTGCACCGCTCGGCGGAGACCGCGGCCAGTGTCGCTGCCGGATCGAACGACGGTCCCGGGATCACCATGGTCGAACCGTGCGAGGTGCAGGCGAGGTTTCCCATCACCATCCCGAAGCAGTGATAGAACGGCACGGGAATGCAGACACTGTCCGCCTCGGTGTAATGGCAGAGTTCGCCGACGAAGTAGCCGTTGTTCAGGATGTTGCGGTGGCTCAGCGTCGCGCCCTTGGGGAATCCCGTGGTGCCGGAGGTGTACTGGATGTTGATGGCGTCGTCGGGACCGAGTTCGGCACTGCGCCGGTCGAGTTCGTCCACATCGACGGACTCACCGTCGGTGACGAGGTCGCTCCAGTCGTCGGTGCCGATGTACACGACGTGGGCCAGATCGGTGCACTCGCCGCGCACGGCGTCGATCATCGAGGCGTAGTCCGAGGTGCCGTGCGCTCGGACCGCCACCAGCATGGTGGCGCCGGACTGGTCGAGCACGTACTGCAGCTCGTGCGCACGGTAGGCAGGGTTGATGGTCACCAGCACCGCGCCGATCTTCGCGGTGGCGTACTGGACGATGGTCCACTCCGGGCAGTTCGGTGCCCAGATCCCCACGCGATCCCCGCGACGGATTCCGCGCGCGAGCAGGCCGCGGGCGAGATCGTCGACGTCGGATCGCAACTCGTCGTACGTCCACCGGCGACCGGACGCGACGTCCACGAGAGCGTCCGACGAGCCCACCCGCGCGGCGGTGCGATCGAAGTTCCGCCCGATCGTCTCGTCGAGCAGCGGCGTGTCGGTCGGGCCGGACGAGTAGGAAGTCTGCGGTGACAAAGTCGCTCCTCGAGGCTCGGGTACCTCCGCGACGCTAATCCATGGGACGGCCGCCCGTCTGCGGTTTCCCCGATTTCGGTTAATCATGATTCATCGAAGTGGCGGTGTTTCCGTTCGGCGTTCACCGGGTGTCCCTATGCTTCGTCGATGCCGCTGCAACGACGACTGAGCACGCGCGACGCCGTCGTCATCGGCGTGGGGTCGATGGTCGGCGCCGGGGTGTTCTCCGCCTTCGGCCCGGCCGCGGCGGCCGCGGGTGGCGGGCTGCTGGTCGGGCTCGCCGTCGCCGCCGTCGTGGCGTTCTGCAACGCGACGTCGACTGCCCAGCTCGCCGCGGTGCACCCCACGTCCGGCGGCGCCTACGCCTACGGGCGAGCGCGACTCGGTGACCGGTGGGGCTTCCTGGCGGGCTGGAGCTTCGTGGTCGGCAAGACCGCGAGTTGTGCCGCCATGGCCCTGACGTTCGGCGCGTACGCGTGGCCCGAGCACGCACGGGCGCTCGCCGTGATCGCGGTGGTGGCGCTGGCGGCGGTCAACTGCCTGGGCATCACCCGCACCGCGTCGGTCACGCGCGTGCTCGTGGCGGTGGTGCTCGTCGTGCTCGTCGCGGCACTGATCATCGGTGCGACCGGCTCGTCCACCGTGACGGGCGCCGGGTTCTCGGCGACCTCGGGTCCGGTGGGCGTTCTGCAGTCCGCGGGGATCCTGTTCTTCGCCTTCGCCGGGTACGCGCGCATCGCGACGCTCGGAGAGGAGGTGCGGGACCCGGCGCGCACCATCCCGCGCGCCGTGGTCGGCGCCCTCGCGTGCGCGGTCGTGATCTACGCGGCCGTCGCAGTGATGCTGCTGCACGTTCTCGGGGCGGACGCACTCGCGCGCTCGACGGCTCCGGTGGCCGCGGCAATGGACGCGGTCGGGGCACACTGGGCGGGCCCGGTGGTGCGCGTCGGGGCATCGGCCGCGGCTCTCGGAGCCCTGCTGGGACTGATCGCGGGGATCGGCCGCACCACGATGGCGATGGCGCGGGAAGGGGACATGCCGCGATACCTCGCGCACGTCGACGAGCGCCGCTCGGTTCCGCGCGCCGCGGAGATCACCGTGGCCGCCGTGGTGGTCGTCGTGGTTCTCACGCTCGACGTGCGGAACGCGATCGGATTCTCGTCGTTCGGAGTTCTCGTCTATTACGCCGTGGCCAATGCCGCGGCATTCACGCAGACCGGTTCCGATCGCCGGTGGCCGCGGGCACTGCAGATGCTCGGGCTCTGCGGCTGCGTCCTGCTGGCGGTCACACTGCCCGCGGCGGCGGTGGTGGTCGGAATCGGGGTTCTGTCGGCAGGGTCGGCCGGACGGTGGATGCTGCAGCGCCGGCGCGCACTGCGGTCATGACATCACTACTGCCCTGACGTCACTGGGCAGAGTTGTACGCCTCTTCGACCTCGGCCGGAATACGTCCGCGGCTCGAGACCGTGTACCCGTTCTGATTCGCCCACTCGCGAATGGCTTTGGTCTGCAGAGGATCTCGCGGAGACGAGCCGACCTGCGTCGCCGTTCCGGTCGCCTTCTTCGCCGTGGCCTTCTTGCCACGTGACGACACCTTCGTGGCGTGCTCGGCCCAGTAATCGAGTTGCTTGCGGAACTCCTTGGCATTCTTCACACCGAGATCGATCTCGTACTCCACACCGTCGACCGAGAAACCGATGGTCTCCCCTTTACCCGATTTGATGGGTGCGCCGTCGATATCGTCGACCAATTCCACGAAGACCTGTTTCGCCATGACGCTGTGGTTCCTTTCGATGATGAGTTCCCCGACCGAACCGGACATGGATTCATCGAGCCGTCGTCGACTCGTGGGTCCGACCACCATCGCGGTTCTTCCGCCAGAGTTTATCCATCTCGAAGCCCGATTAGCGAGTCACCGCCAATTCCGGTTCGATGTCGTGTACTCGTGCCGGTCCTTCGATACCGCACGGTTCGGTCGTTCGAGGTCACGCGGCTCGGGAAATATTCTCCGCCGGGCGGGCGTTCGCACCTGAGAAGTCTTCTTTTTCTCGAAAGGGTGAACGCACGTGGCCGTACCACTGTCCGTACTCGATCTCGCACAGGTCGGCGAGGGTGAAACTCCTCGAAGCAGTTTCGATGCCAGTGTCGCGTTGGCCCGCCTCGCGGAGGAGAGCGGATATCGGCGAGTCTGGTACGCGGAGCACCACAACATGCCCTCCATCGCGTCCTCGGCGACGTCGGTCCTCATCGCACACGTGGCCGCGCACACCTCGTCCATTCGCCTCGGATCGGGTGGAGTGATGTTGCCTAACCATTCTCCGCTGACCATTGCCGAGCAATTCGGAACGCTGGCCACACTCCATCCGGACCGTATCGATCTCGGTCTCGGCAGAGCGCCGGGATCCGATCAGACCACCATGCGTGCTCTGCGCCGTGACCCGTCGTCGGCCGATTCCTTCCCGCAGGACGTTCTCGAACTCCAGGGCTACCTGTCGGGTTCGAGTCGGGTTCCGGGAGTGCAGGCAGTGCCGGGCGCGGGAACCGATGTGCCGCTCTACATTCTGGGATCCTCGCTCTTCGGTGCTCAGCTCGCAGCACATCTCGGCCTTCCGTATGCCAACGCGTCGCACTTCTCTCCCGACTCGCTCGAGGAGGCCGTGGCCGTCTATCGGGACACGTTCCAGCCGTCCGCACAGCTCGCCGAGCCCTACGTCATCGCCGCCGTCAACGCGACGGTCGCACCGACGTCCGCTCGCGCGCACGAGCTGTTCACGGCCGGTCTGCGGCGCCGGGTGGTGCAGATGGTGGGACGCGGCCGTTCCTTCTCCGAGGAGGAGGTCGACATGATCATGGACTCGCCCGCTGGCCGACAGATTCAGGGAATGGTGAAGTACTCGGCCGTCGGAACGCCGGCGGAGGCGTCGGACTACATCGATCGTTTCGCCGCGCACGCCCGGGCCGACGAGGTCATCGTCGCCAGCGGTATCGACGACACCGACGAGCGACTGCTCTCCTACCGCCTGCTCGCCGAGCAGCACCTGCACGCCACCGCGGCCTGACGCCGCACGACCGACGCCGCCCGCGCGATGACTTTTCCGCCCGGGCGGTGTCGGTAGTGGTGAGTGGCCCTGACGCCGGGGCCGACGACACCACACCAGGAGACACCATGTCCGGCATGATCTTCGTCAACACCTTCGCCCAGGACGTCGCCGCGAGCCGCGCGTTCTTCACGTCGCTGGGATTCTCTTTCAACGACACCTTCAGCGACGAGAACACCGCGTGCCTGATCGTCAACGAGCAGGCCGTCGTGATGCTGCTGAACGTCCCGCGCTTCAAGGATTTCATCCGCGACGACGTCGCGGACCTCTCCACCTCGCGCGAGATGCTGTTGGCAGTGTCGGCCGACAGCAAGGAGGCCGTCGACGCCATGGCCGACGCGGCGCTCGCCGCGGGCGGCAGTGACTGGATGGATCCGCAGGACCACGGCTTCATGTACGGGCGGTCGTTCCGCGACCTCGACGGTCACGTGTGGGAAGTGACCTGGATGGACCCGGCCGTCGCCTCGGGCGAGGCCACGCCTCCCGACATGTGAGCCGCGGCAGGTGACCCGGGCTCAGCCCGGGTACACCGGTGGCAGTCCGAACCGATCGAACAGCGTGAGATCGAAGAAGCACGCCACATGCGCGACGCGGGCGTCGATGATCTCGAGGACGTGCAGCTGGAACGGGCGGTGCACCCCGTCCTCTCCGAGCATGTAGAGGCCGAAGGCCGGCTGCCCGTTGGCGGTGGTCGCCATCATCCGCATCGACTCGGGGCCGGTCGCGGGACACTTCGTCGAGATGAGGGCGCCGATGTCGGCCGGGCCGCGGTACCACCCGGTGAACGGCGGCATCTCCCAGACAGCCTCTGCGGCGAAAAGTTTCACGATGCCGTCGATGTCGTACGTCTCGAATCCCTCGACGTAGCGTCGCAGCAACTCTCGCGTCTCCGGCGACTCCGGCTCGGACACGGAGTTCTCGTCGGGCATGATCGCCTCGATCTGGCCGCGCGCACGTTGCAGCAGGCTGTTGACTGCAGCAGTGGAGGTGCCGAGCAGTTCGGCCACCTCGGATGCTCTCCACTGCAACACCTCTCGGAGTACGAGGACGGCTCGCTGCCGCGCGGACAGATGCTGCAACGCGGCCACGAACGCGAGCCGCACCGATTCACGCGAGCCGATCAGCGATGCCGGGTCGTCGTCCACCGGATCGCCGAACGGCGGCGCCGGCTCGAGCCACGCGATCTCGTGGCGCTCGACCAGCTCGTCCGACGGATCGGACGACGGCGTACCCAGCCCCGACGGCATCGGTCGGCGCTTGCGGCCCTCGAGCGAGGTGAGGCAGGTGTTCGTGGCGATGCGGTAGAGCCACGTGCGCAGCGACGAGTCGCCCTTGAAGTTCGCGTACCCCTTCCACCCTCGGGCCAGGGTGTCCTGCACCAGATCCTCCGCGTCGTGGATGGATCCGGTCATGCGGTAACAGTGCGCGAGGAGCTCGCGGCGGTACGGTTCCGCGAGAGTCATGAAGTCGTTGCCGAGCTCCTGCGTCGCAGTCATGCGAGGAGGATAGTCCTCGCATGGACGACTCGCCGAGGAAAATTTCGGGGCTTCGTGATGAGTTTCCGTGGCGTACGCGGTCGACAGTCACATGACCACACACCTCACCCGCGCCACCACCACCGCACCGTCCCGCGGAGCCGTTCGAGCAGGATGGATCGTCAGCGCGCTGGTGGTCGTCTTCATGCTGTTCGACGCCGTGATCCATCTGCTGAACCTGGACGTCGTGAAGGACGCGTCCGCCGAACTCGGACTCCCCGTCGACATGGCCCCGAAGATCGGCGTCGTCTGCCTCGTGATCGTGACCCTGTACGTGATTCCGCGGACCGCGCCGCTGGGTGCCGTCCTGTTGACCGGCTACCTCGGTGGAGCGGTGATCACGAACTGGCGCACCGACCAGCCACTCGTCAGCACGGTGTTCTTCGCGATCTACGTCGGCATCGCCGCGTGGCTCGGACTCTGGCTGCGTGACGGCCGAGTCCGAGCCTTGCTCGCAGGCTGAGTCACACCACCGAGGACCGGAAGGATCGGAGCCGCAGGCTGTTGGTGACGACGAAGACCGACGACAGCGCCATCGCGGCACCGGCCAGCATGGGATTGAGCAGTCCGGCGGCCGCGAGCGGGATCGCCGCGACGTTGTAGGCGAAGGCCCAGAAGAGATTGACCTTGATGGTGCGGAGGGTTGCGCGCGAGAGGCGCACCGCGTCGACCGCGACGCGCAGATCTCCCCGCACCAGCGTGAGGTCGCCGGCCTCGATCGCGACGTCGGTGCCCGTGCCCATCGAGAGTCCGAGGTCCGACGTAGCCAGTGCCGCAGCATCGTTGACGCCGTCACCGACCATGGCGACGACCTTGCCCGACGCCTGCAGCTCGCGGATCGCGTCCACCTTCTGCTCCGGCAGCACACCGGCGATGACGGTGTCGATACCGACCGAGGCGGCCACCGTGCGGGCTGCGGACTCGTTGTCACCGGTGAGCATGATCGGGTCGAGACCCAGTGCGCGGAGCTCCGAGACCGCCTGCGCGGACGTCTCCTTCACGGTGTCGGAGACCGCGATGACGGCGCGGGCCTCGTCGTCCCACCCGACGACCACCGCGGTGGCCCCGGTGGCCTCGGCGTCCTCGAAGGCCGTCTGCAGAGCGCTGGGCAGTGCGCCGCCCACCAGGCCGGGGCGTCCGACGACCACGCGGTGGCCGTCGACCGTCGCGGTGACACCGCGTCCCGCCGTGGTGGTGAAGTCGGTGGCGGCGACGGGCTCTCCGTGCGCGGTCCGGTACGCGTCGACGATCGCGCGGGCGACCGGGTGCTCGGAACCGGACTCCGCCGCCGCGGCGAACCGCAGCGCGTCGTCGCGAGCGTCTCCCACGACGGACTGCACGCTCATGACACCACTGGTGATGGTGCCCGTCTTGTCCAGCACGATGGTGTTCACGCGGCGGGTGCGCTCGAGCACCTCGGGTCCCTTGATGAGGACGCCGAGTTGGGCGCCGCGTCCGGTGCCCACCATCAGGGCTGTCGGAGTGGCCAGGCCCAGCGCGCACGGGCACGCGATGATGAGGACCGCGACGGATGCGGTGAACGCGGCGGACCAGCTGCCGCTGACGAGGACCCAGCCCAGCAGGGTGGCCAGGGCGAGACCGATCACGACGGGGACGAAGACGCCCGAGATGCGGTCGGCCAGGCGCTGCGCCTCGGCCTTGCCGTTCTGCGCGTCCTCCACGATGCGGGCCATGCGCGCGAGCTGCGTGTCCGCGCCCACGCGGTCGGCGACGACGGTGAGCGCGCCACCCACGTTGACGGTCCCGCCTGTGACCATGGCGCCCGGACCGACCTCCACGGGGATGGACTCACCGGAGATCATCGAGGCGTCGACGGCGGACGTGCCGCTCTCGACGGTGCCGTCGGCGGCGATCTTCTCGCCCGGCCTGACGACGATGCGGTCTCCGACCACGAGCTCGTCGGCGGGCACGCTGACCTCACTGCCGTTGCGCAGCACGGTCGCGTTCCTGGAGCCGACCTCGAGCAACGCACGCAGAGCGGCGCCGGCGCTGCGCTTGGACCGCGCTTCCAGATACCGACCGGCGAGCAGGAACGTCGTGACGCCGGCCGCCGCCTCGAGATAGATGTTCGCGCTGCCGTCGCCACGCGAGACGGTGAACTCGAAGGCGTGGCGCATGCCGGGCATGCCCGCGTGGCCGAAGAAGAGCGCGTACAGCGACCAGCCGAAGGCGGCCAGCGTGCCCACCGACACGAGCGTGTCCATGGTGGTCGCGCCGTGCCGCGCAGTGGTGACGGCGGCGCGGTGGAACGGCAGTCCGCCCCACACGACGACGGGCGCGGCGAGGGTGAGCGAGAGCCACTGCCAGTTGTCGAACTGCAGCGGCGGAATCATCGCCATCGCGATGACGGGAACGGACAGCAGCGTCGACACGAGCAGACGCGTGCGCAGGGGATCGGACTCGGCTGCGGCGGCATCGGACTCGGCTGCGGGAGGGCCGGCCGGTCGGTGCGGTTCGTGCACGGTCGCTGTGTAGCCGGCCTTCTCGACGGTGCCGATGAGGTCCCCGGTCTCGACGGTCGCGTCCGTGGCGATGCTCGCCTTCTCGGTGGCGTAGTTGACCGTCGCGGTCACACCGTCGAGGCGGTTGAGCTTCTTCTCGATGCGGTTGGCGCACGACGCACAGGTCATGCCGCCGATGTCGAGCTGGATGTTCGCGGCCTTCTCCCCGGTGGTCACGGCTGAGCCAGCTCGTACCCGGCCTCGTCCACCGCGGTTGCGAGGGCAGCGTCGTCGACAGGTGTGTCGGACTCGACATCGACGCGTCCGGACTCGAGGTCGACGTGGACCGAGGTGACTCCCTGCAGGGCGCTCACCTCCTCCGTCACCGCTGAGACGCAGTGCTGGCAGGTCATTCCGACGACGGTGACAGTCTTCGTGGTCATGAGAACTACCATACCCCCCTACGGTATGCCGTCAACCCCGTGTCGCCCGGCGTTCGGCGGCTCGACACCTCCTGTGGTTAGGGTGGACGAGCCCGGTACACACAGGGTGACCGAGCTCCGATCCGGGAGCACTGGGAAGCGAGAACTCATGGAGCCAGTCGAGCAGACCTGGCGCACCGCCGAGCATCCACGGCCGGACCATTTCCTCCTGCACATCAGTGACACGCACCTGGTCGGCGCCGGCGAGTTGTACGACGCGGTCGACAGCGAGGCGCGTCTTCGCCAGATCTTCGCGGAGCTCGAGGCGACGGGTGCCCGGCCGGAGGCTCTGGTGTTCACGGGTGATCTCGCGGACAAGGGCGAGCCCGACGCATACGACTCGTTGCGCGCGCTGGTCGATCCGGTCGCCGCAGCCCTGGGGGCCGAGGTGATCTGGGCGATGGGCAACCACGACGACCGAGCGGCGTTCCGTCGCGGCCTGCTCGACGAGCGCGGATCGACCGAGCCCGTGGACAGGGTCTACGACATCGGTGGGCTGCGAGTCATCACGTTGGACTCGACCGTCCCCGGCCACCACTACGGCCAGATCTCCGCGGAACAGTTGCGGTGGCTCGCAGCAGAACTGGCGATGCCGGCGCCGGACGGCACAGTGCTCGCGCTGCACCATCCGCCGGTTCCCTGCGTGCAAGATCTCGCGGTGTTGGTGGAACTCCGCGACCAGGACTCGCTCGCGGAGGTGCTCGCCGGCAGCGACGTGCGGGCGATCCTCGCGGGCCACCTGCACTACTCCACGTCCGCCACCTTCGCCGGAATCCCGGTGTCGGTGGCGTCGGCCACCTGCTACACCCAGGACCTCAACGTCCCGGTGGGTGCGCAACGCGGGCGCGACGGGGCGCAGGCCTACAACCTGGTGCATCTGTACCAGGACACGGTGGTCCACTCGGTGGTGCCCATCGGGACGGGCGACACCGTCGGCACCTACGTGTCGGCCGACGAGGCCGCCCAGCGCCTGCACGATGCCGGCGTCGTCATCGCCGACGCTCCCCAGAAGGCGATCAGCCGGCAGTCGTAGCTGTGGCGATCAGCCGGCAGTCGTAGCTGTGGCGATCAGCCGACCGGTGTGACGGCGTGTTCCCAGGGCGCCGGGACCGGGAAGTAGGTGCTCAGGAACGTCGTCACCGCCGCTGCGCGCTCGTCGGCGTCGATCTCGGGGAAGCTGCCGTCGTTGAGGCAGAAGAAGTCCATTGACCGCTTCGCGAGTAGGCGGTCCATGTCCCGCAGTCCACTGCGCATCGTCGTGTCGACGTACTTGACCGAGGCCTGCGTCTGCACCACGGCGCGGCCGGTGAGCAGGGCGTAGTAGTGGTACAGCGAGTTGGTCACCGAGATGTTGGAGCTCGCGCGGAACCGACTGGCGGCCGTGGCCGCGAACTCGTCGGGGAACTCCTTCTCGAGCTCGAACATCACACTGCGCCGGAGCGGCACGGGAGCGTGCTCGAGGTGGCGCGTGGTGATGCGACCGAATCGGTCGTGGAGCAGGCGACGGTTGACCCGCGCGGCGTTCTCGAATCCGCTGCGCTGCTCGTCGTTGGCGCCCAGTCCGATTCGGGTTCCCGCCTCGACGAACATGCTGATGCCGCCGGGTGAGAAGAACATCTGGGGACCGACCGGGCGGCCGAAGAACATGTCGTCGTTCGAGTACAGGAAGTGCTCGGCGAGACCGTCGATGTGGTGGAGCTGGCATTCCACGGCCTGCGAGTTGTAGGTGGGCAGCACGGAGGTGTCGGTGAAGAACTCCTCGCTGCGCACGAACGTGACGTCGGGATGGTCGTCGAGCCACCCCGGCTTCGGTGAGTCGGTGACGACGAAGATGCGCCGGATCCACGGCGCGTACAGGTGTACCGAGCGCAGTGCGTACTTGAGTTCGTCGATCTGGCGGAAGCGGGCCTCGTGATCGTCGCCCTCGCCCACGACGACCTCACGCAGCATCGCCGCGCGTTCCGCCTGCCACTCCACGTCGGTGCCGTCGACCCAGGAGAAGATCAGGTCGATGTCGAAGTCGATGTCCGACGCGTGGTCGGCGAACATGTTCTCGATGGTCGGCCAGTGTCGGCCGAAGCGCTCGACCGTGCCACGAACCGCCTCGTCCTGACGGATGGTGCGTCGGGTCAGCGAGTTCTCGACGGGGAGAACGATCGTGTCGTCCGAGAACTCCCACAGTTCGATCTGGATGCCCTTGCCGGATCCGTAGAAGAGCCCGCTCGGGCGGTGCGCACGAGGGCGGAACAACCGGAAGATCCGCGCCTGCGTGGCCGACGCCAGGAGCCCGTCCGCGATGAGCAGGGCCGGGGATCCCTTGACGTCCATCGGCTTGGAGTAGAACGGCTCGTCCGCGCAGGCCGCGACCAGGGCGTCGCGCAACGTCGGCCTGTCGTGCCTGTCGATGGCGATGACGGGCCGCTCGTCGTTGCCGCGGACGAGCAGGTACTCGATCGCGGTCGCGTCCAGCACATCGCGGACGAACAGGAGGTCCTCCACCATCGCCTCGTGGGGCGTCGTGGTGGTGATGGACAGTGCGAACTTGTCCTTGACCCACACGATGTCGGAGCGCTCGGTCAACCGATGTCGGGACGCCGCGGACGCGACGCGCGCCCGTTCGATCTCGCCGCTGTCGGGCGGGACGAGGTAGACATCGGGCGTCTCGACGTTCTGCAGGGCTGGCGGCTGTGTGATGGTGGACCTTCCCGACGTGCTGGTGGGCGAGCCTGTACGGCGCTGTGACCTGCTCATTCTAAGTGATGCCGAGGGTGGGTCCGGACCACGGGAGTCATCGGCCGCGAAGCTGGCCGAGTGCGTCCTGCACGTGCGTCAGGTGTCGGCTCATCGCCTCGGACGCGGCCTCGCCGGACCCCGAGTCGATGGCGTCGACGATGCTCTCGTGCTCGACGTTGGACCGGTGCCGACGGTCGGGCAGCAGGTTCACCATCTCGGACTGCTGCGACAGGGCCTCGCGGATCTCGGTGATGACGGCGGCGAAGACGTCGTTGCCGCTCGCGGTCGCGATGAGCAGATGGAACTCCGCGTCGAGACGGACCCACTCCTTGGGATCGTTCTCGGCGATCATCCGATTCAACAGGCTGCGGATCGCGTCCATCTGCTCCGGAGTCCGCCGTTCGGCAGCGAGTGCGGCGGCAGGAATCTCGATGTGCGGGCGGGCCTCGCGCAGGGACTCGACGGAATGGTTGCCGAAGACTCTGTCGGTCTCGACGGTCTTCGCCAGGACGAACGTTCCCTTGCCGGTGTGCGTCTCCGTCAGTCCGAGAGCCGTGGTCGAGCGCAGTGCCTCGCGGACCACCGACCGGCTCACACCGAAGCGCGTCGCGAGAGCGGCCTCGGACGGGAGCTTGGTGCCGACCTCGAGTTCGCCGCTCTCGATCGCCGAACGCAGCTCGCGCAGGACGGCCTCGGCCGCCCCCACGCGCGTCACCGTGGCCTGTTTGCTGGCCCAACTGTCCGACAGGGTCATGGCGTCACTGTGAACGAGGAATGGTGGTCAGGCAAATCGGACGTGCGCAGGACGATATTCATGTTTCTAGTCGCATCGCTAGAGAGCGAGAGAGAGCCCGATGGAACGGTGATCGGGTGCAGTCCGACACACATCCGTGCACTCGGTCGACTGCCGGATCTACGGTCGAGGGGGAACGAAGGAGTTCACATGGCGCACAGCATCGTCACCGTCACAGGCGCGGCCGGCAGCATCGGCTACGCGGCACTGTTCCGCATCGCATCGGGTGCGATGCTCGGTCCGGACACGTCCGTCACATTGCGGCTTCTCGAGATCCCGCCGGCACTGCGCGCAGCCGAGGGCACGGCCATGGAACTGCACGACAGTGCGTTCCCCCTGCTGCGGTCGGTGGAGATCCACGACGATCCGGTCGACGCCTTCGACGGCGCGAACGTCGCGCTGCTGATCGGCGCTCGCCCTCGTACCGCGGGGATGGAGCGCGCCGACCTGCTCGAGGCCAACGGGTCGATCTTCGGGCCGCAGGGCGCCGCTCTCGAGGCGGGCGCCGCGTCCGACATCCGGGTGGTCGTCGTGGGCAATCCCGCCAACACCAACGCGGCCATCGCCGCGGCGCACGCACCCAGCATCCCCGCCGATCGGTTCACCGCGCTGACCCGGCTCGATCACAACCGCGCCGTCGCGCAACTGTCCGCTCGTGCGGACGTCCCGGTGGGTGAGATCTCGCGGGTCAGCATCTGGGGCAACCATTCCGCCACGCAGTACCCGGACATCTTCCACGCGCGAGTCGGTGACCGGTCGGGCGCCGAGTTCGCCGCGGACACCACCTGGCTCGAGGACGTCTTCGTGCCGACGGTGGCGCGCCGCGGTACCGCGATCATCGAGGCGCGCGGTGCGTCGTCCGCTGCCTCCGCGGCGAACGCCACCATCGATCATGTGCGCGACTGGGTCCTGGGCACTCCCGCCGACGACTGGACATCCGTCGCACTCCCGTCGACGGGTGCGTACGGCGTGCCCGAGGGACTGGTGTCCTCGTTCCCCGTGCGGTCCTCCGGCGGCGCCTGGCAGATCGTGGAGGGCCTCGAGATCGGCGAGTTCTCCCGGCGCCGTATCGACGCATCCGTCGCGGAACTGCAGGCCGAGCGCGAGGCCGTCACGAGACTCGGGATGCTGCCGAACTGACTCGACCGTCCATGTCCCGCCGTCGAGGCTGTCGTGGCCACACCGTGTAGGTGATCGCGGCGACGACGTCGACGGCGAGCACGACGAGGGGCACGGGCATAAAGGCCGTCAGCGCCTCGGTTCGCTCGGGAGACCCGACCAGCGCGACGAGGCCGGCGAGCAGCCCGACGGTGACGGCCACGGCGATCAGGGTTCTGACCACGTCCGCCCAGCACGCTCTCGCATAGGCAGCGCCGTGGAGACGAACCGGCGCGGGCCCGCCGCGGAAGTGGTGGGCCACTCGCACGTCTGCCCAGCGAATCATGCGGTGTCCGTATGCGATCGAGAAGCCGATGTAGGCAGCGGCCAGCGCGTGATGCCACGTGGCGGTACTGCCCGACCGCAGGTCGATGACGGTGGCGCAGAGCAGGACGAGATCGACGACCGGGGCGCAGGCCAGAACCACGGCACCGGCACGAGGGCGCCGTGCGCCGTACCGGAGCGTGAGGCCGGCGGCGATGGCCACCCAGAATCCGATCTCGCACGCGACGATGACTGCCAGAACCATGAGCGCTCCTTGTTGGTACGATCGTGTTCACAACAAAGTAGCACAACTGTGTACATTCAGGGAGTGCCGAAACTGATCGATCACGACCAGCGGCGACGCGACGTCGCCGACGCCGCCTGGCGCATCATCGGTCGAGACGGCCTGCTCGATCTGTCGGTGCGCAACGTGGCCGAGGAGGCCGGGCTGGCGACGGCCTCCCTCCGTCGCTCCTTTCCCACTCAGGACGACCTGCGAGCGTTCTGCCTCGAACACGCAGCCGAACGCGTCGTCGAACGCCTGGAGCGCATCGACCCGCAGCTGTCACCCCGCGAGTACTGCGAGGCGAGCCTGCGAGAGTTGTTGCCGCTCACCGACGAGAGTCGTCTCGAGATGGAGGTGCAGATGTCGCTGGGCGCTCTCGCCTTCACGAACGCCGCGATGCGCGTCGCCTACGACCGGGCGCACCAGTACCTGGCCGCGGGGTGCAGGCGACTGGTGAACCTGCTCGCCGAGAACGACACCGACTACGCGTCACTGTCCGACCGGGTACCCGACGAGGCGCGTCGACTTCATGCATTCCTGGACGGACTCGCGCTGCACCTGGTCCACGCGCCACACGACGAGAACCGCGCGTGGGCCGAGGCGGAGCTGGCGGCACATCTCGACTCGCTGCGAGGGCCGTAGGGTCTACAGCCATGCCCGACACCTGCCCGTGCGGCACTCCCCTACCGACGTCCGAGTGCTGTGGACCCTTGCTCGAGGGACGGATCGGTGTGCCGACCGCCGAGCGGCTCATGCGCTCGCGGTACACCGCCTTCACGGTGCTCGACGCCGAGTATCTGCTGCGCACATGGCATCCCGATACTCGACCGTCGGCGCTCGACCTCGACGACCGCCGCCGGTGGACCGGGCTCGAGATCCTGGGCACCACCGGAGGCGGCATGCTGCACACCACGGGCACGGTCGAGTTCGTGGCTCACTTCCGTGACGCGGGTGCCCGGCGACCGGGTTCGCAGCGGGAGAACAGCACGTTCTCCCGCGTCGATGGAGCCTGGGTCTACGTCGACGCGGTCTGACGCCGCGACTCGATGCCGTCGACGAACTCGGACGTGATGCGCGCGATGTCCCAAGGATGCGACAGCGGCGACCAGTGTCCTGCATCGAGATCGGTTCGCGACAGGTCGGCCACCCAGCGCGGCGTGTCCTCGTAGTGGAACGGACGCACCGCCGCGTCACGGGTGTTGACGATCAGATGCACGGGCACGGTGACGTAGCGACGCCGCGGCGAGGTGAAGCGCGGCAGAAGATTTGCTCGATAGATGCGCAGGCCGTTCCACGCGTCGTCGAGAAGTGTCGGTGACTCCTCCACCATCGCGGCGGGGACGTCGGAGAACTCGCCGATGAACTGGGTCCAGCCCTTGCGCTTCATGCGGTACATCCGCACCCGAGCCAACGGCGGGACGTGGAAGGTGACCGTGTACCAGGACGCTCTCGTCTGGGCGAACACCTGTGCCAGGTTGCGCGGTGTGGGCCTGCGGAGTCGCGAGCGGGCCCACAGTGCGAGGTGGTCGAGGTTGGGTCCCGACACGGACGTGTAGGACGAGATGCGGAGCGGCGCATCGGCTTCGGCGACGAGCTCCCAGGCCTCCACCGCGCCCCAGTCGTGACCGAGCACGTGGACCGGGGCGTCGGGACTGACCGCGTCGATCACCGCTCGCAGATCGGAGGCCATCGCGTCGAGTCGGTACCCGCGGGTCTGTGCGGGGACCGTGGAGTCACCGGCGCCGCGTGAGTCGTAGGTGACGACGCGGTAGCGGTCGGCGAGCAGTCCGACGACGTGGTTCCAGAGGGTGTGGTTGTCGGGCCACCCGTGCACCAGCACGAGAGTGGGGCCGTCGGACACGCCGGCGGTGTACACGGCGAGCTCGACGTC
Source organism: Rhodococcus sp. NBC_00297 (assembly GCF_036173065.1). Lineage (NCBI taxonomy): Bacteria > Bacillati > Actinomycetota > Actinomycetes > Mycobacteriales > Nocardiaceae > Rhodococcus > Rhodococcus sp. NBC_00297. Next base: position 2,469,659 of record NZ_CP108041.1, read on the forward strand.
ACCGTTCCGCACGGTGGAACGCTCGGACTCGAACGGGCGGGTGACGGTCATGGACGCTCCGGAATCGGTGGACGTGGGGTGTGCGGGGGACATCAGACGTCGAGCGTGAGGTGGTCGGAGTCTGCCCGAGACACGCACGGCAGCATGTGTTCCTGCTGCTCGGTGGGACTCAGTCGAGTCTCGCGGTGCTCGGGCGTCCCCGCGAGAACACGCACCTTGCAGGTGCCGCAGAAGCCTTGGCGACACGAGTACGCGACTGTCGGGTCCTCGTCCACGATGACGGACAGTGCAGACCTGTCGGCGGGAACTGTCAGCGTGCGACCGCTTCTCGCGAGAGTGACCGTGAACGGCCGACCGCCCACCACGGGTGGGGCCCCGAAACGTTCGAAGTGCAGAGCAGACGCGCCGCAGCCCGCGAACGACGTGCGCACGGTGTTCAGCATCGGCGTCGGTCCACAGCAGTACACCGCGCCGCCACGGGCGGCCGGACCCAGAAGGTCCGTGACAGTGGGCAGTCCGTCCTCGACGTCGGTGCGGACGGCGACACGCGGCGAATTCCAGCTCTCGATCTCGTCGAGAAAGGGCATGCTCTCGCGGGAGCGTCCGCAGTAGACGAAGGTCCAGTCCAGGCCGAGATCGCGAGCGGCGCGGACCATCGGCAGGATCGGGGTGATGCCGATGCCGCCGGCGACGAAGTGCACCGAGCGTTCCTGCGCGAACAGGAAAGCGTTGCGGGGACCGCGCACCGTCACCGTGTCGCCGGGGCGCAGGGCGTGCATCCGCTCCGAGACGGTGCCGATGCGTCGGACGGCGATGCGGTACCGCGTCGTGTCGTCGGGGTCGCCGCACAGCGAGTACTGCCGCCGGAGCGGTCCCGACGTCGCGTCGCCCTCCAGGTGCACATCGATGTGGCAGCCCGGCTGCCAGCCCGGCAGTGACGATCCGCCCGCATCGACGAGATCGATCTGCGCGACATCGCCGTCGCTGGTCACCGGCGTGACACTCGCGACCGTCAGCGTGGCCGCGGTGTCCGGGGGACGCAGGGCCACCCGAGGGTCGTAGGGGACACGCGACATCGCACCGAGGTAGTTGCCGACGACCAGGCCGATCAGGCCGAGGGCCCGGTCGCCACGAGGCCGTCCGCGGAGGTCGCGTGGTGCGTCGATCATCGCGACGCTGCCCGCGCCGCGGGCGAGGAGGCCAGATAGGCGACGGCCTGCGCCGTCGAGCCCTCCTGACTGGGGTGGTAGCTGCGACGGAAGTAGCGCGAGAGCCGCAGGCCGAGATCGACAGGCCCCGGCACGGTGCCCTTCTTCGCCGCGCGGCGCCAGGCGAATGGCGTGGGACGGCGCCGGGACGCCGGTCCGTCGGCGAGAAGCGGATCGTTCTGCATGAGGAAGCGGGTTCCGCGGATCCACAGGTAGACCAGCAGCGGTGCCGCGAGTGCCTGGGTGCGAAGGCGTCGGACCTCGCGGCGATCGAAGTAGCGCATCGTCTCGTAGGCGACAGAGCGGTGCTCGACCTCCTCGGACCCGTGCCATCGCAGCAGGTCGAGCATGGTCGGGTGGATGTTGGCGCGGTCGAGCCCCTCGGCGTTCAGAACCCAGTCGCCGAGAAACGCGGTGATGTGCTCGATGGCCGCGATGATCGCCAGGCGCTCGACGAGGTAGTTCTTCTCGCGGCTGCTGGTGATGGGTCGAGGGCCGATGACCTTGCCGAAGACCCAGTTCATCTGGTCGGTGAACGGCGTCGGATCGAGTCCGCTGCGCTGCAGGTGCTCGAGGACGCCGGAGTGCGCCGACGAGTGCATGGCCTCCTGGCCGATGAACCCGATGACGTCCTCGCGGAGCTTCTCGTCCTCGATGAACGGGAGCGCCTGGCGGAACGTCTCGACGAACCATTCCTCCCCGGCGGGGAGGAGCAGGTGCAGCACGTTGAGCGCGTGTGTGGAGAACGGCTCACCCGGGATCCAGTGCATCGGCAGGTCGTCCCAGTCGAAGTGCACGTCGCGCGCCTGCAGCACGAGATTGTCGGCATCGGCGGTCATGTCGGGTCCTTCCGGTGTGGCTTCGTTCACACAAATCTTAGTATGACAACTGGTAACAGTAAAGCACCTCGGGTAAGCGAGAACACATGTGACGTGACGCGAACGACCTTGCCGAGGTCACACGCTGCGCGGACGCTGGACAGAAGGTCGGACACGCAGGACACCCGCCGCCGTCACGGCGCACGGGGTCCGTGACGCAGGCAGGACACGAGACGATGGCGGACAATTCCAAGAGGGCGGAGCGCGGGACCGACGACACTCGGCGGCCCGTGGCGCGCACACCGCGCAACCCGCTCGTTCGAGGCGTCGACCGCGCGGAGGCTCGACTGCACCGTCTTCTCGTGACGCTGTTCCTGCTCGCCGTCCCGTTCGTCGCCGTGATGGGCGTCAGCCTCTACCACGATCAGCAGACCATGGCGGCCGACGCCGTGACGTCGTCCTCGTCGGTGCTCGCCACGACCACCGCGGACGCCGTGGCGCCGGTGGCGTCGGACGAATTCGCGGCGGTCACTCCCACCGTGTTGGCTCCCGCGACCTGGTCCTCCGACGGCGTGAAGCACGTCGGGTCGGTTCCTGTTGCGGCGCAGAGTCCGTCGGGTACCGAGGTGACCATCACCGTCGACGCGGACGGTCGTCGCATCGCACCCCCGCCCACCGGGGTCGACGTCGTGGTGGTCAGCATCTTCGGCGCTGCAGCACTTCTCGCGCTCGTGGCGATCGTGCTCGTGATCGTGCGCAGCGTCTTCGCCCGCGTCTACGACCGTCGTCGGGACCGGGAGTGGGACGACGCGATCGCGCGATTCCTGTCCTGACGGACGTGTGCAGACGGCTGTCGCTACCTCGTCAGAGCGTCGTGAATCGCGACGCCGAGTTCTGCTCTCGGTGAGTCCGGGAACGTGTGATGGGTGGCGCCGTCGAGGATTCGGGTACTGATCGACGGCCAGTTCTTCTGGATGCGATCTCGCACCGCAGCACTGTCGTGAATCCGGCTGGACCCGGCGAGAACGACCGTCGTGGTCGCCTGGAGCGAGTGCAGCGCCGAAGAACTCGGCCGCCTCGGAACGATGGGCCGACGACGAGGGTGATGGGCTGTTCCGAGTTCGGACAGTCGGGACAGGTCGGCGTCGAGAACTGCGTCGCCCGTCTCCCACGCCGTGAATCGTCTCTGTCGCTCTTCCGACGGTCGCAGCAGGAGCGGTATCGCATGAGCCAGGTAGGCGGCGCGCATGCCGGCGAAGCACGAATTCGGATCGAGCAGGACGAGGCGGTCGACGTCGGCCGGCCGACGGAGAGCGAACGCCAGAGCGATCATCGCGCCGTACGAGTGAGCGAGAATCGACGGTCGCCGCAGTGCCGACCCGGCGAACACATCGTCCAACCACAGCATGAGGTCGTCGACGTTCCTCGCGGGTTCACCCGCCGGAACCGATCGCCCCACGTCACCGAGAATGTCCACCGCGACCACTCGGTGGCGACGACTCAGTTCGGTCGCCTGGCCGGTCCAGGCCATCGAGGTCGCCCCGGATCCGGGGAGCAGTACGACAGGACGACCGTCGGTGGGACCGGCCGAGGTGACATGGGTGTCGCCGAATCGTGTCGGCACCATCGTCGTGGTCGTTCCCGCCGGCCACGTTCCGAGGACGCGGTCGTAGGCAGCAGCGAACTCCCGCCCCTCGGGCGATCGATGGAACGTCTGCATCGCGTCTGTCATGCGGCACCCCGTTGTCTCGATGGTCGAGTAATACGATAGGTGACATACTGATGCCGTGGACGAAGTCGATGCAACCCCCTCGGTGGACACGGACGTCATGGACCTGGTGCACGGCCTGCGTGCGCTCGTCGTCGAGCTCGATCTGCTGGGTGCGGGATTCGCCGAGAAGCACCGCATGCACAGCACCGACGTGCGGGCATTGATCGTTCTTCTCGATGCTGCTCGTGCCGGTCGAACGGCTACTCCGTCCTGGCTGCGGACGCAGCTGGGAATCACCTCGGCGACCGCGACGGCACTCGTCGACAGGCTCGAACTCGCCGGCCACGTCGAACGGCAGTCGGTCGTCGGTGACCGCCGCAAGGTGGCCCTGAGGGTCACCGACAAGGCGCAGCGACTGGGCACAGAGTTCTTCGGCCCGCTGATCCTCAGGGCGGCCACGCAACTCTCCGAGTTGTCGGACGACGACCGAGCAACCATCCGTCGGTATCAGTCCGCGATGCTGGCAGCCATCAGATCGACTGCGCCGGGCTCGTGAGAGCGGTGTGATCGCCGACTACTGGTTCTGCATCCGATTAGCCGCAGCGACAAGGGCTTTGGCGGTCGACTCTGTCGGATCCGAGCCCGTCCCCATGGCCCACGCGGTGCGGTGATCCTGCTGTCCGCGGATGTAGGTGACGTATCCCGTCTCGGTGATCTGCTGGTGGAACGACAAGATCTCGAGGTTGACGCCGGCGTCGTAGAGCATCGACGTCATGGCCTCGGCGGGCCCGTGGCAGACGATCGACGAACTGCGGATGGTGTCGCCGATGGCGAGGGTGGCCGTGAACTCGAACCTGCCCGCACCCTTCGGCGCGCACTCTGCGGAACCGAGCCGGATGGGGCCCGAGGTGGGCGAGTAGGTGTGGACGAACTCCGCGAAGGACATGCCGTCAGCCTCCGCGCGCAACCCGTGCGGCAGAGCCGACGAGGCGTGAATGGCAGCGGAACTGTGTGAGAAGTGTTCGGTGAGGGAATGTGCGCTGGTGCTCATGTCGCTGGGGTCTTTCCGGTGAGAGGAAGGACCGACGGGCGCTCGTTCGACCCGCAGCGGGGGGTCGGTCCGAGATCAGACCCCGCTGCGGTGAACTACGAGAATGCGCGACATGGCCCCAGAGTAGCTGCGTCACGGCGTCACAGGCAAGGGTCCGGTTGTCGATTGCTCTCTGTTCGGTTCTAGGACACGCGCTAGAGAAGGGCAGAGAACGCTACCGACGTTGCTACCGTCACGCCATGGACCCCGTTCGCAATCCGTACGCACCCGGCGCCGGCCAGCGGCCACCCGAGCTCGCCGGCAGGTCCAAGCAACTCGACGCGTTCGACGTGGTGCTCGAGCGCATCGCGCGCGGTCGGCCCGAACGCAGTGTCGTGCTCACCGGGTTGCGCGGCGTCGGCAAGACGGTGCTGCTGAACCACCTGCGATCAGCGGCGATCTCGCGGAAGTGGGGAACCGGGAAGATCGAGGCCCGCCCCGACCAGGACCTGCGGCGACCGCTGTCGTCGGCGCTGCACATGGCAGTGCGGGAGATCGCGGTGGCGCATCGCGATCCCGAACGCGTGGACCAGTTCCTCGGTGTGCTGAAGTCCTTCGCTCTTCGTGCGTCCGCAGACAAGGGCATGCGGGACAAGTGGCAGCCCGGCATCGACGCGCCCGCTCTCAAGGGGCGCGCGGACACCGGTGACATCGAGATCGACCTGGTCGAACTGCTGCTCGACGCCGCGTCGCTGGCTCGGGACGTCGGCGTCGGTATCGCCCTCTTCATCGACGAGATGCAGGACCTCGCGGCGGAGGACATCTCCGCGATCTGCGGCGCGTGCCACGAACTGAGCCAGGACGCGGCGCCGCTGATCGTCGTCGGCGCCGGTCTTCCCCACCTGCCTGCGGTGCTGTCCGCGTCGAAGAGCTACTCCGAGCGCCTGTTCAGCTACCACCGCATCGACCGCCTGGACCGCGCTTCGGCGGACCGCGCCCTCATCGCACCGGCCGAGCGGGAGGACGTCGAGTACACGAGCGAGGCACTCGACGCGCTGTACGAGGCCGCGGACGGGTACCCCTACTTCGTTCAGGCGTACGGCAAGGCGACGTGGGATCTGGCCGCGGACAGCCCGATCACGGTCCACGACGTGCGGGTCGCAGCACCGACGGCCGAGGACGAGCTGGCCGTCGGGTTCTTCGGATCCCGTTACGAGAGAGCAACTCCCGCCGAACGCGAGTACATGCGAGCGATGGCCGACCTGTCAGGCGACGACGGTCCCGTCTCCACGTCGAAGATCGCCGTGGAACTCGGACGGAAACCGGCGTCGCTGTCCCCCGCACGCGACGGGTTGATCAAGAAGGGACTGATCTACTCCGCCGAGCGCGGGTCGATCGGCTTCACCGTCCCCCACTTCGGGCGGTACCTGAGGGCGCAGGCCGACTAGCGCCGACCTGCACGCTTTGGGTGTGGAACCGGCTACTCGGCTGCGGGGACCCGCAGGATGAGGGCGTCGCCCTGTCCACCGCCACCGCACAGTGCTGCGGCGCCGACTCCGCCGCCGCGTCGCTGCAGCTCCAGTGCGAGGTGCAGGGCGATGCGGGCGCCGGACGCGCCGAGGGGGTGACCGATGGCGATGGCGCCGCCGTTGACGTTGACCTTCTCGGGGTCGATGCCCAGTTCGCGGGTGGAGACGATGCCGACGGCGGCGAACGCCTCGTTGATCTCGACGAGGTCGAGGTCGGTCGGGGCGATGCCCTCCTTGGCGCAGGCGGTGGTGATGGCGTTGGCGGGCTGGGACTGCAGCGAGGAGTCGGGTCCGGCGACGACGCCGTGGGCACCGATCTCGGCGAGCCACGTCAGTCCCAGTTCCTCGGCCGTGGCGCGGCTCATGACGACGACGGCAGCGGCGCCGTCGGAGATCTGGGACGCGGAGCCGGCGGTGATGGTGCCGTTCTTGTCGAACGACGGGCGGAGCTTGGCGAGGCTCTCGCTGGTGGTGTCGGCGCGGATGCCCTCGTCGCTGGTGACGACGACGGGATCACCCTTGCGCTGCGGGATGCTGACGGGAACGACCTCGTCGTCGAAGACGCCGTTCTTCCAGGCTGCGGCGGCGCGCTGGTGCGACGCGGCGGCGAAGGCGTCCTGCTCCTCGCGGGTGACGAAGCGGGTGTCAGCGTTGCGGTCCTCGGTGAGGGCGCCCATGGCCTGGTCGGTGAAGATGTCGTAGAGGCCGTCGTAGGCCATGTGGTCCTTCATGGTGACGTCGCCGTACTTGAATCCGCTGCGGCTCTTCTCGAGCATGTGCGGGGCGAGGGACATCGATTCCTGGCCGCCGGCGACGACGATGTCGAACTCTCCGGCGCGGATCATCTGGTCGGCGAGGGCGATGGCGTCGACACCGGACAGACACACCTTGTTGATGGTCAGGGCAGGAACGCTGAGGGGGATGCCGCCGGCGTGGGCGGCCTGGCGTGCGGGAATCTGGCCTGCGCCGGCCGTGAGGACCTGGCCCATGATGACGTACTGGACCTGGTCACCGCTGATCCCGGCCTTCTCGAGGGCGCCGGCGATGGCGACGCCGCCGAGGTCCGAGCCGGAGAGGGTCGACAGCGATCCGAGCAGACGGCCGATGGGAGTGCGGGCACCGGCCACGATGACGGACGTGGTGCCGGAAGGTGCGGTCATGCTGTTTCCTCACTGGTGGGGGCAGATGTGATGGTGGATGCGGCGGGGTCGATCCCCAGAGCGGTCAGAGCCATGGTGGACAAACGGTGTCGGAGCAGCGACGCGGGCACGCGGCCCATCGACTGCGGAGTGGAGTTGAGCAGACCGAACGCCGCGTGAGCCTGGACACGAGCGTCGTCCTCGGAGCAGTCCGAGTCCAGTTCCCGCAGGGTGCGGACCCAGATCTCGACGTAGCGGCGCTGCAGCGAGCGCACCGAACGCTGGGCGTCGGTCGGCAGGTTCGCGAGATCGCGGAACTGGATCTCGATGAGGCGTGGCGAGGTCATGGCGAAGTCGAGGTGGAACGCGACCAGTTCGTGCAGCGTCGGCAGCGGTGCCGACCGTCGCGCCAGGACCTCTTCCCCACCGGCGTGGAGGTACTCGGAGATTCCCACCAGCAGTTCGACGAGGACGGCTTCCTTGTTCGGAAAGTGGCGATACACGGCGGGACCGCTGATCCCCACCGCGGCGCCGAGGTCCTCGAGTCGTAGACCGTGGTACCCGCGCTCCGCGACGAGGACGGCGGCGGCGTCGACCAGTGCGCTGCGGCGCTCGGCCTTCATCCGTGAACGTTCGGTGGACGCGGAGCCCGCCGCGATACGGTTCACCACCCGGGCCTCCCACCTGTCGTCGGTCGCGAGCAGCCAGTTTACCGTATTCGGTTAGTGACCATTCACTTGGTGACCGCGCTCTCTTCGCGGGATTTCCGCGATGCGCGCCCATCGGCGGCGGTACATTGATTCCGTCCATGTCGGTCGGGGTCACGAGAGAGGCAGCATGGTCTCGATGTCCTCGCCGACCCGTTTTCTCGTGGTCGGTGCGCTCGCGATCGCCGTGTACGCGACGCTTCCGCCCGGCGTGGTGTCCAGCGTGCTGTACTGCGTCATCGCCGTGGGTGCGGTGGCGTCCATTCCCGTCGGCATCCGCGCACACCGCAAGGTGAGCACCCATTCGTGGTGGATCGTCGCGTCGGCGCTGTCGTTCTGGGTCGTCGGCGACATCGCGATCGCGGTGATGGAGAACTCGGGCGGCGGCGTACCTCTCCCGTCGGTGGCGGACGCCGCCTACGTCCTGGGATACCTCCTCATCGTCGTGGCCCTGCTGTCGGTCCGCAGTTCGGGGACCCCGATGCTGAGTCCGGCGGACGGACTCGAAGCCGCGATCATGACCGCGGGGGTGGGTCTCGCGTCCTGGGTCGTGGTGTCCGGTCCCCGAGGCGAGCGCGTGCCCGACGCCGGAACGTGGCTCGGCATCTTCTACACCGAGATCGACGTCTTCCTGCTGGTATTGCTCGTCTTCGTCGTGTTGAAGCGACGCGCGGGCTCCACCACCCACTGGCTGCTGGGTGCGGCCACGGCACTGATGGTGGTCGCCGACTACACCTCGTACGTGGTGGTCGCGGACGGTCCCGCCGAGAGCACGATCCTCAACGTCTGCTGGCTCGCGTCCTACGTGCTCTTCGGTGCGGCGGCGTTGCGACACGACGAGCGTCCGCGTGTCAGCACCATCAGTCGTGCGCAGACGGGGATGGCTCGACTGATCCTGCTGACCTCGGCCGTGGCGATGACGCCGGTCGTCATGAGCATCGAACTGATGCGCGGCACTCCGGTCACTCGCTGGGGGCCCGCGGTGGTGATCGCCGCCTCGATCATCGTCGTCCTCGGCGCCGTGCGGATGACCTCGTTCCTCACACTGCTGCAACGACAGTCGCGAGCACTGCGCCTTGCGGCCGACACCGATTCCGTCACGGGGCTGGCGAACCGCGGCCGGCTCGGGCGTCGGCTGCACGAGATCCTCGGTCCGGAGGGCCGCGACGGAGTGGCCCTGGTGCTGGTGGATCTCAACCGGTTCTCCGACATCAACCAGACCTTCGGCTACGCGGTGGGAGATCAGGTGCTCACCGAGATCGGTCGCCGCCTCGTCGACACGGTGGACTCGTCGGCGACGGTGGGACGTCTCGGGGGTGACGAGTTCGCCCTCGTCCTGCCGGGCCCCGTCGACAGGCACGACGCCGTGGCGGTCGCGATCGCGGCGCAACGCGCGGTCGGGGCCCCGCTCGAGGTGCGGGACATGAAGCTGACGCTGGAAAGCAGTGTGGCCGTGGCACTGTCGACCGACACGCCGCACCCACGATCCGAGGAGCTGGTGCAGCGGGCGTACGCCGCCGTGGTGGCCGCGAAGTCCCGGCAACCGCGACTGGCCGTCTACGACCACACGATGGACATCGACAGGATCGATCAGCTCCGGAGGATGGGCGAGTTGGAGGACGCCATCACGGGAGGTGAGCTCGAGGTGTTCTTCCAGCCCCGCCTCGACCTGCGCACCGGAGCCGTGTCGGGAATGGAAGCCCTTCTGCGGTGGCGACATCCGCGCGAGGGGCTGCTGCTGCCGGCCGCGTTCCTGCCGAGTGCGGAGCAGACCGGCATGCTCCCGGCCGTCACCTCGTTCGTCATCGACACGGCGATGGCCGCGTGCCGACGCTGGCGGCTGGCGGGACTGGACATCGACGTGGCCGTCAATCTCTCCGTCCGGGATCTCGTGGACTCCTCCCTGGCGTCCCGAGTGCGAACGGCTCTGGACGACCACGGCCTTCCCGGGCACGCCGTCGTCTTCGAGGTCACCGAGTCGTCCGCGATGACCGATCCCGAACGATCCATCGACACGCTCGAAGCGCTTCGCGCGCAGGGAGTCTCACTCTCCATCGACGACTTCGGCACGGGGTACAGCTCCTTGACGTACCTGGCGTCGCTTCCGGTGCAGCAGCTGAAGATGGACCGGTCCTTCGTCACCTCGCTCGCGTCGGACTCCGCCAACCTCGCGATCGTCCGATCCACCATCGCTCTCGCGCACAGCATGGGTCTGCACATCGTGGCCGAGGGCGTCGAGGACGAACACACCCTCGACGTGCTGCGCGGACTCGGATGCGACGCGGTGCAGGGCTTCCACATCGCGCGGCCGGTTCCCGCGGGCGACGTCGTGCGCACGGTGAAGGCCGTGAACTCTGCAGTGGGCGCCGCTCGTACTGCTGTGTGACCCAGCGCACCGGCGACGGCGGGTTCTTTGTAACCTGAGGCCCGAGTCGACTCGCACCACCCCTCGACCGTCGACCGGCGAAAGGACAGTCCGTGCGCGCAGTGCAGGTGACCACCCTCGAAGGCCCCGAAGCCCTCACCCTCACCGATCTCGACGAGCCCACCGGCGACGGCGTGGTGATCGACGTGCGTGCGGCCGGCGTGGCCTTCCCCGACGCACTGCTCAGTCGTGGTCTCTACCAGTACAAGCCGGACCTGCCGTTCGTGCCCGGAAGCGAGGTCGCCGGTGTCGTGCGGTCCGCGCCCGAGGGCTCGGGATTCGCGCCCGGTGACCGAGTGGCGGCGCTGACCGGATTCGGCGGCGGTATGGCCGAGGTGGCGGTGGCGACCCCCGACCTCGTCTTCGCGCTGCCCGACGCCGTCTCGTTCGAGGCCGGTGCGGGACTGCTCTTCAACGATCTGACGGTGCACTTCGCCCTCCGCGAGCGCGGACGTCTGGCCGAGGGCGAGACCGTCCTGGTCCACGGCGCCGGTGGCGGCATCGGGACATCGACGCTGCGACTCGCCCCGGTACTGGGAGCGTCACGCACCATCGCGGTGGTGAGCAGCGAGGCCAAGGCCGAGGTCGCTCGCGCCGCGGGCGCCACCGATGTGGTGATGCTGCAGGGCCCGAACGGCGAGGGCTGGAAGGACACGGTCAAGGAACTCACCGGTGGCCGCGGAGTCGACATCGTCATCGACCCCGTCGGCGGGGATCGCTTCACCGACAGCATCCGATCGCTGGCGCCTGCGGGTCGACTCGTGGTCATCGGCTTCACCGGTGGCGACATCCCGACGGTCAAGGTCAACCGACTGCTGCTGAGCAACGTCGAGGTCGTCGGCGCCGGATGGGGTGCGTGGTGGATGAGCCGGCCCGGTTACACGACGACGCAGTGGGCCGAGCTCGAGCCGCTGTTCGCCTCGGGCGCGCTGGTGGCGCCGGAGCCGGTGGTGTACCCGCTCGACAAGGCCGGCGAGGCCATCGCATCTCTCGAGAACCGGACCGCCACAGGCAAAGTCGTGGTGACGCTGCAGTGAGTGATGCCTATCGGGACGGTCTCGCGGTCCGCCGCGAGGTGATGGGCGAGACCTTCGTCGCGGCCGCCCTCGAGAACAGCACGGGCACCGACTCGGAAGCGTTGCAACGCCACGTCACCGAGCACGTGTGGGACGCCGTGTGGAACAGGCCGGGCCTCGACCGACGGAGTCGGAGCCTGCTGAACATCGGCATGCTGATCGCCCTCCGGGCCGAGCAGGAGCTCGGCGGGCACATCCGGGGCGCACTCACCAACGGTCTGACCCGCGAGGAGATCGTGGAGTCCGTGGTCCACGCCAGTGGCTACTGCGGCGCGCCGGCGGCGCTCGCAGCGATGCGGGTGGTGCAGCGAGTACTCGACGAGGAGCTGGGTCCGCTCGAGTAAGGTCGGGACATGCGTATCGGTGCACACGTCCGCAACTCGGAGAACCCGCTCGGCGAGGCCGAGGATCTCGACGTCGACCTGGTGCAACTGTTTCTCACGGACCCGCAGAAGTGGAACAAGCCCGTTGTCGGTTCGGGGTTGGAGGCGGTCCGGGACAGTGCGGTCGACATCGTCGTCCACTCGTCCTACGTCATCAACGTCGCGAGCCTGAACAACCGCATCCGCATCCCGTCCCGCAAGGCCGTCGCGCAGCAGGCCGACGTGGCCGCAGAGATCGGTGCCCTCGGGTTGGTGGTCCACGGTGGACACGTTCGCGACGGGGAGGATCCCGCCGAGGGAGTGGCCAACTGGCGCAAGCTGTTCGAACGGCAGGCCGAGTCCGGTGGATTCGCGGTTCCGATCTGGATCGAGAACACCGCCGGCGGCGACTTCGCGATGGCGCGGCGCTTCGACGCCATCGCTCGCCTCTGGGACGCCGTCGGGGAGTTCGGAGCAGGGTTCTGCCTCGACACGTGCCACGCCTGGGCCGGCGGCGAGGACCTCGTGGACGCCGTGGAGCGCGTCAAGGCGATCACCGGACGCATCGACCTGGTGCACCTGAACAACTCTCGCGACGAGTTCGATTCGGCTCGCGACCGTCACGCCAATCTCGAGAGCGGCGAGATCGAGGCCGAGGTGCTGGCCGCCGTCGCCGCCGCGGCGGACGCTCCGGTGATGCTGGAGACGCCCGCCGACGGCATGAAGGACGACGTCGCGTACCTCCGCTCGCTCTGAGTCAGACCGCGTCGGCGGGTACCGGATTCTCGGACCGGACGCTCGCGAGAGCGAGCAGCGCGATGGTCGCGCCACCGGTCATCGCGATGGCCATGGCCGGGCCGTCGTTGCCGAGGACGCCCACCAGGGGCGCGATGAGCGCACCGATGCCGAACTGCGCGGCACCCAGCAGAGCGGCGGCGGTGCCGGCGGCCTCACCGTGGCGTGACAGGGCGAGCGCCGGGGAGTTGGGCATGACGAATCCTGCCGACGCCAGCACGAACAGCACGGGCACCATGAATCCGACGATGCCGCCGAATCCGGTGGTCGTGGTGATGATGAGGGCGGCGCCGGACACGGCCATCGCGACCAGTGCCACGGTGACGATCCGCTGCGGGGTGAAGCGCTGCAGCGCCAGGACGTTGAGTTGCGACGCGCTGATCAGTGCGACGGCGCCGATGCCGAACACCAGGGCGAACTGCTGCTCGCCGAGTCCGTAGCCGTCCTGCAGCACGAACGAGCTGCCGGAGATGTAGGCGAACAGCGCGGACATACCGAGGCCGGCCACGAGAACGAGAACCACGAACCGTCGGTCGCCGAGCAACGATCCGTAGGTGCGCAGGACGGGCAGGAACTCGTTGGGTCGACGACGCTCCTCGGGGAGCGTCTCCTTCAGCAGGAACATCGCCACGAGCATGAGGGCGGCACCCACGACCGCGAGCCCGGCGAACACGCCGCGCCACGACCCGTGGATGAGGACGAGGCTGCCGAGGCTGGGTGCCACGATCGGCGCGACGCCCATGACCAGGACCAGACGCGACATCACGGTGGCGGCGGCCCTGCCGTCGAACAGGTCGCGGACGATGGCGATCGCGATGACCATGGCGGCGGCGGCACCGAAGCCCTGCAGGGCTCGGGTCACACCCAGGACGCCGACGGTCGGAGCGATCATGCACAGGAGCGACGCGACGATGTGGATCATCGTTCCGGCGATGAGGGGCCGTCGACGTCCCAGGGAGTCCGAGAGCGGCCCGATCACCAGCTGTCCCACGGCCAGTCCGATGAGGGTGCCGGTGAGGGTGAACTGCACCGCGGCATCCGTGGACCCGAGGTCCTCGGTGATCGCGGGCAGCGCCGGGAGGTACACGTCGATCGTGAGCGGCCCCAGCGCGACGAGGGCGCCGAGAACCAGGATGGTGCGAAGCCTGGAGGGTGCGGCCGGCTGGTCGGAGGTACCGACTGCCATGCCGGGAGTCGCCGAGGTGGTGCGGGAGTCTGTCGTCACCCGGGGTGCAGCACCGTGCGGCCGCGATGTGTTCCCGATCCGTGTGACGGTCAGGTGAACTGTCGGCGATGCGTGAGGTGCGGGACTGTCGGAACGGGGGACTCCCCGCGGTCCAGCGCAGCCACCAGAAGGTCGGCCCACCGCATCAGGCCCGCGATGTCGATGTCGTGGGGTGCGTCGGCGTACGTCCCGATGCGATCACGTCCCTGCGTCAACAGCGAGGTGGCTCCCACGCTATTCCCCCGCAGCAGGTGGGTGAGACCGACGGCGAGCTGGGCCAGGCCCTGCCACAGTGCACGTTCCCCTGGCGTACTGATCTTCCACGTGCCTTCGAGGATCTCGTGCGCGTGGAAGGGCATGCCGTCGTCGAGGAGTTGCTGGGCACGGACCAGGGACTCGACCGGCGGGAGCTGGACGTCGTCCGGAATGCGCTCGACGCCCTCGGCTCCGCGGGGCAGGGGACGTCCGAGCCCGTCGCGGGGCCGGCCGTTCTGTGGCCGGCCCTCGGGGTTGCGCTCTCGTCTCGGCGTGACCACCGAGACGACGCTACTCGCCGACCTTGTCCGACAATGCGGTCAGACGGTCGAGCTCGTCGGCGGTCAGCGACAACGTCGGGGCGTCCGTCAGGGACGCGAGCTGTTCGAGACGGCTCGCGCTGGCGATGGGTGCCACGATGCCGTTGCGGGAGAGCAGCCACGCCAGTGCCACGGTGGGGATCGCGGAGCCGTGAGCGTCCGCGATGTCGGCGAGCGCCCCGACGACCTCGAGGCCGGCGTCACTGAAGTAGCCGGACGTCATCGCTGCACGGGGTGTGCCCTCGATGTCCTCGCGCGTGCGGTACTTGCCCGTCAGGAAGCCCGAGGCGAGCGCGAAGTACGGGAAGACGCCCAACAGATTCTTCTCGGCGACCTCCATCAGCTCCGGCTCGTAGCTGCGGCGATGCACCAGGTTGTAGTGCGGCTGCAGCGCCACGGGTGCGTCGAACCCCTCGCGCTGTGCGATGTCGATCCACTGCCGCGCGCGCTCCGCCGTGTAGTTGGAGATGCCTACATACCGCACCTTGCCGGCCTTCACGAGTGCGTCGAAGGCGGCCACCGTCTCCTCGAGCGGGGTGTCCGCGTCATCGAAGTGTGCGTAGTAGAGGTCGATGCGATCGGTCTGCAGGCGCTGCAACGACGCGTCGGCCGCAGCAGCGACCGTGCCCGCGGCCAGACCCTTGAACTGGGGGTGCTGGCTCACCTTGGTGGCCAGGACGACGTCGTCGCGCCGGCCCGTCGAGGTGAACCAGTTCCCGATCACCGTCTCCGACTCGCCGCCCGAGTTACCGGGGGCGAAGGCGGAGTACGAGTCCGCGGTGTCGATCAGCGAACCACCGGCTCCGAGGAAGGCCTCGATGATGCGGTGCGAGTCCGGCTCGTCGCTCGTCCATCCGAAGGTGTTGGCACCGAGTGCGAGCGGGAAGACGTCCAGGTCCGAGGTTCCGATACGAGTCATGTTCGGTGCAACACCTGTGAGCCGTCGCTATTTCCGCCCGGCACCGGGTGAGAGGCGTCCGTCAGGACAGCGCCGCCGTGCTGACGCCGATGCCGCCCGTGGTGTCGGCGCCGTAACGAGCGATCTCCGCGTCGAGGTCCAGCGGAGCGATGCTGGAACGACCGTGGAGGACGGCGTCGTCGATGCGGTCCGCGGGCACGAGCCAGGCGATCTCGAACTCGATGCCGTCGGGATCCTGGCCGTAGAGACTCTTGGACGTCGAGTGATCGGATGCGCCGACCAGTGCGCCCGCGGTGGCCAGCTTCTCCCGCAGGTCGACGAGATCGGACAGCGTCTGCACCTCCCAGGCCAGGTGGTAGAGCCCGACGGTGCTGCGGCCGGCCGGGGACGCGCCCGCTCCGTCGCCGACGGAGAACAGGCCGAGGTCGTGGTCGTTCGTGCTGTCCGGCGCCTGCACGAACACGGCGCGATCGCCCATGGACATCACGACGCGGAAACCGAGCACGTCCGAGTAGAAGCGTGCGCTGCGCTGGGCGTCGCGCACGTAGAGCACGGCGTGGTTCAGACGGGAGATGGCCATGAGAGGTCCCTTCGGATCGAGGCGTTGTCGCTAGCTTGAAGCTTCAACTTCAACTGTACCCCGGTTGTTCCCGCAGCCGCGTGGACACAGCCTGCGTGAACCGAACACCCGCTCCTGCGTGCGGGAGATCGTGTGGGCTCACCAGTACCTGTGTGCACACACCTCGCAGCGTCCGTCAGTGATGGCGGTGGTCGGTGACCACGGTGCGCGGACCGAACTTCGGGCGCAGGGCCGTTCCGCTGACCTCGAGCAGACGTACCGCGCGATAGCGGTGCGGCCGGATCGGCGCCAGGTACTCGAGCATCTCGTCGTCCGTCATCGGTGCCCCCGTCAACGTCCATCCGATCACCGACGCCAGGTGGTAGTCGCCGACGGACAGAGCGTCCGCATCTCCCAGCGCCCGTTGCATCACCTCGGCCGCGGTCCACACGCCGATTCCGGGAACGTGGCGCAACCGGCGCTCGGCATCCTCCCTCGTCATGGACACGATCGGTTCGAGCTTGTCGGCCAGGGCGGCGCTCCGCACGATCGTCTTGGAGCGCTTCGGATCCACGTTCGCCCGGTGGAACTCCCAGGACGGCACCCGCCGCCAGACCTCGGCGGGCGGCGGTACCCGCATCCCCGCGGGCGCCGGTCCCGGTGCCGGCTCGCCGAACTTCGAGAGCAGGTAGCGCCATGCCGCGAAGGCAGCGACCCCGTGCACCTTCTGCTCCAGAACGGCCGGGACCAGCGCCTCCATGACCTGCCCGGTGCGGCCGATACGCAGGTGGGGAAATCGACGATGCGCCTCCGCGAGGATGCGGTGCTCGGGCGCGAATCCGTCGGCGTCGTCGTCCATGCCCACGAGCCCCGGAAGAGAGTCGAGGAACTCCGCGGAGCCGGCGCCCCAGGCCTCGCAGGTCACCTCGAACCGGTCCACCTGGCGCAGGCGATACGTCACCGGCCCCGTGCGAAACCGTGAGGTGCGCCAGATGGATCCGTCGGCCTCCACCCGATGGGCGGGATCGCCCGCTCCGCGGCGGTGTGGCGACAACGAATACCGCAGGGCGAGTGGGCGATCCGAGGTGAGCGTGATCTCCACCGCGCCGCCGCGGGAAGTGTGTCCGGGGTCGAGCACGGGAAACGAGCTAGCCGACACGGACGAGGGTGCGACCGATGGTGGCCCCGTCGCGCAGGGAGTCGAGCACTCCCGCCACCTCGTCGAGAGTCACCTCGGTGGTGACCTCGGCGAGCCGACTCGGGCGCAGGGAACCGGCCAGGTCGTTCCACAGGGTGCGTCGGGCCTCGATGGGCAACTGCACCGAGTCGATGCCCAGCAGGGCCACTCCCCGGAGAATGAAGGGCAACACCGTGGTCGAGAGCCCGGCTCCCCCGGTGAGCCCGCTGGCGGCGACCGCGCCGCCGTACCTCGTGGTGCTGAGTACGTGCGCGAGGGTCTTGCCGCCGACACAGTCGACCGCGGCGGCCCACTGCGCCTTCCCGAGGGGACGCGGCGCCGCGTCGGGGTCCTCGGGGAGGCGGCCGATGATCGAGGACGCGCCGAGTGTGGTCAGCAGGTCGTGTGCCGACTCCTTGCCGGTGGAGGCGACCACCTCGAACCCGGCCTGCGACAACAGGTCCACGCTGACACTGCCGACCCCGCCGCTCGCTCCGGTGACCAGTACCGGACCGTCGGACGGGGTGAGGCCACGCGCCAGCAGGGCCTGCACGCTGAGTGCGGCGGTGAAGCCCGCGGTGCCGATGGTGGCGGCGTCGGCCGTCGACAGTCCGTCCGCGAGCGGTACGACCCACTCGGCCGGAACGCGCGCGTACTCGGCGTAGCCGCCGTGACGTCCGGTGCCGATCTCGTAGCCGTGTGCCACGACGCGGTCACCGACCGACACCCCGTCGTACGTCGAGGAGACCACCACACCGGCGAGGTCGATGCCGGGGACGATGGGGTACTCCCGCACCACTCCGCCCTTCGGGGTGACGGCCAGGGCGTCCTTGTAGTTGGCGCCCGAGTACTCGACGCGGACGACCACCTCGCCCTCCGGCAGGAACGACAGGTCGACCGTCTCGGACGTCAGATCCACACCGTCGTCGGTCTGCCGGGCGACCAGGGCGCGGAAGTTCTCCGGGATCTCGGTGGCGGATCGATCGTCGGTCGGCGAGGTCACGTGGCGTCTCCCTGTGTCGGTCCAGATCGAAGTCTGGGCTGATGGTTCACGTTCGAGAGTAGGCCGAGCCGTGGACAGGGTGTGCGCTCGGCGCGGGACCACG
The DNA here is from genome assembly GCF_036173065.1 of Rhodococcus sp. NBC_00297. NCBI lineage: Bacteria > Bacillati > Actinomycetota > Actinomycetes > Mycobacteriales > Nocardiaceae > Rhodococcus > Rhodococcus sp. NBC_00297. The sequence goes on from NZ_CP108041.1 coordinate 2,488,020, forward strand.
GAATTGTCGGTCCTCGGCCGTACTGTCTCGAGGGTGATCATCGTGAGTACCGACGGTTCGTGCCTGAAGAACCCCGGCGGGGCCATCGGCTGGGCCTGGGTCGACCACACCGGCCCGTCCGCCTCCGGCGGAGAAGCGTCCGGCACGAATCAGATCGCCGAGCTCAGGGCGTTGTACGAGGCCGTGGCCGCGCATCCGGGTCCGGAGCCGATGCTCATCGAGTCGGACAGTCAGTACGCCATCAAGTGTGCGTCGGAGTGGCTCGCCGGGTGGAAGCGCAAGGGCTGGCGCACGTCCACGGGTGGGCCGGTGCGCAATCTGGAACTGGTCCGCGCGATCGACCGTGCCATCACCGAGCGCGAGGGTCCGGTGCGGTTCCGCTGGGTCCGCGGACACGTGGGCAACCAGTTCAACGAGATGGCGGACGAGCTGGCAGGAATCGCTGCGCGCGGGATCCGAGACGGTTCGCTGACGCCGTGCGAGCCGGTCGGCGCACAGGAACCCGTCACGCTCTTCTAGAGCAGAGGCTCATTCCTGGCGAGCGGTCTGCTTGTCGTCCTTGTCGCCGGCGGTCACGTCGCGCGGACTCGGGGCGGGCAGATCCTTGCCCTCGTCCACGGCGGCCTCACTCCGATCGAGGGTCGGCGCCGGCTCGGCCTCGGCATGGTTGTCGAACTCGCGCACGGCCTCGTCGCGCTCGTCCGGACTCTGTGCAGTGTCCGCACCCGTGCCCTTGGACTCCTCGCGCGGGTCGATGGATGCGGTGTCGACGGGCTCGTTCACGGAATCACTCATGAGCACCGGTGTGCCCGATCGACCGCGCGGTCAACCCTTCCGCACCTGTCACGGCGTCGGAGCGGGCGTCAGGGTCACCGAGAACTGGTTCTCCAGATTGTCGGTGAACTGCTGCTGGCACTGCTCGACCCGTGTCGCGTCGCCACCGGCGTCGCTGAGGCAGGTCGCGAGGTCGCCGACTCCCACCTCGTTGAACACCCACACGGTCAGGGCGATGAACACCGCGCCACCGATGATGCCGAGGACACCCAGCACCAGCCCCGTCGTGGCGACGCCGCCGTTCGTGGCTTCGCGGCGCTTGACTCGGCCGCGGCCGAGCACGCCGAGCACCACGGCGATGATGCCCAGGAAGATGCCGAATCCGAAGGTCCAGAAGGCCAGGATCGACAGGATGCCGAGAATCAGCGCCGCGATTCCCACGCCGTTCTTCGGGCTGACCGGGGGCTGGCCGTAGCCGCCGTCGTAGCCGCCGGGTGGTGGGTACTGCCCGCCGGAACCGGGCTGCTGACCGTACTGAGGCTGCTGACCGTACTGAGGCTGCTGACCGTACGGCGGTTGCCCGCCGTACTCGGGCTGCTGGCCGTACTCGGGCGTGGGACCGCTCACTGGTCTCTCCTGACGGGCGACTCGGCTGGTGTCTCGCACTGTAGCGCCGGACGGCACCTTCGGCGTGGGTGCGTGATCGCACCGTTACCGCAGGTGTCCGGTGGGGTATCTCAGCAGGATGAGTACGTGGACCGTCAGCGACGGCACAGTCCTGCACTACACCGACCAGGGAACGGGACAGCCGCTCGTGATGCTGCACGGGTGGGGATTCAGCGGCCGCTTCTTCGACGGCAGTGTCGATCGGCTCGCCGAGCATGCCCGTGTGATCACCGTCGATCTGCGCGCACACGGTGATTCCGAGGACCCGGGCCACGGTTACCGGGTGTCGAGGTTGGCCAAGGACCTCCGCGATCTGCTCGTGGGGCTGGAGCTGACGGACGTCACCGTTCTGGGGTGGTCACTGGGTTGTCCCGTGATCTGGAGCTACCAGGAGCTGTTCGGCACCGACATGCTGGCGCAGGCGATCTACGTCGCGCAGACTCCTCGCCAGTACCGGACGCCCGAGTGGACCCTGGCGCACACCAGCATCTTCGACGACGCGTCGCTGGCCGCGGTGCAGGGCCGTGTGACGTACGACCGCGAGAACTTCGACCGCGAACAGCTCGACGAGATCACCGCCACCGACCTCCCCGCAGAGCGTGTCGAGGTCCTCCTCGCGGAGATGACGAAGATCTCCTCGGAGGCGCGCAACGCGGTGATGGCGGACCACACCCATCACGACTGGCGCGATCTGCTGCCGGCACTCGAGCTGCCGTCGCTGGTCATGGTGGGCAAGCACGACAAGGCGTTTCCGTGGGAAGCGGCACAGTACGTGGGTGACACGATTCCCGGCGCGCGCACCGTCGTGTTCGAGAACAGCAGTCACGCACTGTTTCTCGACGAGCCGCGGAAGTTCGAGGACGAGGTGCTCGGCTTCCTCGCCGAGCACTCCTGACCTCGGTGGTTTGCGGACAGCGGTTCGCGGACACCCGGCAGGCATGAGTCAAGACCTGTACACCGCCACTGTCACCGCCACCGACGGATCGATCTCCTCGAGCGACGACGTGCTCTCCCTCGATGTCCACGAGCCCTCCGACCTCGGGGGTCCGGGTGGGGCGACCAACCCCGAACAGTTGATGGCCGCTGCGCTGAGCTCGTGCCTGCTCGAGTCGCTGCGCATCGCAGTCGGTACCGCGGGTGGATCCCTCGAGGGTGCATCGGTGGAGGGACAGGTGACGTTGTCCTCCGCGGACGGCGCGGGCTACGACGCGGCCTACCGCCTCGGCGTGACACTGCCGGGCGTCGACAACCCGGGCGACGTGCTCGAGCAGGCACGGTCGATCTGCCCGTTCCTCAAGACCGTCACCGGCGTGGACGTGACGCTGAGCGAGTGAGCGCCGCCGGCTGACCGTTCCCGCGGGTGTTCCGCCTCGCCGTAGTGGTTGCAGCCGCTGCGGGAGCATGGAACGCCTGCGGGAACCACTCTCGGGCCCGCCATGTCCGCCTCCAGCGAACGCCCTCATCTGCGGGAACACCGGGGCCCACCGCCAAGTTGAGCTGATCACGCGCAACCTTGGAGGACCCCATGAGCGAATCGACTCGCTTGCCCGTTCTGTTCCTGACCGACCCCGTCGTCCTGCCCGGCATGGTCGTGCCGGTCGAACTGGACGACGCTGCCCGCGCTGCGGTCGACGCCGCGCGGACCAGCGCCGACGGCACTCTGCTGATCGCCCCACGACTGGACGACCGCTACCCCGCCTACGGTGTCGTGGCGACGATCGTGCAGGTCGGCCGTCTCGCGACCGGTGAGCCGGCTGCGGTGCTGAAGGCGGAGAAGCGTGCGCACATCGGGTCCGGCGTGAGCGGCCCCGGCGCGGCCCTCTGGGTGGAGGCCGAGCTCGTGTCGGAACCCGAGCCCACCGAGGAGGTGCGCGCGCAGGCGGCCGACTACAAGAAGCTGGTCCTCGCGATGCTGCAGCGTCGCGACGCCTGGCAGGTGATCGACACCGTGAACCGGATGACGGATCCGTCTGCGCTGGCCGACACCGCCGGTTACGCGTCGTGGCTCACCGACGTCCAGAAGCGGCAGTTGCTCGAGACCCCCGACGTGGCGACCCGACTCACCGTTCTCACCGGCTGGATCACCGACCACCTCGCCGAGATCGAGGTGACCGACAAGATCGCCGGCGACGTCCGCGACGGCATGGAGAAGACTCAGAAGGAATTCCTGCTGCGCCAGCAACTCGCCGCCATCCGCAAGGAGCTGGGCGAGGGCGAACCCGACGGTGCCGACGACTACCGCGGACGCGTCGAATCCGCAGACCTGCCCGACTCGGTTCGTGAGGCGGCGCTGCGCGAGGTGGGCCGGCTGGAGCGCTCGAGCGATCAGAGTCCCGAGAGTGGTTGGATCCGAACGTGGTTGGACACGGTCCTGGAATTGCCGTGGACGGTGACGACCGACGACAGCACGGACATCGTGGCAGCGCGCGCCGTTCTCGATGCCGACCACCACGGACTCGACGACGTGAAGGACCGCATCACCGAGTACCTGGCCGTCCGGTCGAGGCGCGCTTCACGCGGTCTGACGGTGGTGGGCGGACGTGGATCCGGTGCCGTCATGGTGCTGGCCGGTCCTCCCGGCGTCGGCAAGACCTCGCTGGGCGAGTCGGTGGCGAAGGCTTTGGGCCGCAAGTTCGTTCGCGTCGCCCTCGGTGGCGTGCGCGACGAGGCCGAGATTCGCGGACACCGGCGTACGTACGTCGGAGCCCTGCCGGGCCGGATCGTGCGTGCGATCGCCGAGGCAGGCTCGATGAATCCCGTCGTCCTGCTGGACGAGATCGACAAGATCGGATCGGACTTCCGCGGTGACCCCGCGGCGGCGCTGCTCGAGGTCCTCGATCCGGCTCAGAATCACACGTTCCGTGACCATTACCTGGACCTCGATCTCGACCTGTCGGACGTGGTGTTCCTGGCGACCGCCAACGTGATCGACCAGATTCCGACAGCGCTGCTGGACCGTATGGAACTGGTGACCATCGACGGCTACACCGAGGACGACAAGGTCGTCATCGCACGGAACCACCTGCTCCCGCGGCAGGTCGACCGCGCTGCACTGACCGATGCCGAGGTGACCGTCACGGACGCTGCACTCCGCACGATCGCCGCCGACTACACCCGTGAGCCCGGTGTCCGTCAGTTCGAGCGACTGCTGGCGAAGGCGTTGCGCAAGGTGGCGACCGTGCTGGCGCAAGACGAGCGGCCCATCACGGTGGACGAGCCCGATCTGGTCACCTACCTCGGACGGCCCCGCTTCACCCCCGAGGCACACGAACGCACCGAGGTCCCCGGTGTCGCGACGGGCCTGGCCGTGACCGGTCTGGGCGGCGACGTCCTGTTCATCGAGGCGAGCTCGACGGGTGACACCGCCGGCCTCGCCCTCACCGGTCAGCTCGGCGATGTCATGAAGGAGTCGGCGCAGATCGCGCTCTCCTACGTGCGGTCGCACGCGGCGGAACTCGGGGTGGACCCCACGGCGCTGGACAAGGCGATCCACATCCACGTGCCGGCAGGCGCCGTACCGAAGGACGGCCCGTCCGCGGGCGTCACGATGGTCACCGCGCTGGTGTCGATGGCGACGGGCCGTCCCGTGCGGTCCGACGTCGGCATGACGGGCGAGGTCTCCCTGAACGGTCGGGTACTCCCGATCGGTGGGGTGAAGCAGAAATTGCTCGCCGCTCAGCGCGCCGGACTCACCACCGTGTTCGTTCCCGCGCGGAACGAGCCCGATCTCGACGACGTGCCGGCCGAGGTACGGGCTGCCGTCGACGTCCGGCCCATGTCGGACGTCGCCGATATCGTCGCGCAGGCTCTCGAACCTGCACGGGAGCAGGTCGCCGCGGCCTGACCACGGAATGAGCGGGGCAGCGCGGGGGTTGCCCTCAGTGCAGGTGAACGGGCCGCGCCGTGGGTGTGCAGAGATCGTGACGAGTAACAGGAGGTTCCACATGAGTATGGAAATGACCGCGTGGAACCAGATGTACCGATCGATGCACACCAACGGCGACGATCACCGACCGTTCTCCCGGGTGACCGTGCGGCGGATCATGGTGTTCGCGCGACCCCTGCGCTCCCTGCTCGTCGGGTTCCTGATCCTCAGCGTCGTCGCGGCGGTCCTGGCCGTTGCGACGCCCGTGCTGGCCGGCCGTGTCGTGGACGCGATCGTGCAGGGCCGCGCGTACGGGACGGTCCTCGTGCTGGCCGTCATCATCGCGATCGTGGCGTTGCTCGATGCCGGTACGGGGCTGATGAACCGGTGGCTCTCGGCGCGGATCGGCGAGAACCTCATCCTCGACCTTCGTACTCGCGTGTTCGACCACGTGCAGAAGATGCCCATCGCCTTCTTCACACGCACGCGCACCGGTGCCCTGGTCTCGCGGCTGAACAACGACGTCATCGGGGCGCAGCGCGCCTTCAGCGGCACGCTGTCGGGTGTCGTCAGCAACCTCGTGACGCTGCTGCTCACCCTCGTCGTCATGCTCGGGATCTCCTGGCAGATCACCCTGCTGGCACTGTTGCTGTTGCCGATCTTCGTGCTCCCGGCCCGCAGGATGGGCACTCGGCTCGCCCGTCTGCAGCGTGAGGCCGCCGCGCACAACGCGGCCATGTCGACGCAGATGACGGAGCGTTTCTCCGCTCCCGGCGCGACACTGATCAAGCTGTTCGGACGCCCGGACCACGAGTCGGCCGAGTTCGCGCTGCGGGCGGGCCGCGTCCGCGACATCGGCGTGCGGTCGGCCATGGTCCAGACCGTCTTCGTGACGGCGCTGACCCTCGTGTCCGCGCTGGCACTCGCGCTCGTCTACGGCCTCGGTGGCTTCTACGCGCTGCGGGGGCAGCTCGACGCAGGGTCGGTCGTGACTCTCGCGCTGCTTCTGACCAGGCTGTACGCGCCGCTCACCGCACTGGCGAGCGCCCGCGTCGACATCATGAGCGCCGTGGTGAGCTTCGAGCGGGTCTTCGAGATCCTCGACCTCGATCCGCTCATCACCGACAAACCCGACGCCCGGGCGGTTCCGGAGGGCCCGGTCACCGTCGAGTTCGACGACGTCCGCTTCGCCTATCCGTCGGCCGACAAGGTGTCACTGGCGTCTCTGGAGGACGTGTCCGTCCTGGATGCTCGCGGCGGCGAGGAGGTGCTCCACGGGGTGTCCTTCCGCGCCGAGCCCGGACACATGGTGGCCCTGGTCGGCTCGTCCGGTGCAGGAAAGTCGACCATCGCGCAGCTCGTCTCGCGGCTGTACGACGTGGATTCCGGTGCCGTGCGCATCGGTGACGTCGACGTGCGGGATCTGACGGCCGAATCGATCCGGCGCACCGTCGGCATGGTGACGCAGGACGGCCACCTGTTCCACGAGACGTTGCGCTCCAATCTCACCCTGGCGCACCCGGATGCGACGGAGGAGGAGATCTGGTCCGCGCTGCGGCGTGCGCGTCTCGAGGAGTTGGTGCTGTCGCTGCCGGACGGCCTGGACACCGTGGTCGGCGAGCGCGGCTATCGCTTCTCCGGTGGTGAGCGTCAACGCGTCACCATCGCTCGCCTGCTGCTGGCGCGTCCCACCGTCGTCGTGTTGGACGAGGCCACCGCGTCACTGGACTCCACTTCCGAGGCCGCGGTGCAGGAGGCACTCGCCGAGGCACTGGAGGGACGGACGTCCATCGTCATCGCGCACCGGCTCTCCACCATCCGGGCGGCCGATCTCATCCTGGTCATCGAGAACGGCCGCGTCGTCGAGCGCGGTACGCACACCGAACTGCTGGCGAACTCGGGTCGTTACTCCGAGCTCTACCGCACGCAGTTCGACGAACCGGTCCGCGCCTGACCCTCCGCGATCAGCAGGTGCTGGGTGCAGGCAGGCCGGCGAAGCGATCGTTCAGCCACTGCAGTGCGGACGGCAGCCCGAGCAACGCGCCACTGAGGTGGTCGGGTGTCGGGGTGAGCAGCGTCTGCACTCGAGCGCCGGCGCTGCAGTACCGGGCGGTGGTGCTGTCGATGGCGTCGACGGGGATGAGCCCGTCGGTCGGGCTGTGCCACTCGAAGATCGGTGCGCGCGGAACGCCGGGGTAGAGCTCGACACTGTTCTCTTCCACGACGGCACGGCCCTGCGGATCTGCGAACACCGACTTGTTCGCGGTGATCTCTGCGGCGCTGTGGTTGGCGCCCACGGCCAGGATGTCGTTGGTGCAGGAGTCGGCGATCTGATTCATCATCGACGTGCCCTGGGGAGTCAGGTTCTGCGACACGGGCATCCGGTCCGGGTACTCGCGACCGAGACCGATCGCCGCGGCCAGTGCCAGCCCGAACACGGGGTGCGGTGTGTTCTCGCCGAGCATGTAGGCCATCTTCAACAGGTTCATCGGAACGCCACCCTGGGCGCTGCCCACGATGTTCAACTCGGGTGCGTACGAGGGTGCCAACGCGGCTGCCCAGGCGGTGGCCATGCCGCCGCCGGAGTAGCCGCCCATGCCGACGGGGCTGTTGCGCAGCTGCAGCGGATCGAAGTTCTTGGCAGCGCGGATACCGTCCAGCGTGATCTGACCGCCCAGCTTGGCGGCACCGTAGGCACTGTTGGGGCCGAGGTGGTCCGGCATCGAGACCGACCAGCCGCGGGTGAACACCGCGTTCAAGGCGGCGGCGTCGCGGATGACGACGTTCGGGTCGGTCGACCACAACGCCTGCGAGGGCGCGCACTTCAGGCCGAGAGCATTGACGATCTGCTGGTAGGAGAGCAGCGGGCCGTCGGGCGCCTTCCCCAGTGGGACGAAGACGGTGGTGACACCGACGATGGGGTTGCCCTCGCTGCCGGTGCTGCGGAACGCCAGTTGCCACGTCGACACGCCGATGAAGTTGGGCGGGTTGGGCATCGGACGGCTGGCGAGAATCGTGCCCGGTGCGAGCCCGGCGATGTCGCCCGGCACGGAGTAGAACGGGTCGGCATTGGGGGTCGGGTACTGGGCGTCTGCGGCTGCGGTCCCCGGAAGGGCGGCAGCGACGACGGCTGCGGTGACCGCGGCGAGCACGAGGCGACGAATGGATCTCACTGGAACACTCCTACGAACCGACTGTGCGGTTATCGAACGACAGCCACATTGAACACTGCCCGAGCGCACGGTTCCACTCGGGAAACGGCGCCCCGGCCCCGTGATCGAACCGTAAGCAAGCGACACGACGGCGACAACCGTATTCGAGGGTTCTTGTGTAAGGTCCAAACTTTGCCCACTCGAGTGGGAGCGCTCAGTCCTCGCGGTGAACGTCCTCGACGGTCTTGTCCTCACGCAGGCCCCGCCAGCTCGGATGGCGCAACGAGCCGCCGTCCGTCCACTCGAAGAACCGCACCTCGCCGACGACGGTGGGGGCCACCCACGTCGCATCGCGGCGGTCGGCGGTGGGGAGAGGTTCGTCGAACGGTGACTCGTCGACGACGCTGGGGCGCAGCAGTGTCAGCAGGTCCGCGCGCTGGCGCTCGGTGAACCCGGTGCCGACGCGCCCGACGTAGTGCAGTCCGTTCTCCGACGGGATGCCGAGCAGGAGCGACCCGATGCTCCCGGTGCGGGAACCCTTGCCGGCGCGCCATCCGCCGATGACCACCTCCTGCGTCCGCCAGTTCTTCACCTTGATCCACGAGGTGCTGCGTCGGCCCACCTCGTAGGTCGAGTCCCGCCGCTTCGCGACGATGCCCTCCCACCCGCGGCGTTCGCTCTCGGACAGTGCTCCCGCCGCTGTGCCGGGCAGGAGCGGCGAGACGGTCGCCGTCTCGAGGCCGGTCAGGAGCAGTTCGAGGATCTTGCGCCGGTCGGTGAACTTCTTGCCCGTCAGATCCGTGCCGTCGAGGTGGAGGATGTCGAAGCAGATGAACTGCACGTCGTCGGGATGCGCGTCCTGCAGTGCCTGGAAGCTGGTGACTCCGTCCGCGCGGTAGACCACGGCCTCACCGTCCAGTACGACCGCATGGTCGGACAGATCCGCGGCGAGCGCCGTGATCCCCGCGTAGCGGCGCGTGAGGTCCTGTCCGGTCCGACTCTCGAGCACGACGTCCCCGTGGTCGAGGGTCGCGACGATGCGGACGCCGTCCCACTTCCCCTCGAACGACCACTCGTCGGCTTCGAGTCCGGACAGCGTTCCGGCGGACGCCAGCATCGGCCGCAGGTGCTGGGGCAGTTCCGTGCGTGTCGGCTGGGGGCGCGATGTCATCCGGTGCACGAGCCACTGGTCCCGGTCGGTCCGGATCAGTGCGTACCGGCCCGCGACGCGCTCACCCGCGAGTTCGACGATGACCTCGTCGTCCCGCCACTTCTCGGTGATGAAGGTGCCGTGATCCCAGACGCTCACCTCGCCGCCGCCGTACTCGCCCTGCGGGATGGTCCCCTCGAAGGATGCGTAGTCCATCGGATGGTCCTCGGTGTGCACGGCGAGATGGTTCTTCTTCTCGTCCGTCGGCAGATTCTTCGGGACCGCCCACGAGACCAGCACGCCGTCGCGCTCGAGTCGGAAGTCGTAGTGGAGTCGACGTGCGTGGTGTTCCTGGATGACGAAGATCGGGTCCGCGGATTCCCGAGTCGTCGATGTCGTCGGGACGGGTTCCGGTGTGCGCGAGGCAGTCCGCTTGCCGCGGTACGGACCGAGGCTGTCGGTGATCGTCGACGCCTCCGGCTCCGGATCGAGGCCGGCGAGCAGATCGCCGTCCCGGTGGAAGCGAGCGAGCACCTCCTCGAAGCTCAGTTGGGCGAGACCGCCGCCGGAGAGCTCGTCCCACGTCCGCGGAGCCGCGACGGTAGGGCGGTCGCGTCCGCGCAGCGAGTACGGCGCGATGGTGGTCTTCTTGCCGTTGTTCTGACTCCAGTCCAGGAAGATCTTCCCGGGCCGCAGAGCCTTCGACATCGATGCGGTGACCAGATCGGGCATCTTCTCCTCGAGAAGCGTCGCAACGCGTTTCGCGACGGTCGAGGCACCGGACGACGAGACCGGCTTCTCCAGCGGGACGTACAGGTGTATGCCTTTGCTACCACTGGTGAGGGGGTGGGCGGTGAGCCCGATGTCGGTGATCATCGCTCGTACCTCACAGGCCACGGTCGCGCAGGTGTCGAGGTCGACGCCCTCGCCCGGATCGAGATCGAAGACGATGCGGGTGGCTTTGCCCTGCTCGTCGCCGTCGAAAGTCCATTGCGGCACATGGGCTTCCAGCGCAGCCTGCTGTCCCAGCCACGCGAGATCGGCGGCGGTGTGGAAGACGGGGTAGACCACGACGCGGTCCGAGTGGTGCAGACGTCGTCGATCGAGCCAGTCCGGAGCCGACGCGGCGAGGTTCTTCTCGAAGAACGAGCCTGCCTGGACCCCGTTCGGCCATCGCTTCCGCGTGACCGGGCGTCCGAGAAGGTGGGGGAGCATCGCGGGCGCGATGTCGACGTAGTAGTCGATCACCTCGCCCTTGGTGGTGCCCGTCTCCGGCCACAGCACCTTGTCGACGTTGGTCAGGGCGATCTGTCGCCCCGCGACCTCCAGCGATGCCATGGGTTCAGGATAGATTGCGTGCTTCGCGAGCTGGGTATGTTCGAGGGCGGTGCCACGCTCGGTGGCAGGACCCGCGCGCGGGACCGACGAGGCAGGAAGCGAGGGCCGCGTGGCCGGAGTGAACGTGACGGTGGATTCGACGATGACACCGGACGAGGCGTGGGCCAGGGCGTCCGATCTGTCCAGCTTCCAGGAGTGGATGACCATCTTCGGTGGATGGCGCAGCCCCGTGCCGGACACGTTGAAGGAAGGCGTCACCATCGACTCGCTGATCAAGGTCAAGGGTTTCCGCAACGTGATCACCTGGACGATCACCGAGTACGACAAGCCCTACGAGATCGCGCTGCTCGGCAAAGGCAAGGGCGGTATCAAGATCGATCTGAAGATGTCCGTCGCGCCGAAGGGCGCCGGATCGGAGTTCACCCTCGACGCGAACTTCCGCGGCGGGTTGCTGTCCGGCCCGATCGGCGGGGTCGTCGCAAAGGTGCTGGAGTCGGACGTGCGCACGAGTGTGACCAACCTGGCGAAGCTGGGGTAGTCACGCCACGGGTGTGGTCCCCGCCCTACCGGTGTCCGTCCGGCGCAGCCACCACAGCGCCGCGATCGGCAGGATCACCGGGATGAACAGGTAGCCCGATCCGAAGTGCGACCACACCGTGGGCTCCGGGAACTCCTGCGGCACGGCGTAACTGGCGATCGAGACGGCGAGCACACCGACTATCTCGACGACGCAGGAGATGGTCGCGATGCGGCGCGACACCACGGAGGCTCGTGCGAGACACACGGTGCCGACGATGTAGACCAGGGCGGCGAACGCGGACAGCAGGTACGCGACCGGTGCGTCGTCGAACCGGGTCCCGATCTGCACCGCCGAGCGCGACGCGGCGGCGACGGAGAACAGGGCGTAGAGGGCGATGAGGACGCGCCCGATGCCGGACCGGGTGGCCGTCTGCAGGTCCGTGCGTGCGGTGTCAGGCATGGCCGGCCCAGATCTGGTTCAGACGCAGCACCATCACCGCGAGGGTGAGGGTGACGACGATCAGGACGGCGGTGCCGCCGCGACTGCGGTCCCCGAGAGACCACCACACACCGATGGGCAGCAGCAGTGCGAGACCGATGAGGTACGCGCCGAAGGTGACGGTGTGCACATCGCGGTCGGTGGTGGCCAGGGCGACGAAACCGACCACGGCCTGCGCGAGCACGAGCAGCTCGATGCCGACGAGGAACCGGAAGAACACGCGGTCACCGCGGTTCGCGAGGAGCAGCGCCTGATTGCGGATCAGCTTCACCAGTGCCCAGACCGCGGCGACGAGTGGCAGCACGTAGAGGGCGACCGTGATGGGTGTGAGCATGGTGAGCCCAGTTTATCCCCGTCCGATTCGTCCCTCGGCAGGTGAGGTTGCGGCCCCCGGACGGTCGGACCAGTCGTGTCCGAAGCGCGCGACGCAGTGCCAGAGCTGTTTGATGTGCTGATCGTCGTGCTCACCGGTGTTCGCGGCCTGACCGACGATGCACGCGGTGAGACGCCCGTCTCTCGCCACGGACCGTGCGAGGTCGGCGATGTGTGGTCCGCGGTAGTCGGCGCAGTGATCGAACCGACTCGATGTCAGCTCGAACCCGTGGTGCCACCGCACCGGAACGGGTGCCCGGCATACGATCGCGTCCAGCTCGGTCCCGCGGAACGACGGGTCGAGAACGAGTGCCTCGACATCGGTGTCGAGTCGTAGCGGTCCGTGGACATGGGCCTCGATGTAGTCGTCGAGCACGTCGACGTCGTGGTGGGAGAGTGCCGTCTCGACGAGTGGCATGCGCTCACCGGTGCCGAAGGCTGTCGGCTCGTGGACGGAATCGGGGTAGCAGAAGGTGGTCCGGGGCAGCACGTCTCCGCGGAGCACCAGGTGGGAGGAGCCGAAGCGCACCGATCCGCCCGCGGGCTCCAGGCGGTGATTCAGCGAGCCGTAGATCGGGCGCTCCGATGCCGGGCCGTGGTCGTACGCCCCACCGAACATCCGGGACTCCCATGCGTGGCGACGACCGCCGGGCGCAGGATCGAACCCGCCGTTGCTCGTGCCGGTGACGAACTGCGATCGGTACAGGTTCTCCTCGATCAGCACCTCGAGCAATGGTCGGCCGGCCACGAGCCGATCGGGATGGAAGTGCACGGTCACTCTCGTCGCCGGCGGCACGGGTGGGCCCGCCTCGACTCGCGACGCGACGTGCGCGAGTGCGAGGAGGCGTCGGGCACCCGAGGCGTCGACCACACTCCGACGGTAACGCGGCGGTGTGTCGTCGGGGTTACGCGAGTGAGCAGGACGAAACAGGGCGTTGTTCCGCGGGTGACCATCCGGACATCGAGCGGGCCTGTACTGGTGTCAGCGGGACGGACGTCTCCGCACCCGAGTACTCGCTCACTCATCTTCCGGAGGTTCCCGTGGCCGCGTTCGATCAGACCATCCTCGAAAACATGTCCGCCTCACTCGCCGAGATCCCGCACCCGTCACTCCCCAAGGGCAGCAACATCTACGGCGGAACCAAGATCTTCCCGGACTACAAGGCGGAGGACGGCGAGTCGTACTTCACCCTCGTGCACGGCATCGCCCACGAGTCGTCGGTGAGCTTCGTCGCCGTGCTGCAGGCGACGCGCGCTCTGCGCAAGGGCTACGAGTCGGCGATGTACTTCTACGGTCCCGGTGCCATCAACTGCCTGGCGACCCGCGGCTTCCCCACCACCGGAGACTCCGGTTTCCCCGGCGAGCAGAACATCAACGACGCTCTCGCGACGTTCATCTCGGAGGGCGGCACCGTGTTCTGTTGCCGATTCGGGCTCGCGCTGCACGGCGGCCGCGAGGAAGACCTCATCGAGGGCGTCGTGCCCGCGCACCCGCTGGACGTGCAGGACGCGTTGATCCACTACGCCCGCAAGGGCGCGATCATCAACTCCACGTACATGGTCTGAGGTGAGACGGCGATGTCCGACGTTCGACTGCAGACCCCGACCGGCCTCCGGCCTTCCCGCTCGACCAGGAACCACCGGGTCGATCTGGCCCTGCTCGGTATCCGTGGGACCCCACCGGTGCGCCGCACCGCGGGTGCGGGACCGAGCGACGACGGCCACGTGAGCATCGACGGACTCGGTGCAGCGCTGCCCCGCAATCCGTCGAGCCCCTACGTCCTGGACGGCGATCGGGTGCTGTTCGACGGGGACGACATCGGACTGGACATCGCCGCCATCGCCCGGCCGGCCTTCTACGACCTCACCACCGACGACGGTGTGCCCTACGAGAAGCTCGCCAAGCTCCACGGCAAGGGGGTGCTGGCCACGACCGTGGTCCAGACCTGCATTCGCTACGACGAGTCGCAACGGTGTCGGTTCTGCTCCATCGAGGAGTCGTTGCGCAGCGGCGCCACCGTGGCGGTGAAGAAGCCCGCCGATCTCGCCGCCGTGGCCGAGGCGGCGGTGCGACTCGACGGCATCACCCAGATGGTCATGACGACCGGGACCTCGGCGGGCCGAGATCGCGGGGCGTTGCACCTGGCACGCTGCGTCCGCGCGGTGCGCGCCGTGCTCCCCGACCTGCCGATCCAGGTGCAGTGCGAACCGCCCGGTGATCTCGCGACCCTCACCGAGTTGTACGACGCCGGCGCACGGTCCATCGGTATCCACGTCGAGTCCCTGGACGAGGACGTGCGGCGCCGCTGGATGCCGGGCAAGGCGTCGGTCTCGCTCGACGAGTACCGCGCGGCATGGGTGGAGGCGGTGCGTGTCTTCGGACGCAACCAGGTGTCGACGTATCTGCTGGTCGGGCTCGGCGAGGACCCGGACGAGGTGGTTCGCGGCGCCACCGAGCTGATCGCGATGGGGGTCTATCCCTTCGTCGTCCCGTTCCGGCCACACCCGGGGACCCTCGCGGTGGACGTCGACGGGGCCGGGGCGCCGTCCGCCGAGCTGTTGACGGACGTGAGCACTCGGGTGGCCGCGGCACTGGTGGACGCGGAGATGCTGGGGACCGACCAGAAGGCCGGGTGCGCAGCGTGTGGTGCGTGCAGCGTCCTGCAGACGATGGGTGGCTGACATGAGCACCGAACTGTCGATCCTCACCGGGGCACCCACCGTCGGCGCTGCCCCATTCCTCGTCCGGCCGGCCGAGTCGGCGGCCGATCTCGCCGCCTATCACCGTCTTCGACGCGAGTCGTTCGTCGTCGAGCAGGGCTTGTTCTCGGGTACCGACCGGGACGGCGTCGACGACGATCCGCGCGCGGTCGTCCTTCTCGCGACCGCCCCCGACGGCACCGTCCTCGGCGGGGTCCGGGTGGCTCCCTGCACGGACGTCGACCTGGGATGGTGGTCGGGCAGCCGCCTCGTCGTCGCGCGGGAGAAGCGTAGTCGCGCAGTGGGACCCGCTCTGATCCGAGCCGCCTGCGCTCATGTGGAGACGGCCGGGGTGGTGCGGTTCGACGCCACCGTGCAGTCTCGCCACGTCCCGATGTTCACGGCGCTCGGGTGGACCGCCACCGGCCCCACCGTGCTGGCCGGCGCCCCGCACGAGACGATGCGCTGGACCATCGACACGGTGGCACGTCTCGTCCGGTCGACCAAGGCCGTGCTCGCAACTGTGCTGGCGCCCCTGGCCACTGCGCCACTGGGGTTGGGGGCGAGTGGTTTCCGAGGCGACGACGGAGTGCCGGTGCCCGGCTCCGACATCATCGCCGCGTGCGACGCCATCGTGCCCTCGATGGTCGAGCGCGACCCGGAGTGGGCCGGATGGTGTGCCGCCCTGGTGAATCTGAACGATCTGTCCGCCATGGGTGCGACCCCGGTGGGCATGCTGGACGCCGTCGGCGCTCCGACGACGTCGCTCCTCACCCGCGTGATCCGGGGCCTCGCCCGCGCCAGTGACGCGTGGGGGGTTCCCGTGCTCGGCGGCCACACCCAGGTGGGTGTGCCGGCGGCGCTGTCGGTCACGGCACTCGGACGGACGTCGTCGCCGGTGCGTGCGGGCGGCGGTGAGGTCGGTGACGAGCTGAGTCTCACCGCCGACCTCGGGGGCGGCTGGCGACCCGGTTACCACGGCCTGCAGTGGGATTCGACCTCCGCACGCTCCGGGTCGGACCTCCGCGAGATGGGCTCGTTCGTGGCCCGGGCAGCTCCTCGTGCGGCGAAGGACGTCAGCATGGCGGGGCTCGCGGGCACCGTCGGCATGCTGGCCGAGGCATCCGGTACGGGCGCCGAGATCGACGTCGCCCGCATACCCCGACCCGGCGGTGCCGACCTCGGCCGATGGATCACGTGCTTCCCCGGGTTCGCGATGATCACCGCGGACCGCCCCGGACGTCGGCTCCCGCCGGCCGGTCCGGCGACATCGGCCGCCTGCGGCCGCCTCACCTCGGAGCCGGGATTCACCTTGCGGTGGCCCGACGGCGCCACCACCTCGGCGGTCTCCGCCGCAGTCACAGGATTGGGACCAGCATGAACGACGTAACTCTCTCGGTGGCGTCCGAGCGCTTCGGCCGCGACATGGACGAGTCGTACGCCACCATCGAGCGCACCATCGCGGAAGCACGGCGACGCGGCAGCGCGCTGCTGGTCCTGCCGGAGGCGTGCCTCGGGGGCTACCTCCCGAGTCTGGGAGGCGGAGACGAGTCGGAGGAGAAGCGCCGCACCCGGCTGCAGAACCTGCCGCCGGCCCTCGAGCTGGACGGTCCGGAGATCGCGCGAGTGTCGGCGATGGCCGGGGACATGGTGGTGACCTTCGGTTTCTGTGAGGCGGACGGTCTCACGCGGTACAACGCCGCGGTGACGGTGCACGGTGACGGGGTGCTGGGCTCGTACCGCAAGGTGCACCAGCCGCTGGGCGAGAACCTCTGCTACTCGGCGGGATCCGAGTACCGCGCCTTCGACACCCCGGTCGGCCGGATGGGCATGCAGATCTGTTACGACAAGGCGTTTCCCGAGGCGGCGCGGGAGATCGCACTCGACGGGGCCGAGATCATCACCTCGCTGTCGGCATGGCCGACCTCGCGAACGGGTCGCGCTGCGAACATGGCCGACGATCGATGGAAGCTGCGCTTCGACATCTACGACCAGGCGCGAGCACTGGAGAACCAGGTCGTGTGGATCGCGTCCAATCAGGCCGGGTCCTTCGGGTCGCTGGACTTCGTGTGCAGCGCCAAGATCGTCGGTCCGGGAGGGGAGATCCTCGCCGGCACGGGCGTCGAACCCGGCCTGGCGACAGCGACTCTCGATGTGCAGAAGGCGATCGCGGCGGCTCGTGGAGGTGGCATGTACAACCTTCGGGACCGCCGTCCGTCCGTGTACGGGACCCTCGTCGACGGCGACAGCATGTCTCGGGTGGACCGGGTGATGAGCCGTGCCTGAGATGACCTTCACCGTCCAGTGGCCCAACGGGTGCCGCCAACAGTGCTACTCACCGTCACTCGTCGTCCGTGACCATCTCACGGTCGGGACGCGCTACGAGATCTCCGACTTCGTGCAGCGCAGTCGACTCGCGCTCACCGAGGCCAGTGACCGGGTGCGGGCCAAGTACGGCTTCGCGTGTACCTCGGCAGCGGCGACTCTGCGCGAGATCGAGACCACCGCAGCGGCGTTCGACCGCGGCACCGTGCACGTGCTCGACCTGGGAGGAGCGCGATGACCGAGCATCACACCGTGATCGTGATCGGCGCGGGCCAGGCGGGGCTGTCCATGAGCTGGCACCTGACCCGACGCGGTGTCGACCATGTCGTCCTCGAACGGGACACCATCGCCCACGAGTGGCTGGACGGGCGGTGGGACAACTTCACCCTGGTGACACCGAACTGGCAGTGCGTCCTGCCCGGGTACGCCTACGACGGCGACGATCCCGACGGATTCATGACCCGAGACCTGGTGTACGACTTCGTGCGTCGCTACGCCGACTCGTTCGGCGCTCCGGTCCGCGAACACGTCGCGGTGCTGTCGGTGCAGCAGGCACCCGGCGGCGGCCACGTCGTGTCGACCTCCGCCGGGTCGATGACCGCGGATCAGGTCGTGGTGGCCGTCGGTGGCTACCACGTCCCGTGGATTCCACGCCTCGCCGAGCGAGTGCCGGAGACGATCACGCAGATCCACTCGTCGGGGTACCGCAGCGCGGCGGCGCTTCCTCCGGGTGGGGTCCTGGTGGTCGGTACCGGGCAGTCCGGCGCGCAGATCGCCGAGGATCTGCACCTCGAGGGCAGGCAGGTGCACCTCGTCGCGGGGTCCGCGCCTCGTGTCGCCCGCTTCTACCGCGGACGGGACTGCGTCGCGTGGCTGCAGGACATGGGGGTGTACGACGTGTCGATCTCCGAACACGCCGGCGGACTCTCCAAGCGGGAGAGCACGAACCACTACGTGACCGGGCGGGACGGCGGACGCGACATCGACCTGCGTGCCTTCGCGCTGGACGGGATGCGGCTGTACGGGCGGTTGACCGACGTCGGTTCGGACGGTGTCCTGCGTTTCGCGCCGACACTCGAACAGTCACTCGACGCGGCGGACGCGGTGTCGGAGGGCATCAAGAACGACATCGACGCCTACATCGCCAGGGCGGGACTCGACGCTCCCGTCGAGGAGCGCTACACACCGGTCTGGCGGCCCGAGTCGGAACCCACCGAGCTCGATCTCGAGGCGGCGGGCGTCACGTCCGTCGTGTGGGCCGTCGGCTTTCGCCGGGACTACCGCTGGCTGAAGGTCGGGGTGTTCGACGGTGAGGGCCACCCGGCTCACACCCGCGGTGTGACCGCGGCGGAGGGCCTGTACTTCCTGGGTCTGCCGTGGCAGAACACCTGGGGCTCGGGCCGATTCGCGGCGGTGGCACGGGATGCGGAGTACCTCGCGGAGCAGATGTCCCCGGCGGTCGGCGCCCGCGTGCCCGCGGCGGTCTGACCGCGAGATGGCGCCGATCCGGGCGGCGGCGCTCGCGGGACACTTCGGCCGTGACGTCGAGCGGTCCGTCGAGAAGATCGTGGGCATCATCGAGCAGGGCCATCAGCGGGGCATCGACCTGTTGGTCCTGCCCGACGCCTGCCTCGGCGGTTACCTCGGTGATCTCGCGCGGCCCGATCTCGAGGAGCTGCCGCCGGCGCTCGACGAGGACGGACCCGAGCTCGCGGTGATCGCTGCTGCGGCCGGTGCGATGACCGTGTGCGTGGGGTACACCGAGAGGGCGGCCCTGGTCCGTTACAACGCCGCCGTGTGCCTCACGGGCGACGGTGTGTTGGGTCGTCATCGAAAGGTGCACCAACCGGCGGGGGAGTCGTTGGCCTATGCGGCGGGAGATCGGTTCTCGGCGTTCGACACGCCGGTGGGCAGGATGGGCATGCTGATCGACTACGACAAGACATTCCCCGAGGCGGCGCGCACCTTGGCTCTGGACGGTGCGCGCATCATCGCGGCGCTGTCGGCGTGGCCGGCCAGTGTGACGGACAGGGCGTCGAAGTTGGCCAACGACAGACAGTCTCGCCTGTTCGACCTCTACGACGCCGCCCGGGCAGCCGAGAATCAGGTGGTGCTGCTGTCGTCCAATCACACGGGGGTGACGGGATCTCTGCGCTTCCTCGGGCAGGCGAAGATCGTCGGTCCCGGCGGCGAGGTCCTGTGCCGGACGCGAGACAAGGGTGGCCTGGCGTGCTGCGACATCGATGTGGACGCGGAGGTGGACCGGGCCCGTCGGGTGCTGCGTCACCTCGACGAACGACGACCGGACACCTACCACTCACAGGCATCGAAGGAGACCACGTGCGTGTCGCCCTCCTGACCTACTCGACGAAACCGCGAGGGGGAGTGGTCCACACCGTCGAACTGGCGGAAGCACTGGCGCGCGCGGGAGCGGACGTGACGGTGTGGTCCCTGGCGCGCGGCGGCGACGAGGGCTTCTACCGTGCGATCGATCCCGCGGTGACGGTTCGTCTCGTTCCGTTCCCGGCGCGCGAGGACGAGTCGGTGGGCGATCGCATCCTGCGGTCGATAGTACTGATGCGCAGTGCATTCGACCCGGGTGACGCCGACGTCGTGCATGCCCAGGACTGCATCACCGCGAACGCCGTCGGACGCTGTGTCCGCACGATCCACCACCTCGAGGAGTTCACGACACCGGAACTCGCCGCCTGCCACGAGCGCGCGGTCGTCGAGCCCCTCGCCCGCATCTGTGTCTCGCGCGCCGTGGCCGACGAGGTGCGTGCGGGATGGGGGCTGTCGCCGACGGTCATCCCCAACGGGGTCGACCATGCTCGGTTCGCGGCGGCACGCGGCGACGAGTGGCGCACCCGTCTCGGCCGATACGTCCTCGCGGTCGGTGGCATCGAGCCGCGCAAGGGGAGCATCGACCTGCTCGAGGCCCACGCCGCGCTTCGAGAGCGGTGTCCGGACGTGGGTCTGGTGTTCGCCGGCGGTGAGACGTTGTTCGACTACCGGGGGTACCGGGCGGAGTTCGACACCCGACTCGCGGAACTGGCGGGCAGGCCGGAGGCCGGTCGGTCGACAGGCGACGAGGGGCCCGTACCGCGGGTGCTCGGCACCGTCGACCACGACGTGCTCCCGTCTCTCGTCGCGGGCGCGTCGGCATTCGCGTTCCTCTCCACCAAGGAAGGCTTCGGGCTGGCCGCGATGGAGGCTCTCGCCGCCTCGGTTCCCGTCGTGGTGCGGGATCTCCCCGTGTTCCGCGAGGTGTTCGGGGACGCGGTGCGCTACGGCGGCGACGCGGAGGGGACGGCTGCCGCACTCGAGGACGCTCTGACGTCGGACGACCGTGCCGCTGCCGGGCGCGCACTGGCTGCCCGCACGAGTTGGGACGACGCCGCGGCCGCTCATCTCGCGTTCTACGCAGGGCTCGCGCATCGCTGATCAGCGCAGGGGCGATGTGCCCGCGTCGTCGGGTCCGTCGTCGGGGAGGTGTCCCGGCGACGTGGTGTCGACCGTCGCGTCGAAGAACAACTGGACGAACGACAACGGAGACGCGCGTTGCTCGCTGTCCCGCTCGGGCTCGTCGGACATGGTGGCACTCCCTTCTCGACGTGGATCGCCGGACCGATCATCTCAGATTCTGAATAGTTGAACAACTGAGAGATACATCGGTGTCGAGGGGAAAATGATGTGATCCACTTCTCAGGGCGCGGAAACTATGTTAAGACATACAGACATGGTTCGAGCGTCGCTGGGCGGCTCGGACCCGCCACGCCGACGATGGGATGTCATGTCTTCGCAAGTCAGCAGCACGGGAAGTGCACTACCGCCGGACGCACCCGGTCCCCACTCGCGTCGCCTCGGCGTCATCGCCGTGGTGGCGACCTTCGGTGGCCTGCTGTTCGGATACGACACGGGCGTCATCAACGGCGCGCTGGAGCCGTTGAAGGAGGACCTGTCGCTCACGGCCTTCACCGAGGGCTTCGTCGTCAGCATCCTCATCTTCGGGGCGGCCATCGGCGCACTGGTCGGGGGCCGACTGTCGGACAAGTACGGCCGTCGGCACAACATCCTGATGCTGGCCGGCATCTTCGTCCTCGGCACTCTGGGCTGCGTTTTCGCCCCGTCGTGGGAGGTGCTGGCGGTGTTCCGCTTCATCCTCGGCCTCGCGGTCGGCGGAGCGTCCGCGACCGTGCCGGTGTACCTCTCGGAGGTCTCACCGTTCGAGCGCCGCGGTTCCCTGGTGACGCGCAACGAGGTCATGATCGTCAGCGGCCAGTTCGCGGCCTTCGTGATCAACGCCCTCATCTTCAACATCTGGGGCGAGCACGACTCCGTCTGGCGCTACATGCTGCTGGTCGCCGTGTTGCCCGCGTTCGCACTGTTCTTCGGCATGCTGCGGATGCCCGAGAGTCCGCGCTGGCTCGTCTCGCAGGGCCGGGACGACGACGCCCTGGCGGTGCTGAAGCAGGTGCGGTCCCCCGAGCGTGCGGAGGCCGAGATGGCCGAGGTGCACGCGCTGGCCGAGGAGGAGAAGCTCTCGCAGACCGGCGGCGCGGCCGACCTGTCGGTGCGGTGGATCCGACGGTTGATCTACATCGGTGTGGGACTCGGTGTTTTCCAACAGTTCACGGGCATCAACTCGGTGATGTACTACGGCACCCAGCTCCTCGGCGACGCCGGATTCTCGAGCAGCTCCGCCATCATCGCGAACACGCTCAACGGCCTCTTCAGCGTCCTCGGCATCACGGTCGGCCTGCTCATCATGAATCGGATCGATCGCCGAACGATGCTGATCGCGGGCTTCTCACTGACGACGCTCTTCCATCTCCTGGTCGGACTGTCCGCACTGCTGCTGCCGGACGGCACCGCCAAGGCATACTTCATCCTCGTCTTCGTCGTGCTCTTCGTCTTCTGCATGCAGGGCACGATCGGGCCGCTGGTCTGGTTGATGCTCGCAGAGATCTTCCCGCTCAAGATCCGCAGCTTCGCCATCGGTGTCTGCGTGTTCATGCTGTGGATCGCCAATGCTGCCGTTGCACTGGCCTTCCCGCCGGTGGTCGACGCGCTCGGCATCGCGCCGACGTTCTTCATCTTCGTCGGACTGGGCATACTGGCCCTGGTCTTCATCATCACGCAGGTGCCGGAGACCCGCGGTCAGAGCCTGGAGGAACTCGAGGCCCGGTTCCGCCGCGAGTACTCCTGACACGATCACCCCACTTCGAGAAGGACGGCGAGACATCATGGCAGTACTGGTGGCAGTGACCGACAGCGACGAGGGCCGACACGCACTGTCGGAGGCGGTGTCGGAGGCGCGCATGCTCGAGACCGACGTGATCGCGGTGAACCTGACCCTCGGCGCGCTCGACACGAGCGACGTGGGCGGTGACGTGGCGGTGCGAGTGATCGACCGGGCGGGGCGCGAGGACCGCGACCCGGTGATCGCGGTGATCGACGAGATCGAGGCGCACCCGGAGGTGACGCGACTCGTGATCGGGATCAAGAAGCGCAGTCGGGTGGGAAAGGCGTTGCTGGGCAGCGTCAGTCAGCGTCTGCTGATGACGTCACCGGTGCCGGTGCTCACCGTTCGACCCAGCTGAGCCGAACGGTGAGCGGTGGCGGAGGTCAGACGGTGCAGAGCGGGCGGATCTCGTTGCTGCCCTGAGTGGTCGGCGACGTCAACAGCAGGCAGGCGTTGTAGCCGCGGCTCTCGACGACGCTCCGGATCTGCTTCCACTGATCGGCACTCACCTGCGGCGACCTCGACAGGACGAAGCCGGACGTGCGGAACGGGTCGCCCACCAGCGCCCACGAGTAGTCGTCGGCGATGTAGGTGACGATGTAGTTGGTGGGACCCTCGGGATTGTCCTGGGTGGGCACACCGGGGAAGCTCACGTGCAGCTGCGCCTGCGTGACCGGATCGTTCACCCGGGCGTTGCCGATGATCTCGTTGGCTCCGCCGTCCCAGCGGGTGCAGTTGTTCTGCACGCGCACGTTGCTGGGGTCGAGCACCTGGTAGTTGGCCCGGGTGTCCTTGGCGCAGTTCAGGTTGAACGGCTGCGGGACGGCCGCGATCTGCCACCAGTCACCCGCGTAGCGCTGGACGTCCAGCTGAGCGATGGGCTGCAGCGGCTCGAACAGGGGCTGCGCGGACGCGGCGCTGCCGCCGGCGAGCAGAGCTCCGGTGACCAACGCTCCGGCGACTGCCGTGCGGATGATGCTGCGGATCATGAGGTGACTCCTTCTTTCGTGGCGTTCGGACTGTCTTCGGAGTGCGGGTCGAGTTCGGTCGGCCACCAGATGCGGGGACCGATCAGGGTGAACAGGGCCGGAATCACGATCGTGCGGACCACGAAGGTGTCGAGCAGGATGCCGAGGCCCACGACGATCCCGAGCTGCGTGAGCAGAATGAGTGGCAGGACGCCCAGCACGGTGAACACCGCGGCGAGCACGATGCCCGCACTGGTGATGACCGCGCCCGTCGACGCGACGGCGCGCACGATGCCCGTCCGCGTCCCGTACGACGGTGTCTCCTCACGTGCCCGGGTGACGAGGAAGATCGTGTAGTCCACACCCAGGGCCACGAGGAACAGGAACCCGAACAGCGGCACGTTGTCGCCGAGGGCGGGGAAGCCGAAGATGTTCTCGCTGGCCCAGCTGCCGATGCCCAGAGCCGCCAGCGTGCTGAGCACCGTCGTGGCCACGAGCACCAGGGGTGCGAGGGCCGACCGGAGCAGAACGAACAGCACCAGCAGAACCACCAGCAGGATCACCGGGATGATCACCAGGCGGTCGCGAGCTGCGGCATCGGACGTGTCCAGCGCCTGCGCATCGCTGCCGCCCACCAGAGCGTCGGCACCCGTGATCGGAGCGACAGATGCACGCAGGTTCTCGACCGCGGCGAACGCGCCGTCGGAGGACGGTTCCGCGTCGAGCACGACGGACCACTCGGTGAGACCGGTGTTTGAGGTGCCGGGCCGGGAGTCCGCAGTTCGGGACACCGACACCACGCCGTCGGTGTCCTGCAGCGCTGCCTCGACCTCCGAGGCCGCCGCGGTCCGGGCGACGACGACGGTCGGATCTGACTGCCCCGCCGGGAAGTGCTCGGCGAGCGTGTCGATGCCGGTGACGGATTCGGCGGTGACGCGGAACTGCTCGGTCTGCGACAGGCCCACGTTCGTTCCGACGAGGCCGAGAATGCAGACGGCCAGCGCGACCAGCGACACCGCCGCGGCGCGGCCGGGTCGACGACCGACGGCGTTGGCGACGCGGAAGAACACGCCCTTGTCCGTCGGCTCGGGATCGCCCACGCGAGGAACGAACGGCCAGAACAGCTTCCGGCCGAACAGCGAGAGCAGTGGCGGAAGAACGAAGAGCACGAAGACGGCGGCGACCACGAGACCGGCCGCGGCCAGACCGCCCAGGCTGCGCGTACTCGGCAGAGTGCCCAGCAGCAGCGTCAGGAGCGCGAGCACCACCGTCGCGTTGCTCGCCACGATGGCCGGGCCGGCGCGTCGCACGGCATGGTGGAGGGCGACCCGGTGGTCGCTCTCGCGGCGCAGTTCCTCGCGGTACCGGGAGATGAGCAGCAGCGCGTAGTTGGTCCCGGCGCCGAACACCAGGACGCTGGTGATGCCCGAGGTGCTGCCGTCGAACGAGAGCCCGGTGAGCCCGGACACTGCGGTGCCGACCGTCGAGGCGACCCGGTCACCGAAGCCCACGACGGCGAGCGGCACGAGCCAGAGAACCGGTGACCGGTACGTGGCGATCAGCAGCAGGGCCACCACCAGCGCGGTGACGCCGAGCAGCGTGACATTGGCCCCGGAGAAGGAGTCGGCGATGTCGGCGGCGAACGCGGGACCGCCCGTGACCTGCGCCGTCAACCCGTCGGGGAGGCCGTCGGTGGCAGAGGTGCGCAGCTCGGTGACCAGATCGGCCAGTCCCGTTCCGGACTCCGACGTCGACACCTGGACGGGGGCGATGGCCGCCTCGCCGTCGGGTGCGGGAACGACCGGGGCGTCGGGCGCACCCGCGTCCACCCCGCGCTCGACACCGTTCATCCGCATCCTCGCGGCAGCGACGTCGGCGAGGTCCTGTTCGGACAGGGCGCCGCCGTCGGCGCGCGTCACCACGAGGATCACTGGCGAGAGGTCGGAGTCGGGGAATTCCTCGAGCAGGGCGTCGACCCGTGCCGATTCCGCGTCCGAGGGGAGCGATGTCGGCGAACTCTCGGCGGCGGAGTTGCTCCCGACGCCGCCGATGAGCGCGCCGGCGGCAAGGACGACGAGCAGGGCGACGATCCAGGACCGAGGCCCCGAGACGAGGCCGGCCACGCGGTTCCACACAGAGTTGTCGCTCACCGGAAAAGTGTCTCAGTTAGTTGATCGTTAAGCAACTGAGACATTGCTCGGAGGTCCGGCGAGTACGCTGACACCCGAGTTTTCGAAGGAGAATCTGTGTCAGCACACGAACGGTCGGAGCGGTCCGACGCGACCGACGCCGACGGTGCCCGGCGCGATCTCGAATCCACGATCGCCGCCGACATGCGCGCCATGACAGCCGAGTCGGATCAGCTCGGCCGTGTGTTCGGCTCTCGACACCACCTCAGCGCGAACGACTTCCGAGCCCTACTGCACATCATGGTCGCCGATGTCGGTGGACGTCCGGTGTCGCCGGGCGAGCTCGGCTCTCTCCTCGGACTCTCCTCCGCCGCCATGACGTATCTGGTGGAGCGGATGATCGCGTCGGGTCACATCCGCCGCGAACCCGACACGCGGGACCGACGGCGGGTCATCCTCCGCTACGACGAGCCGGGAATGGACGTCGCACGGCAGTTCTTCGGCCCGCTCGGACAGCACGTCCACGAGTCGCTGTCCGCGCTGCCGGACACGGATCTCGCTGCGGCGCACCGTGTGTTCGGAGCTCTTACCGACGCCATGCAGACCTACCACCAGGAGATCAAGAGCACCGGGTGATCAGGCCCCGAGCTTCTGAGCGAACATGACGATGATGCCGCTGGGTCCGCGCACGTAGGTCAGTGCATAGACACCCTCGTAGTTCGCGACACCGCGCAACGGGTGGCAGCCGTGCCGAGCGGCCACTGCCAGAGCCTGCTCGAGGTCGTCGACCTCGAAGGCGATGCGGTGCATGCCGATCTGATGCGGGAGCGTCGGTTCCGTTTCGATCATGGTGGGATGGCGGTTCTGGAACAGCTCGATGCGGCCCGCCCCGTCCGGCGTCTGCAGCATCGCGATGTCGGCGTGATTGCCGTCCAGACCCACCGCCGTGTCGGCCCACTCGCCCTGGACCGTGTCACGGCCGAGGAGTGTCAGACCCAGATCGGTGAAGAACGCGATGGCCTCGTCGAGGTCGCGTACCGCGATCCCGACGTTCTCGAGTCGTATCGACATCGCTCGACTCTAACGACCGGTGTGCTCCACGATGACGTCCTTCACGCGATCGACGTCCGCGGGGACGACATCGAAGCGCTGCGGCAGGTCCTCGATGCCCTCGAACGCCGGCGGACGCTCGGGTTCGGTTCCCAGTGCCTCCCGCACGATGTCCGCGAACTTCGCGGGCAACGCGGTCTCGAGCACGATCATGGGCACGCCCTCGCGCAGGTTCCGGCGGGCGACACTCACGCCGTCGGCGGTGTGCGGGTCGATGGTCACGCCGTAGCGCTCGGCCACGTCGCGGATGGTCTCGACGCGGTTCGCGTGCGTGCTGCGGCCGGACACGAAGCCGAACTCCTGGATGCGATCGAACTCGGGAGTACCGGAGAAGTCGAAGCCGCCGTCGGTGTCGAGCGCGCGGAACAGCTCACCGAGCCGGACCGCGTCCTGATCGACGAGGTCGTAGAGGAAGCGCTCGAAGTTGGACGCCTTGGAGATGTCCATGCTGGGGCTCGAGGTGTGGTGGGTCTCGGCGGCCGCGCGGGGACGGTAGACACCCGTGCGGAAGAACTCGTCGAGGACGTCGTTCTCGTTGGTCGCGACGACGAGCTGGTCGATCGGCAGGCCCATGCACCGGGCGATGTGCCCGGCGCACACGTTGCCGAAGTTGCCGGACGGCACCGAGAACGACACGCGCCGGCCCGGCCCGTCCGTCGCGAGGAGCCACCCGTGCACGTAGTAGACGACCTGCGCGACGACTCGACCCCAGTTGATCGAGTTGACGGTGCCGATGGCGTGGTGCGCCTTGAACTCGGCGTCCTTGGAGACGGCCTTGACGATGTCCTGGCAGTCGTCGAAATTCCCCTCGACCGCGAGGTTCACGATGTTCTCGTCCTGCAGGCTGAACATCTGTGCCCGCTGGAAACTGCTCATCCGGCCGTGCGGGCTCAGCATGACGACGCGGATGTTCTTCTTGCCGCGCATCGCGTGCTCGGCGGCGCTGCCGGTGTCACCCGATGTGGCGCCCAGGATGTTGAGCTCCTCGCCGCTGCCCGCGAGGGAGTACTCGAACAGGTTGCCCAACAACTGCATCGCCATGTCCTTGAATGCCAGCGTCGGGCCGTTGGACAGGCTCAGGAGATGGAGCGAGGTGCCCTGCTCCTCGCCGAGTGGACGCAGCGGGGTGATGAGTGACGTGTCGTCGCCGGGCCGGCCGTTCGAGTAGACCTCGGCGGTGTACGTCCGGCGCGTGATGTCGCGGAGGTCCTCCGCGGGAATGTCGTCGGCGAACTTCGAGAGCACCTCGAAGGCGAGGTCGGCGTAGGACAGTGAGCGGAACGACTCGAGCTCGTCGGCGGTCAGCTGCGGGTACTCGGCAGGCAGGTAGAGACCACCGTCGGGGGCCAGGCCGCCGAGGAGGATGTCCGAGAAGTGCTGGGGCAGGTTGTGACCCCGCGTCGACTGATACTGCATCTTCGTCTCTCTCGTCCGGTGGCGCGCCCGGCTGACAACTGTGCCACATCCGCCGGTCCGGACCGGATCTGGTGCAGTGAACCGTGGAGAGCACGGGTAGCTGCACCGGATCATCCGGTGACGAAGCGTCGCACCTCGGCCGCCACCTCGTCGGGCCGTTCGACGAGGTCCCGCCACGTGTACCGCAACACCGTCCACTCCCTGCTGAGGACGTTCTGCCGGATCCGGTCGCGGTGGAACGCGGCGCTGTCCGAGTGGAAGGCCCACCCGTCGATCTCCACGCAGACCCTGGCGTGCGGGAACGCGAAGTCGAGGATGTAGCCCGAGTACGGCAGGTTCACCCGCAGTCCGGTGATGTGTGCGGATCTCATGATCCTGCGGAACAGCCGTTCGGCCTCGGACCGGGCACCGCCCTCGGCGGCGCGCAGGAGCTGCTCCGCTCGCACGTACCCGCGACGTCCGGGGTTGCGAGCGTGCGCTCGTCGGAGATGGTCGAGGGTCATCGTCTTCTGCAGGGCGCGATCCATGACCTCGGGGCCCAGCACCGTGGACGCCTCCAGAACGGTCAGCGGCGTCCTCGTCACGAGGACACGGCGCACGATCACGACGTCGATGCTCGGCAGGTCGCGCCGGCGCACCCGGACGCCGGTGATTCCGCGACCGGAGCCTGTCCGGGGCACGGTCACCTCGATCGTCTCCGGGGCCCGCGGAAGCATGCGATACCAGTACGCGGCTGCAGGACCGGACAGCGCGCCCGTACTCGTGGACCACACCGCGCACCGGATCCGCGCGTCGTCGGTGAACGGTCGGTCGACGGCGAAGAACACTCCGCGACTCGTGCGCCGCCAGCGGCCGGTGTGGACGCGCCACTCGATGGCCTCGGGGGTGAGTCCGGCGGTGCGGGCCTGCGCGGTGGTCACCACCCCGTCCTGCTCGGCCAGCAGTCTCTCGATCATCTCGCACTGGACGCGCGCGCCTCCGCGGCAGTTCCGTGGATCGGATCCGGTGCAGTGAACCGGGTACAGCACGGTCGGCTGCACCGGATCACGGCCGCTCCGGCCCCGGCTGGCAGTGCGGGCACCACCAGGTCCGCCGTCGTTCCGGATCTCCCGGCACCTCGGCGACCACGCGGACGGTGGTGCCGCATCGCAGGCACGGCTTGCCCGCGCGACCCGCCACCCAGTGCTGCCGACCTGGCCGGGTGTCTCCGGTGGTCACCTGCATGGCCCGCGGGGTGGACACCGAGTGGCGCATCGCCTTGCGAGTGAGGGCGACCAGTCGAGTGGCATCCACGTCGCACGCCGGCACCCACGGCCCGAGACCACGAAGGAAACACAGTTCGTTGGCCCACAGGTTGCCCGGACCGGCCATGACGCGCTGATCGAGCAGTACCGCGACGATCGGGCGCGGGTCCCGCGCGATGTTCGCCGCCGCCTGCGCGGCGTCGAAGTCGTCGTGCAGCGGATCGGGGCCGAGATACGACAGCGCCGCGTCGGCGTCGCGAGTGGTGAAGAACTCGACCACCGGGAGCAGCAGCCCGTACGCGGTGGGCCCGTCGCGCACGGCCAGCCGCACGCGCACGTCGGGATCGAGGCGACGGGGCAGTCGTCGGCCGGGGGCGGTGACGGTCCACGATCCGGTCATCTTCAGATGCGTGTGGAGCGTCAGGTCGCCGTCGAGATCGGTGAGCAGGTGTTTGCCGTGCGTCCGGTGCCGTTGGATCGTGCGTCCCGCGAGGTTCTCCGTCGCATGTGCGGGGACGTTCAGGCGGCCCTCGGCCAGTTCCCGGCCGTCCAGCGCCGCCCGCAGACGTGCTGCGAGCGCGTGGACCGTGTCCCCCTCCGGCACGTCAGGTCCAGTACAGGAGCTGCGCCGCGGGCAGGACGTCCCGTAGTTCCTCGGTGAACCAGCTCTTCATCTCCGCCATGGTGTCCTTCGGGTAGACGTACTTGACGCCCCCGAACTTCGAGCGCTTGGCCGAGCGCGAGTCCTCGTCCATCTCGAGCTTCGTGGCCGGGTACCAGCTCAGCAGCACGTCCTTGCTCGACGGAGTGAACCGGTGCGTGATGATCTCGGCGGTGAGGTCGACGTCCGGGACGTCGGCCAGCGCCGCCGCGATGTCGGCGAGGAGCTCGCCGTACTGCTCGCGCCAGCCGGGCACGGGCATGATCGGAGCGATGGTCACGCCCACCGGGTACCCCGCCTGCGCCAGCGCACGCAGCGCCGCGATGCGGGCGGGCATCCGAGCCGTGCCGCCCTCGAAACGGTTCCCGATGTCGCGGGCGTTGACCGACAGTCGCACCCGGGTACGCCCGCCGTGGTCGAGGCCGACCAACTCGGTGACATCGTCGAACTTGGTCGTGAAGCGGAGGGAGGCGCCGGGTCCGAACTCGCCGGCGCCGACCCGCGAGATGGCGGCGGCCAGTGATCCGGTGACGTGCTCGATGCCGAGAGGGTCGGTGTAGCAGGACATCTCGAAGGTGGTGCCCTCGTGTCCACGCTCGGCGGTGCCGCTGGTGATGGTGCCGCGGCCGACATGCGTCGCGATCGGGGCCAGGACGTCGTCGAGATTGGCGTACACCCGAGTGACAGGTGGGCCCGACAGCGAGCCGGCGAGGTAGCAGTACTGGCAGTGCGCCGGGCAGCCCTTCGCCAGGTCGATGCGCCAGTCGGCGCTGGGTGGGATGGGTTGCGGCTTCAGTGCACTGGGCGGAGCGACCACGACCGCGAGCGTCGACTTCGCCCGCGCGTAGGTCTCCCGCTCGGACTCGCCGCGCAGCCCCGTGAGGCGATCCGCCGGGAGGACGTCGATCTCCGACACACCCGCCGCCTCGCACCGCCGCACGATCTCGGCGGTGTGTGGCAGTTCGGCGGCCGACTTGGTGATCATCACCCGCCGGGGTGTCCACAGGCGGGTCGGAGTGAGCAGCGCATCCGTCACCACCTGACGTCAACGCTCGGTGTCGCGCGATCCTTCCCGCTGGTGATCGCGATTGCGACGCAGCGCGTAGGTGCGTAGCTTGCTGAAACCGCGCACCCGCAGGGGGCGTAGCGACTTGAGGTAGAACTCGTCCTCGCCCGACAGCGCGTCGGCCGTCTCGCTGTCCACCAGCACCGTGCCGGGGTGCGCGTTGCTGGTCAGGCGGGCGGCCATGTTGACCACGGACCCGTACAGGTCGCCGAAGCGGGCGAGCACCGGACCCACGGCGATGCCGACGCGCAGCGCGGGAACGTCGTCCCGGTCGGCGAAGGCGTCGTGCAGCTCCAGGGCGATCCGTGCCGCGTCCCGGGGGTCGGTGGTCTGGAACATCACCTCGTCGCCGACGTTCTTCACCACCGATCCGTGGCCGCGGGCGATGATCGTCGTGGCCACCGACTCGAACTCCTCGAGCAGCGAGGTCAGCTCGGAGACATCGAGTCGACGGGTGAGCGAGGTGTAGCCGACCATGTCCGCGAAGCCGACCGCGAGCACCGTGTCGGTCTCCCCGCTCGACTCGACGGACAGTGCGCGCCCGGCCACCGCGGCGAGATGGCGCCGCCACACGTAGTTCTGCAGTTTCTCCATGGTGGGCACCGTGTCCGCGGCGGTGACCCGGGACTCCGATCGAATGGCGTCCGGATCGGCGGCGTCGGCAGCGATGCGCGAGCGGATGTAGGAGTTGACGACGCCCACCTGCCACTCGGCCAGTCGTGACATCGACTGCCCCAGCGTCCGCGCGACCGCCACCTCCATCGACTTCTCGACGACGTTCTCGTCGACGAGTGTCGTGAGCAGGCGCAGCGCCTCGATGTCGGCATCGGTGAACATGACGGCGTCCGGATCCGGGCTCACCGGGAAGCCCATGGCGATCCACAGTTGCTGCGCGCGTTCGAGATCCACGTTCGCCAGCTCGGCGACCTGATCGCGGGTGTACGTGGGTTCCTCTCCCAGCAGAGTCTGTTCGACCTCGTTCTGCCGGAAGGTGGGCCGGCCGGCGTCCGGTGGGCCCTGGTCAGGCATGGTCGAGAGTCCGCTCGTAGACCGCCCGGACCTCCGCGATGTGCTCGTCCAGTGTCTCCGCCGTCCAGTCCGTCGTCGGGATCGGTTCTCCCACAGTGACGGTGACGGTGCCGGAGTGCGCAGTGAACGAGGACTTCCACATCACGTCGCCCGCTCCCTGGAGGATCAGGGGAACCACCGGGACCCCGGCCGCCATGGCCAGATGGAACCCGCCCTTCTTGAAGCGCCCCAACCGCTCCGTCGGCATGCGGGTGCCCTCCGGGGCCACGGCCACCGACACGCCGCTGTGGAGCTTGTCGATGGCCGGCTTCATCGCTTCGCGCGCCGCGGCGTTGTTCGATCGGTCGACGTAGGCCACGTCGAAGAGAGCCCCGAGGGGGGCGAACCGGGGGTCGCGGCTCAGTTCCTTCTTCGCGACGGCCGTGATGTCCCGACGCAGGACACGGGCGACGACGATCATGTCCATCGTGGACTGATGGTTGAACAGGAACACCGCCGGTCGGTGGCTCCAGGCGTTCTCCTCGTTCACCACGTTCACCGTGATGCCGGTGAGGGCCAGAGCGACCTCCGGTGCGACGGCGTTGGTGACGTTGGCGCCCACTCGGCGGCTGCCGCTGAGCACGCCCAGGGTCGCACCCAGTCCGGCACTCGCCAGGACCGAGCCGAGGGCGGCGACGCTGCGCACGGTGGACGTCAGATCGGCTCCGCGCGTGGGCCTGCGCAGCTGGACACGGGACCAGCCGCGGTCACGCGCCGTGCGGTCGAGTTCGGGGTCCGGGTTGAGCGCGACGGGACGACCGACGGCCTCGAGCATCGGGACGTCCTCGATGCCGTTGGAGTAGCCGAAACACACGGAGGTGTCGACGCCCTCGGCCGTCGCCCAGTCCTCGATCCCCTCGGCCTTGCGCGGACCCCACAGCGACCGGCCGTCGAGGAGGCCGGTGAGGACGCCGTCCGGCCCGATCTCGGGGTGGGTGCAGATCAGGTCGTCGAAGCGGAGGTCGTCGACCACGGGCTGAGCCTGGTACGGGGTCGCGGACGTCGACATCACGACGCGGTGACCGGCCCGGCGATGCGCGGCGACGAGGGTGCGGACCTGAGGAAAGATCTGCGAAGCGATCTCGGAGCGGAAGAGCCGCTGCGCCTGCTCCATCAACTCGTCGTGCGTCTTGCCGGCCAACGCGTGCACGGCCTTGTCCATCAGGTTGTCGACGGTGGTCCCGCGCACCCGCATCTCCACGACGGCGCTGCTGATCTCCCACAGCTCGAACAGGTCGACGTCGAAGCGGCGAAGACGTTCCTTGAACACGGCGGTCGCGGAGTAACCGTCGATCACGGTGCCGTCGAAATCGAAGAACGCCACCACGTCCGGACCCTTCGGAGCCTGTGCGACCTCGTCGAGCAGATCCTGGAACGTGTGTGCTGGGTGAGTGCTGGTCACCGGTGCCCTCCGGAAGCGTTGTCTGGTCGATCGGGTGCGTCCGCACCGTCGACGGAGTCGAGGGCCACGTGCACCATCGTGCGGATACGTCTGCTCACACGTCCCCACGCCGCGATGTCCGCAGCGAATTCCTGACGGCGGGAAGCGATGTCGTCGTCCTCGGTGGACAGGAGACCACGATTGTCGGCCAACTGCAGGGCGGTGTCGAAGAGCTCGTTCGAGATGGCCTCGCTGTGCTCGAGCTGCTGTCGGAGTCGCCGCGACTGCGCGACGCCCAGGCAGTCGTCGAGGAACGACACCTTGTCGAACTTCGCACCCGGTGTGAGGGTGAGCAGCTGGTCGGCCACCACCTGGTACGCCTCGAAGATCGGCTGCAGTACCCGGTGCGCCAGATGAAAAGGCTGCGACTGCAACGACTTCAGCGCGTATCCGGGTCGATCGAGACCGGTGCGCCAGTGCGGATCGATGAGATCGACCTCGGCTTCGAGGCGCTCCCCGAACTCACGCTTCTCGCCGAAGAAGAACTCGAACTTCAGCATGTCCCGCAGTTCCAGCGCGGACTTCCACAGATCGTCGGCGGCCACCTCGCCCGTGGGGCAGTCCTCGGTGCGTAACACCACCAACTCGCCGATCGCCCGCATCACGAAGAAGTGAATGGCGTTGTTGCGGAAGAACGACGCGACGAGATGCTTGTCCTGCGCGAGCAGGAACAACGGCTCCGGGCCGTCGTCGAAGCGCCGCACCACACCGGCCGCGACCTGCGCGCGAACAGCGGCCGTCATGACGTCGATGTCGGTCAGATCCACCCCACCCGCCGTCGGGAGACCACGCTGCTGGATGTACGACGCCAACGGCTCGATGATCGACCACATCTCACGCTTGTTCAGCGCGCGGTCCTCGATACCGAGCATCGCCATCGCCACCAGCGCCGCCGGCGTCACCGGAGTGGACTCGTTGATGGCGTGCGACACCGCCAGCGCCGCACGCTGCACCGCGACCCGCTTGTCGTCGTACTCGTCGAGGAACTGCCGTGCCGACATCGGAGTCCCGAACCGCAGGTAGACGGTTCCGCGTAACTGGCCCTGGGCGCGGACGTACCCGATGGCCATCCGGATTCCCTCGGCCTGCTTCGTCGCACCGTGCGACTCCTTCGCCATCTCGCCGACCTCGTGCAACCGGTCGTAGGTGATGGACGTCGGGACGAGGTACGCGTCGGCCGCCGTACTGTTCTCGAGCGCGTCGAAGAGGTAGGTGAGCAGGCCGAAGCGCGGAGGCCGGAGCTTGCCGGTGCGAGACCTGCCGCCCTCGATGTACCACTCGAGGTTGAACTTCTTGCTCAACAGGAAGCTCATGTACTGGCGCAGGGTCCACTTGTAGACCGCGTCGGAGAACTTGCGCTGGATCAACACCACACCGCTGCGCTTCGCGAGCGGGCCGATGGGCCAGAACCCGACGTTGATGCCGCCCATGACGTGATTGAGCGGGAAGCCCTGCTCGAGCAGGGCGGGGCGCAGAACAAGCGGGTCGAGGTAGGAGCGGTGGTTCGGCAGGAAGACCAGGGGGAACGACTTGTCGAGATCGCGCAACTCGGCGAGCTTCTCGGTGTCCACCTCCACGCGGTAGGCCCGCGAGAAGAAGGCACCGAGCTGGCCCCAGAGTTCGACGGCACCCTTGTTCTCGGTGGCCACCATCTCGTCGAGGATCTCGTGAACCCGAGCATTGACCGCCGACACCGGGGTGTCCACCGAGGCCGCCAACTCCGCCAGATCGGCGCGGAACTGCGAGCGCTCCGTCATCTCCTCGACGACGAACCGCGGCACCTTGTACTCGCTGCCGATGACCTCACGCTCGGCCTTGTCCAGCGTGAGGCTGGCCTGCCGCGCGATGTAGGACGACAGGGAGCGGCCGGCCGTCGCCTCGAACCGCTCACGCAGCGCCGACAACGAGGCGGGCTCACCCTCGATGATGCGCGGCTCACCGCGGCGTGCCCGGCCCACCCGGAGACCGAATCCCTTACGCGGAGCCTTGGTCCAGCTCACCCGCAACGGAGTGATGAGTGGATCGGCGCCACCGGCCCGCTCGGTGAGTTCGTCGAGGGCCTTGCCCGTCATGACGACCGACTCCGGTCGGCCGTCACCGTGGTGACGATCGATCCAGTCGTCGGCCGCGTGGACGTCGACGTCGGAGACCGCGTCGATGAGGAAGACCTGATCGTCGGAGGACGAGGATCTCCCCGTCAGCGGATGCTCGGTCGAATCCAGTTGAGACATGTCCGCTCGCCTTCCCCCTCCGATGCGCCACCGGTGGTGGGCCGTGCACGTGATGGTCCGCAACGCTACGCCCGGGACAGGTACCCCGGTGCCACTTTCACGAGCCGCCCCGGCCGCGGAACCGAAGAGGTGCATCCGTCACGACATGTCGACCTTCTCGTTGTCACCCACGTCCGGCTTGTCGCCCGTGATGCGCGACTTGGCGTACGCGATGAGCGTCGAGACCTTGGACCCCGGCGCCGACCAGAACTCGGCTCCCTCCGACTCCACCCGGATGAGGACGACCTCGTCGGACTCGGGACCGTTCTCGAACCACGCGGCGACGCCCTGGCTCCAGAGATCCTTCTTCTTCGCGTCGTCCAGCACCACGCTCGCGCGCCCCGACAGCGAGACCCACGACGTGCCCGACTGGAACGACACGTTGACCGATGGATCGGAACGGATGTCGGCGACCTTCCTCGAGTCGTTCGCGGCGAAGAACCACAGATCGCCGTCGAACTCCGTCTCCTGCAGGGCCATCGGCCTCGCCTTCAGGTGGCCGTCGGTGCCGTGGGTGGTGAACATGCAGAGCTTCGCGTCGGACAGCAGTTCTGCGACGCGGGCGGTGCCTTCGGTTCTCTCGTCAGTAGTCATGGGGCACGGCTACCCGCGGTGGTGGTGGCGCAACCGGAAGGCGGGTCAGGAGACGCCGTACTTGGCGACGAACCCGTCGAGATCCGCGCTCTGCAGGTCTGCGGCACGGGCGAGGACGTCGCTGTGCGGCCAGTCCCACCACGCGATCCCCTGCAGTGCGCGGGCCGTCTCCTCGCTCGCGCGTCGTCGGATCGGCTTCGCGGGGACACCGCCCACCACGGTGTAGGGCGGCACGTCCTTCACGACGACCGCCCGTGCGGCGATGACCGCCCCGTCCCCGATCGTCACTCCCGACATGATCATGGCGCCGAGGCCCACCCACACGTCGTGGCCGATGCTGACGTCCCCCTTGGTGCGCGGCTCCACGCGCCGGGTGCGGTCCGCCGGTGGGAAGACCTCGGTGAACGGGTAGGTGCTCACCGCATCGGCATCGTGCTCTCCGCCGAGCAGTATCACGGACCCGTGTGCGAAGGAGCAGTATTTGCCGATGGTCAACCGGCCGCCGTCCGCCCAGCCGACCATGGGCTTGCCGTAGGTCCAGTCGCCGATCTGGTGCCTGCGGTAGCGCCGCAGCCGGTTGGTGAGCGGGATGCGCCGATTGCGTCGTACTCGATCTCGCGCCGGTGACGGAAAGGGCAGTCTCATCCGATCGAGGCTAGGTGGCAGGACTCGGTGCGTCGAACGGTGTCGGTGGGTCGTGCAAAACTTCTGTCGCGTCCGTTCTGCCCCACGCCCGGACTCGCCGATCCCCAGCCACGACCCGCTCCACTCACGACGAGAGGCACCCGATCATGAGCGCTCCCGCCCGGCGCCGCGCCCCCCGACCCGGCGAGGCGCTGTCCGCCGAGGACCTCGCGACTCTCGAGGCGGGGCTCGCGGCCGGTCGCCGCGTCACCGTCTACCTGCGGGAGGCGACGCCGTCCCTCGGCCTCGAGGCGGGCGCCTCGGCGCGGGTGATCTCGGTCGACGGCACCACGGTGACGGTGAGCCCCAAGGGCATCGACGACCAGCTGCCGTACGAGGCGGACGAGTTGCGTCTGAGCAAGGACGCGCCGGCGCCGGCGCGCAAAGCCACGAAGGTCGCTCCGCGCACGACGGCGGC
The DNA here is from genome assembly GCF_036173065.1 of Rhodococcus sp. NBC_00297. Classification (NCBI taxonomy): domain Bacteria; kingdom Bacillati; phylum Actinomycetota; class Actinomycetes; order Mycobacteriales; family Nocardiaceae; genus Rhodococcus; species Rhodococcus sp. NBC_00297. The sequence goes on from NZ_CP108041.1 coordinate 2,525,694, forward strand.
GCGCCCGACAACCCGCCCCGCCGTGGTCCCACCCCCCGTCGTCCCACATGCAGCGACGCCCCGGTCGGAGACTCCCGTGCCTGTAAAAGCAGCACCCGAGAAGTCGGTGGCCACGCCGGCTCTCGCGCCGGAGACGTCGGTGAAGCCCGCGGCTCGGCCGGCTCGGCGCACGAAGGCGCAGCCCGCGCCGGTGTCGGTGACCGTGACGTCGGGGCCCGACGATCAGTGGACCGTCACCGTGTCGCACGGTGCGAAGAAGCTGGCCAAGCCGTCCGACGTGACGGCGGATCGGGTCCTCCGCGCGATCCGCGAACTGGGCGACGACGTGGCTTCGGCTGCCGTCGAGGACAAGATCGAGGCGGCTCGGGCTGCCGCGCTCGAGCGGGTCGAGGCCCTGAGTCGAGAGCTCGACGAGGCACGCCGCGCGCTCGATCGACTGAAGAACGAGTAGAAGCGTCGCGTTCCGGGTCCCGCGTATTGCTACGGTGTGCGTGACCTCGGAGGGGATACATGCTCAAGAAACTCGTGCTCGTTGCCACCACAGCGCTGGCGCTCGCCGGCGGGATCGGCGCCGGAACCGCGTCGGCTGCACCCGTCGCCGTGCTCGGTGGCGGATCCGGAGTGCTCGTCGCAGACAGCACCGGCAAGGGCAAGTTCGACTGCACACTGACCACCATCGGCAACGACGCCGCCGGTCGACTCGTCGGCATCACCGCAGGTCACTGCGGCGTTCCCGGTGATCTGATCGGCGCCGAGTACCTGCCCGACGCGGGCGCCGTCGGCCGCATCGTGAGCTCGGTCCCCGGCCTCGACTACGCCGTCATCGAGTTCGATCGGGGCCGCGTCGCACCGACCAACCGCGTCGGCAACGTGACCATCACGGGCGTGGGGGCGCCCGCGACCTTCCCCGGCATCATGTGCAAGGAGGGCCGCACCACCGGTAACACGTGCGGCATCACCTACGGGGAGCTCTTCCAGAACGACCGCACCTACACGCAGATCTGCGTCCAGCAGGGTGACTCGGGCGGCCCGGTCGTCGCCGGCACCACGTTGGTGGGCATGGTCAACGCGTACCTGGGCATCCCGTGCATCGGTCCCGAGGTGGGCACCAACATCCAGACGGTGCTCGACGACATCAACCGCGGCGGCGGCGTCGGTACCGGGTTCACCGTCACGGGCTGATCGCCGGACCCCAGCCACACGACGAAGGCCGTGACTCCCGAGAGGGGGTCACGGCCTTCGTCGTGTCGGCTGGGTGGAGCTGTGGATCAGTTGACGCGCAGGCACGCCTTCAGCGTGGTGAGGTCGCCGGCGAATCCGGGGCCGTCGCAGGTGACGCCGCCGAGGGAGTCGACCGTGACGGTCGAACCCGGTGCCGCGATGGCGATGGACAGACCCGGGTTCAGGCCGAGTGCCTCGGCGACGGAACCCGGTCCGAACGCGATGGCGGCCGGTGCCGCGTAACCGACGGCCGAGCTGCTGGCGATGCCGCCGTTGAGGCCGAGCGCCAGGGCGAGGGCGTTGCGGCTGGCGTCGGCGGACGCGTCACCGTAGGCGGCAGCGGCGCTGGAGGCGTCACTGGTCGCCGAGCACAGGCCACCGGCGGGCACGGCGTCCGCACCGAACGGTGCCTGGCATGCCGTGACCGGTGCGGCCGAGGCGGTGGCGGGCAGGAATGCGGCGACACCGAGTGCGACGGTGAACGCTCCGGCGATGGTTCTCTTGACGACTGACATGACGTGGGTTGCCCTCTCCCGAAAACGATCGACGGCAACGATCGTTGCCGCGTCTTGTCCTCGAAGAATGCCCCCGCCGGGTACCAGCCAACTCTGCCGACGGTCACGGTCAGGTCACGGTCTTGTCACCGCGCGGTCTCAGCTGCAGACGGCGCCCTGCGACGCGGACCCCACGAGCTTGGAGTACTTGGCCAGCACGCCACGGGTGTAGCGAGGCGGAAGCGGTGCCCACTTCGCCTTGCGTGACTCGAGCTCGGCGTCCTCGACCAGCAGGTCGAGCGTTCCGTTGGCGACGTCCAGGCGGATGCGGTCGCCGTCGCGGACGAACGCGATCGGTCCGCCGTCGACGGCCTCGGGAGCGATGTGCCCGACACACAGGCCCGTCGTGCCACCCGAGAACCGACCGTCGGTCATCAGCAGGACGTCCTTGCCGAGGCCCGCGCCCTTGATGGCTCCGGTGATCGCCAGCATCTCGCGCATGCCCGGGCCGCCCTTGGGGCCCTCGTACCGGATGACGACGACGTCGCCGGACGTGATGGTGCCGTCCTCGAGAGCGTCCATCGCGGCGCGCTCACGCTCGAAGACGCGGGCGGTGCCCTCGAAGACGTCGGAGTCGAAGCCTGCCGACTTCACGACTGCGCCGCCGGGAGCCAGCGAGCCCTTCAGGATCGTGATGCCGCCGGTCGGGTGGATCGGCTCACTCATCGCGCGCAGCACCAGACCGTCGGGATCCGGCGGGGCGATGTCGGCGAGGTTCTCCGCCACCGTCTTGCCGGTGACCGTGAGGCAGTCGCCGTGCAGCAGGCCGGCGTCGAGCAAGGCCTTCATGACGACGGGAACGCCGCCGATGCGATCGACGTCGGTCATGACGTGGCGGCCGAACGGCTTCACGTCGGCGAGGTGCGGCACCTTGGCGCCGACGCGGACGAAATCGTCGAGGGTGAGTTCGACACCTGCCTCGTACGCGATCGCGAGGAGATGCAGCACGGCGTTCGTGGAACCGCCGAAGGCCATGACGACGGCGATGGCGTTCTCGAAAGCCTCCTTCGTCATGATGTCGCGCGTGGTGATGCCGCGACGCAGCAGTTCGACGACGGCCTCGCCGCTGGCACGAGCGAATCCGTCGCGACGCTTGTCGGGAGCGGGCGGAGCGGCGCTGCCGGGGAGCGACATGCCCATGGCCTCGGCCGCGCTGGCCATCGTGTTGGCGGTGTACATACCGCCACAGGCGCCCTCGCCGGGGCAGATCGCGCGTTCGATGGTGTCGACGTCCTCACGCGACATCAGGCCGCGCGAGCAGGCGCCGACGGCCTCGAACGCGTCGATGATGGTGACCTGGTGCTCGCTGCCGTCCGAGAGCGTCGCGAAACCGGGAAGAGTGGAGCCCGCGTAGAGGAAGACACTCGCGAGGTCGAGGCGCGCGGCCGCCATGAGCATTCCGGGCAGCGACTTGTCGCAGCCGGCCAGCAGCACCGAGCCGTCGAGGCGCTCGGCGCTGATCACGGTCTCGACCGAGTCGGCGATGACCTCACGGGAGACCAGCGAGAAGTGCATGCCCTCGTGGCCCATGGAGATGCCGTCGGACACGGAGATGGTGCCGAACTCGAGGGGATAGCCGCCGCCCGTGTGCACACCCTCCTTGACCGCCTTCGCCAGGCGATCGAGCGAGAGGTTGCACGGGGTGATCTCGTTCCACGACGACGCGACGCCGATCTGGGACTTGCCCCAGTCCGCGTCGCCCATGCCGACCGCGCGCAGCATGCCGCGCGCTGCGGTCTTCTCGAGACCGTCGGTGACGTCGCGGCTGCGGGGCTTGACGTCGGCCGTGTCGGCGCTGGTGGAGGTGGTGGCGTCTGCGGGGGTGCTGCTCATGGCAAAAACCCTAGACCGCACCGGAATCACCGATCATCGGGCACCGGACTCGACCTCAGCCACCGTGACCGTTCCGTTATCAACCAGTGACCCGATCGCGACACTCGCGATGCGCTACCGCGTGGTAGCGCTGGCATCGTCATGCCTATCGAGAGCACGTCCCGCGTTCGACGGATCGAGGTGAAGACCGTGAATACACTTGTTGCACAGCCGCTTACGGATGATTCGGCGGTGTCTCCCGCGCCTCGGCCCGCGGCTCGCTCGACGGCGGAACTGTCGGCTCTGCTCCAGGCTGTCGGCCGTGGTGACCGTGAGGCGTTCGCCCGGTTCTACGACGCGACGTCCTCCCGCGTCTACGGAGCCGTGCTCCGAGTGCTCCGCGATCGTGGATTCTCCGAGGAGTGCGTCCAGGACGTCTATCTCGAGGTGTGGCAGAAGGCCCCCACGTTCTCGCCCGAACAGGGGTCGCCGGCGGCGTGGTTGGTGACCATGGCGCACCGGCGAGCCATCGACCGCGTGCGGTCCGAGCAGTCGCGGACCGATCGCGAGTCGAAGTATGCGATGCTCGACGCCGCCGTGGGGATCCACGACACGTCGGACCGCTTCCTCGACCGCCGTCCGGTGCTCGACGCGATGCAGGAACTGAGTGGCCGGCAGCGGGAATGCCTGTTCATGGCGTTCTTCGAAGGTCTCACGTATGCGGAGGCCGCCGATCGTATGGGCGTGCCGGTGTCGACGATGAAGTCGCGGATCCGCAGCGCACTCGCAAAGATGCGCGTCGATCCCCGCGTGGCCTGCCTGGCGGAGTGACCGTCAGCGGCCGTCCGTCACGGGCGGCCCGGACACGTCGCAGTGCATCGGTGTGCGATCCGTCGGGCGAGGTGTGCGGATCGAGACGGCGGCGAGTGCCCCGGCGAGAGCCAGCATGGCCGCACAGATGAGCATCGCGGCGCGGAATCCCGACGAGAACTGCGCGGGATCCAGCTGCCCGGAGATGCCGACGATGCCGGGAATCGCGGCGACCGAGAGCAGTTGAGCCGTGCGCGCGACCGCGTTGTTCACCGCGGACGCGGTACCCGCGTGCGATGCCGGTGCCGCACCGATGACGGCCGCGGTGAGTGGCGCCACGAGCAGGGAGAGCCCCACGCCGAACACGACGACGGCCGGCAGCACGGCACCGAGGTAGGTCGATCCCGGCTCGATGCGGACCATGAGTACCAGCCCGACCGCGGCCACCAGTGGTCCCACCGTCATGGGCAGACGAGGTCCGATGCGGCCGGCCAGCGCGCCGGCGCGCGCCGACAGCAGGAGGAGCGCCGCGGTGATCGGCAGTGTCGCCGTGCCGGCGGCGAGGGCCGAGTAGCCGAGCGCGACCTGCAGTTGCAGCAGCAGCAGGAAGAACACGCCGCCGAGCGCGGCGTAGGCCGCGAAGGTCACGATGTTCGCCGCGACGAAGACCCTGGACGAGAAGAGCGACGGCGGCACCAGAGGGTGGGCCGTCCGGCGCTCGACGACCACGAACACGGCCGTGCCGACCAGGCCGATCGCGATGATCGGCCACCGTCCGTCGATCGCCCCGTAGGTCAGTGCCGCGAGAGCGAGGGCGACGACGGCAGCTCCGGGGACGTCGAGTCGGCCGGAGGTCTCGGGGTCTCGCGTCTCGGGCACGTGGCGCAACGCGACGACGACGACCGCGACGGCGAGCGGCACGTTGAGCAGGAAGATGGACCGCCACCCGGCGATCTCCACGAGCCAGCCGCCCAGCAGCGGGCCCACCGCGGACCCGATGCCACCGAAGCCCGACCACAGGCCGATGGCCGCACCCCGATCCTTCGGGTCGATCGAGGCCGACAGGATCGCCAGCGAACCCGGCGTCACCAACGCAGCGCCGATGCCCTGCACGACACGAGCGAGCACGAGGAACTCGACGTTCGGCGCCAGACCGCACGCGACCGACGCGACCGCGAACCAGATCGTGCCCAGGACGAAGATGCGCCGCCGTCCGACACGGTCGCCGAGCGAGCCGCCCAGCAGCACGAACGCGGCAAGCGTCAGGGTGTAGCCGGTGACCGTCCACTGCAGCCCGCTGACGTCGGCGCCCAGTTCGGTCCCGATGTCGGGGAGGGCGATGGTGACCACGGTTCCGTCGAGCAGCGACAGGGTCGATCCCAGCACCGTGGCCAGCACGATCCACCGGCCGCGCGCCGACGACAGGGGGACGGTCGGCGGGGGCGAGGTCACTGGTCGTCGAGACAGACGACGAAGGCGCGCTCGTCGTAGACGTAACTGCGTGACGACGGGCATTCCGACGCGTCGGTCGTGCCCTGCAGGACGTCGACGACCCGGACACCGCCGATCATCGGGGCGTCGCAGTCCGAGCGCTCCGGGTCGGGCGTGCCCAGATCCATGCATCCCCCGACCACGAAGTCGATGTCGAGGCACAGCGCGCCCTGCTCGATGCCGGCGAGCGTCTCGTAGTACGTCTGGTCGACGTCACCGGGACAGAAGTCGGTGGAGACCTCGGCAGACACCACGCGGTAGTTCGATTCGGGAGACCCGCACGCGGCCTCCTCGATGGTGGCCTCGTCGACCGTGCCGCCGAGACGCACGCAGTCACCCGCCTGCGCGTCGATGGAGACGTCGCCGCCGGTGCCGGACGGAGTGGTGGGGACCGGCGGGAGGATCGAATCGTTCGGCAACTCGGGCACCTCGGACGCGGGTACGGAGCCCTGCTGAGCGACGGGGGTACCGGTGATCGTCGACGAGCATCCTGCCAGCAGAGCGACCGCCGTCAGCACGAGGAGAACGGCCGGAGCGCGCCGCGTTCCCGGTCGCCGAGAAATCGTCATGGACGACACTGTATGCCCGTTGCACCGTTTGTCCGACGTGTAAGTATTGAGCGGTGGACCTCCCCGTTTCACCCCCGTTGCAGCCCATGCTCGCCAAGGCCTCCAAGACGGTCCCCGACCAGCCCGACTCGGGGGATCCGGCGTGGTCCTACGAGCCGAAGTGGGACGGCTTCCGCACGATCGTCTTCCGTGACGGGGACGAGGTCGTGCTCGGGTCACGCGGTGGTAAGGACCTGGCCCGGTACTTCCCGGAGATGGTCGACGCCGTGCGCGAGGAACTGCCCGAACGATGTGTCGTCGACGGCGAGCTGGTGGTCGCTCTCGAGACCGACGGATCGTGGCGGCTCGACTGGGACTCGCTGTCCGAGCGGATCCACCCCGCCGACAGTCGCGTGCGGATGCTGGCCGAGAAGACCCCCGCGCAGTTCATCGGTTTCGATCTCCTGGCTCTCGGTGACGAGGACCTGACCGGTCTTCCCTTCGCCGAGAGGCGCGCCCGCCTGGAGACGATCCTCGACACGGGTCGGACCGAGCCGCGGTGCCACGTGACGCGCGTGACCGCGGACGCCGCTCTGGCCACCGACTGGTTCGACCGGTTCGAGGGAGCCGGACTGGACGGGGTCGTGGCCAAGCGGCTCGACGGCGTGTACGTGCCGAACAAGCGCGAGATGATCAAGGTCAAGCACGCCCGCACGGCCGACTGCGTTCTCATCGGGTACCGCATTCACAAGAGCGGCAACGGTATCGGGTCGATGCTGCTGGGTCTCTACAACGGTGACCAGCTCCAGATGATCGGCGGCGCGTCCGCCTTCACGGACGCGAAGCGGTTGTCCTACCTCGAGGAACTGGAACCGTTGCGGCTCGGTGACGACATCGTCTCCGACGGCGAGCAGACCCGCTGGCGCTCCGGCATGGACCGTACGTGGATCCCGGTGCGGCCCGAGCGGGTTCTCGAGGTGGCCTACGACCAGATGGAGAAGTCCAGGCTGCGCCACGCCGCGCGCTTCGTCCGCTGGCGCCCGGACCGGGATCCGCTGAGCTGCACGTACGACCAGCTCGACGTGCCCGCGGACTACGACGTCTCCGACATCCTCGAGAGGTCCTGACCGTGGCCGCGAAGTCGACGCCCGTGATGCTGCAGGTCGGCGAGCGTGAGGTGAAGGTCTCGAGTCCGGACCGCATCATCTACGAGGCCACGGACCGCACACCGGACATCACCAAACTGCAGGTGTGCGAGTACTTCTCGACGGTGGGCGAGCCGTTGATGCGCGCCCTGGGGGACCGTCCTACCGCGATGGAGCGCTGGCCCGACGGGTATCGCGACGGGATGCGCCTGGCCACCGGCCCGCAGGACAAGGGTGGCGACGGCTTCTATCAGAAGCGATTGCCCAGAGGTGCACCCGATTTCGTCGAGACCGTCGAGATCACGTTCCCGAGCCGGAGGCGCGCAGAGGAACTGTGTCCCACCGAGCCGGCGTCGCTGGTGTGGGCCGCCCAGATGGGCACCCTGACCTTCCACCCGTGGCCGGTCCGTCGGCCCGAGGTCGACCGTCCCGACGAGTTGCGCATCGACATCGACCCCCAGCCGGGAACCTCGTTCACCGACGCCCGCCGCGTCGCTCTGGTGACGCGAGAACTGTTGGAGGAACTGGGTCTTCGTGGCTACCCGAAGACCAGTGGCAACCGCGGCATCCACGTGTACGTGCGGATCCGGCCGGAGTGGACGTTCGAGGACGTGCGTCACGCCGCGATCGGCCTGGGCCGTGAACTCGAACGCCGCGACGACGGCGTGACCACGGCCTGGTGGAAGGAGGAGCGCGGTGCGCGCCTCTTCATCGACTACAACCAGAACAACAGGGACCGCACCATCGCGAGTGCGTGGAGTCTGCGGGCGCGTCCCGGCGCCCCGGTGTCGACGCCGCTGACCTGGGAGCGCCTCGCCGAGACCAGCGACCCCCGTGAGTACTCCCTGGTCACCGTCCCCGACTACCTGCAGGACGGCGATCCCTGGGCGTCGATGGACGACGAGGCGTACTCGTTGGCTCCGCTGCTCGATCTGTGGGAGACGCTGCCCGGCGGCGAACTCAACTTCCCCCCGGACTACCCCAAGATGCCCGGCGAGCCGCCCCGCGTCCAGCCGTCGAAGAAGGTGGCCGCCCATTGGGACGAGGACGGCACCCGGGCGCAGGAGTAGGCGACGTCAGTCGGCGACAGGCCGGCGGGCGGCTGCGCGCATCGCCTCGAGCTCGCGGATGATGGTCGCGGCGTCGTGTGGGCCGCTGTGGCGCTGCGGAACCCGGCCCTCGACGCCGAGATAGAACGTCGGTGTCCCCGGTAGCTCGCTGGTGAGCGCGTCGAGTTCGTCGTCCTCGACGCGGGTGACGAAGTCGCCGGTCCGGAGGTCGTCCTCGAAGCGATCCATGTCGAGCCCGAGGTCCGCGGCGTAGCGGTCGATGTCGTCGCGCTCGAGGGCGTCGCTGTGCAGGAACAGCGTGTCGTGCATCTCCCAGAACTTGCCCTGTGCCGCAGCAGCTTCCGACGCCTCGGACGCGTACCGGGCATGCGGGTGGTAGTCGTCGAGCGGGTAGTGGCGGAAGATGTAGCGCACCTGGTCTCCGAAGTGTTCCCGCACCTCGCGCGTGCTTCCGGTCGCCTTGCTGCAGAACGGGCACTCGAAATCGCCGTACTCCACGATGGTGAGCGGCGCGTCCACCGGTCCGCGGATGTGGTCCCGCTTCGGGCTCACGCGGCGGAGGAGGTCCAGTGACGGTTCCGCGGGCGGCGGCGCGAATCGGTTGCCGAGCGAGAACACCAGCCAGCCGAGCAGCGCGGCGATCACGGAGGCACTGAGCACGCCGACGCGGGCTTGATATGCAAGAGCCGGGTCGTCCAGCGCGAGATCGACGATGAACAGCGAGATGGTGAATCCCACGCCGGAGAGTGCGGCGCCGCCGGCGATCTGCGGGAAGGTGAGCCCCGGCGTCATGGATCCCGGCCGGAGCTTCGCGAACACCGCGCTCGCCGTCGTGATGCCGATGAACTTGCCGAGCACCAGGCCGACGACGATGCCCCAGGTCAGCGACGACGTGGCGGCGGCACGCAGCGTCTCCGAGCTCAGGACCACACCCGCGTTCGCGAGGGCGAAGATCGGCACGATGATGAAGGCCGTGTACGGCTGGTAGAGCCGCATCAGCCGCTCGTTCACCGAGACGGCGCGCTCGAGTCCGAGCCGCGCGGCGCGGGCGTACTCCGGATTGGGGGACTGTCGGAACGCCCGGGTCAGCGCGGCGGCATGTTCCACCTCACGCCGCCGCGGCGGGTAGACGGGCAGGATCAGGGCGATCATGACGCCCGCGAGAGTGGGGTGGACGCCGGACTCGTACATGGCGACCCAGGTGACCACCGAGACGAGTCCGTAGCCCGCGCCGCGCCACACCCGCAGGCCGCGCAGCGACGCGATCAGAGCGAGGCCCGCCACGGACACGAGCAGGGGCCCGATCCGCAGTTCGTCGGTGTAGAACACCGCGATGATGGCGAGTGCGCCGACGTCGTCGGCGACGGCGAGGGTCAGCAGGAAGATGCGCAGACGCACGGCTCGGGCGGGTCCGACGACCGCGAGGAGCCCGACCACGAACGCGGTGTCGGTCGAGATCACCACACCCCACGCCGCGGCCTCGGGCCCGGTGGGATTGAGGAGAAGGAACAACGCCGCGGGCAGTGCGAGCCCGGCGATCGCCGCCACGATGGGAACGGCGGCGCGGGACCGGTCGCGGAGCTCGCCCATGGCGAACTCCCGCTTGACCTCGAGCCCGACGACGAAGAAGAACAGAGCCATCAGACCGTCGTTGACCCAATGCTGCAGGTCGAGCTCGATGCCCTGATCACCCAGCGTGATCGACAGCGGGGTGTGCCAGAACGACTGGTAGGTCTCACCCCACGGCGAGTTCGCCCAGATCAGCGCCACCACGGTGGCGACGAGGAGGAACGCGGCAGCGACGGTCTCGCTGCTGTCTCCCCGACGCGCGTCGGCGATCTTGTCGACCAGGCCTCTGAACCGCGTCCGATGCGCGGTGATCGACTCCGTCACCGCACGAAACTACAGCAGCGCCGCACCCCTCGCGGGGTGCGGCGCTGTGAGCTAGTGCGGTGGAGACGGAGTGTCAGCTCGCGTCGCGTGCCGCTTCCTTCTCGGAACCGGCGCCGGCCGTCGAGAGCTGGCCACCCGCGTTCTCGAGGTGCGCACGCACGAACCAGTGGAACAGCTCCAGCTGGCCGCTGTGTCCGATGAGCAGGTCCTCGGTGACGGGGTCGACCTTGCCGACCTCCTCGATCGCCGCGCGGTAGTCCGAGATCACGCCGGTGTAGACGAGGTCGAGCGCGCCGAGGTGCTCGATGGCCGGCGCGCGGCCGATGCTGTAGTCGTCCCACTTGCGCTGCGAGACGATGGTGCCGGGGGTGCCGAGTGCGGACGAGCCCAGCGTCGCGATGCGCTCCGCGACGTCGTCGGCGAAGCCGCGCACGGCCTCGACCTGGGGATCCAGCATCTCGTGGACGGAGATGAAGTTGGGTCCGACGACGTTCCAGTGCACGTGCTTGAGCGTCAGATGCAGGTCGTTCAGGGCGTTGAGGCGGTCCTGGAGGACCTCCGCCACATGGGCACCGTCGGCGACGTCCATGCCGGGAACGGTGTACGAGGCCGTCTTCTGCGTCGTGTCAGTCATGCACCGTGGATTCACCGTCGGCCCCTCGTTCAAACCCCCCCGGCGTCGCAGGTCACACCGGCTCGGGGGCATGGTCTCGGTGTGGTCCGGAGCGACCCCGCATCTGCGTAGGCTGAGCGTCGTAGCGTTGTCGAGAAGGGTGTTCCACGAGTCATGCGAGTCTTCTTCTGCCGCAAGTGCGGTCAACAGCTGTCGTTCGAGAACTCCATCTGCCTGAGCTGTGACAGCAGGCTGGGATTCCACCTGCCGAGTCGCAGCATGCAGGTGCTCGACGACGATCTGTCCGTGGTCGTGGACGGCACCACCTGGCGACGCTGCGCCAACATCAAGTTGGCGCAGTGCAACTGGTTGGTCGACGCGACGGACGGGGACACGCTGTGCCTGTCCTGCGCCCTCACCCGCACGCGGCCCGCCGACTCCGACCAGGAGGCCATCGCCGAGTTCGCCTCCGCGGAGACGGCGAAGCGCCGGGTGGTGCTCGAGCTCGACGAGTTGCACCTGCCGATCATCGGGCGGGACGAGAACCCCGAGGGTGGTCTCGCTTTCGACCTGCTCTCGAGCGCCAACCGCAACGTCATCACCGGTCATGCCAACGGTCTGATCACGCTGGACCTCGCCGAGAGCGACGACGTGCACCGCGAGCAGCTGCGGGTGTCGATGGACGAGCCCTATCGCACGCTCGTCGGCCACTTCCGGCACGAGATCGGCCACTTCTATCAGATGGTGCTGATCGGCAGCGGTGAGCATCGCGCGCGGTTCGAGGAACTCTTCGGCAACCCGGACGACGACTACCAGGCGGCATTGGATCGGCACTACAGCGAGGGTGCACCGGAGGGCTGGAAGAAGAACTACGTGTCGTCCTACGCGACGATGCATCCGGCCGAGGACTGGGCGGAGACGTTCGCCCACTACCTGCACATCCGGGACACCCTGGACACCGCTGCGGCCTACGCCTTCGCGCCCGCCGGATCCACCTTCGAGGCGCCACTGGCCGGAGACGTCGGTTTCAGCCGGATCATCGACTGGTGGCTACCGCTCACGTGGGCACTCAACCAGCTGAACAGGTCCATGGGACACCAGGACCTCTACCCCTTCGTCCTGCCGGCGAAGGTGCTGGAGAAGATGCGCTTCGTCCACTCCGTCATCGTCCCCGACGAGGTCTGAGCAGGCGCCTTCTACCAGGAACCGCTTCGTTCGGGAGGCAGCCGGGCGATGAGGGACCGCGCGCACTCGATGGTGAGCGTCGTGTCGTGGGACAGCACGTAGTCGTACCGACGTTCCATGTCGGGTCCGGTGTCGCCGAGGTCGCGGGCAGCGAGCACCGCGGAGAAGTGGGGCGTCAGCACGACGACGTCCCATTCCTCGCGCAACGCGTCCGACGCGGCGAGGTTGGCGCCGCGGATCTTCGGGGCAGGCTCGGTCCCGATGTTCTCCGCGAGCGCGCCGACGAGCGTCGCGTTCATGGCCATCAGCTCCCACCGTCGTCCGGTGATGGGCGTGAAGTGCTTGACGTGCTGGAACGCTCCGAGCATCAGCGCGGTCTGCTGGCTGTCGGTCGCCATCGCCTCGAGGTTCTTGCTGATCTCGATGAGCAGACGCTTGCTCGCGCGGCGTACGTCGCGACCGCCGGCAGCCAGGTTGTACGGCGTCGACATCGGGGTGAAGCCGCGATCGCGCGCGATCTCGAACTCGAGGGGTGATCCCACGGGACTGTCGACGGAGAGGTCGGTGGTCGATCCGTAGAGGGAGCCCTCGCCGACACGCGCTCCCATGGCCTGCGCCGTGAGCGCTGCTCGTGCAGTGTCGATGCCCTCGGCCATGACCACGGCGCCGGTGCGCTCCACCTGGGCCGCCACGGCGTTGACCACGCGGGCCGTGAAGCGATTGGGGCGTGTGGCCAGGAGGGTCCGGTCCAGCTTGATCACGTCCGGCTCGAGCAGCGGGAGCAGAGCGAGGGACTCGGGCCGTACTCCCACGTGGTCGACGGCGATGGCCCAGCCGAGTCGTCGGACCTCGGCGACCACCTGCATCAGGTGCGCCGGTCGTCGGATGAGCGCGGTCTCGTCGAACTGCAGCACCGCGCCGCCCATGTCGTGGTCCCGCAGGTCGGGCAGTTCCGTGAGGGAGTCGGGGTCGACCGCGATGAACAGGGGCAGTTCACGAGGAAGCTCGGCGCGCGCGGCCTCGCTGAGCGCTCCGTTCCACCGCGCGGCGTCGAGGTCGGGTGTCATGCCCATCGACTTCGCGGCCGACGCGAGTGACACGGGGTCGGCGAACGACGAGTCGGCGGGACCCAGAACGACCGCCTCGTACCCGACGATGGCATCGGTCTGCAGATCGATGATGCGCTGGAACGACGTGCGGAGGCTCTCGGGACCGAGCAGATCGCTGAGTCCGCCCCCGTCCCGGTCGCCGGAGAACAGCACGGGACGGGCCGGCCTGCTTCCGGCTGTGTTGGTTCGGTCGTCGATCACCACGGCGTGTGCCCTTCCGTCATGTCGGCGCGTTCGCGAGGAACGTGCTCGACCCTCGACCGCCGCCGTGGTTTGACAGGAGTCCTACGTCATCCCGACACGGCGCAGTCAGCGCCCTCCCGGGTGTCTCACCACATTACCCGATTGGCGATGGGGACCACCCGTATGTGTTAATTGCGGTGCGATCAGGTACAGCGACTTCGCTAGGGATGGTTCACAAGCATGGGTGCTCGACGTTCGGCTCGTTTCCTCGCTCGTTCGGCTGCAGGCGTCCTCGCCGCGGCCGCCGTCACCGTCGGGGTGGCCGTGCCCGCCTCCGCGGCGCCGCTGTGGCCCGGTGGCCCGGACATCTCGCTCCCTCCGATCCCCGGCATCACCGCCCCCGCGCCCGGTGTCCCGACACCGCCGGTCGCCCCGCCCGCACCCGTCGAGGCGCCGCGTGGTCCCGCGAACTTCTCCGCTCCCGCACTGAACCCGTCCGCGGGCGAGGTCGTCGGTGTCGCGCAGCCGATCATCGTCCGGTTCGCTGCCCCGATCGACGACCGCGCGGTCGCCGAGCGGGCGATCGACGTGACCACGTCCGCCGGTGACGTCGCCGGCCGCTTCTTCTGGTTCTCCGACAGCCAGGTCCGCTGGCGACCCGACGTCTTCTGGCCGGCGAACACGACCGTGACGGTGACCGCGGGAGACGCGTCGTCCACCTTCACCGTCGGCGACGCGATCGTCACGACGGCCGACGACGACACCAAGACCATCACGGTGACGCGCAACGGCGAGGTGGTGCGCACGATGCCCACCTCGATGGGCAAGGTCGGCCACGAGACGCCCAACGGCACCTACATCGTCGGCGAGCGTTTCCGCGACATGTACATGGACTCGTCCACCTACGGCGTGCCGGTCGATGCGCCCGAGGGCTACCGGACCTACGTGGAGTACGCCACTCGCATGTCGAACAGCGGCATCTTCGTCCACGCCGCGCCGTGGTCGGTGGACAGTCAGGGTGTCGAGAACGTCAGCCACGGCTGCCTCAACGTCAGCACCGAGGACGCGAAATGGTTCTTCGAGACGGCCCAGAAGGGTGATCCCGTGGTGGTGCAGAACACCGACGGCGGCATTCTGAACGGCCGCGACGGCCTCGGCGACTGGCAACTCTGAACGATCACATCTCGGACCGATACTGATCGGTCCATGTTCACCATTCGTTCGCTTTACCTACGCTAATGTCCCACCGGTGAGAGCAAGCCCGCCGCGATCGCGGCCGGTGGTCCAGCGCACCTTGCCGGAACTGCCACCCGCACAACGATCTTTCCTCCGTCGACCGTGGCGCGACTACGCGCTGTTCCTGGTGTTGGTCGGGCCGAACCTGGTCCTGCTGGGCGTGTTCACCTACCGGCCGCTGCTGGACAACATCAGGCTCTCGTTCTTCGACTGGAACATCTCGTCGCCGACGTCGACCTTCATCGGTCTCTCGAACTATCGCGAATGGTGGGGGCGCAGCGACACGTGGCAGATCGTGTCGAACACCGTCATCTTCACCATCGCGGCGGTGGCGGGCAGCATGCTCCTCGGACTCGTCCTGGCGATGCTCCTCGATCGCAAGCTGCGCGGCCGCAACATCGTCCGCTCGGCCGTCTTCGCTCCGTTCGTCATCTCCGGCGCGGCCATCGGTGTGGCGTTCCAGTTCGTGTTCGATCCGAACTTCGGCCTGATCCAGGACGTCATGCGGCGGTTCGGCTTCGAGGGAGTGCCGGACTTCTACCAGAGCCCCGGGTGGGCGCTGTTCATGATCACCGTGACGTACCTGTGGAAGAACCTGGGCTACGCCTTCGTCATCTATCTCGCAGCGCTGCAGGGTCTTCGGCAGGATCTGACCGAAGCCGCGCAGATCGACGGCGCGAGTCGGTGGACGACGTTCCGCAAGGTGACGCTTCCTCAGCTGCGTCCCACGACGTTCTTCCTGTCCATCACGGTCATGCTCAACTCGTTGCAGGTCTTCGACATCATCAACGTGATGACGCGGGGCGGTCCGCTGGGTACCGGCACCACCACGCTGGTCTATCAGGTGTACGAGGAGTCGTTCCGCAACTTCCGGGCCGGCTACGGTGCGACCGTCGCCACGATCATGTTCCTGGTGCTGCTGATCATCACCGTCCTGCAGGTGCGAGTCATGGATCGAGGTGATGCGCGATGAGCGTGATCGACAGGGCACCGGCCGCCGCCACTGCCGACGATGCCCGCCCGGCGCGGGACGCCGCCCGGCGTCGTCGACTCTCCACACTCTTCGGCTACGCAGCGATGGTCGTGGTCATCGTCATCATCGGGTTGCCGCTCTTCTGGATCGTCGTCACCTCGTTCAAGGAGCGCGGTGACATCTACGTGCAGCCGTCGGTCTGGTGGCCCGCGGTGTTCCGCCCGGAGAACTACGACGAGGCGACGACCACCGTTCCGTTCTGGACGTTCCTGAAGAACTCCCTGATCATCACCAGCATCCTGGCCGTCGTGAAGTTCGCGCTGGGCGTGCTCAGCGCCTACGGCCTCGTCTTCCTGCGCTTTCCCGGCAAGACGATCGTCTTCCTCGTGATCATCGCCGCACTGATGGTGCCGAACCAGATCACGGTGATCTCCAACTACGCGCTGGTGGCACAGTTGGGGTGGCGCAACACCTTCCAGGGCATCATCGTGCCGCTGGCGGGCGTGGCATTCGGAACGTTCCTCATGCGCAACCACTTCCTGTCGATACCGCAGGAGATCATCGAGGCCGCCCGCATGGACGCCGCCGGCCCGGTCCGTCTGCTGTTCCGGGTGGTCCTGCCGTTGTCGGGCCCGACCATGGTCGCGTTCGCCACCATCACCGTGGTGAACGAGTGGAACGAGTACCTCTGGCCGTTCCTGATGTCGGACGACTCGTCCGTCGCGCCGCTGCCGGTGGGCCTGACCCAGTTGCAGAACAACGACGGCGTCACCAACTGGGGGCCCGTCATGGCCGGCACGGTGCTCACCATGCTGCCCATCCTCGTCGTCTTCCTCGCACTGCAACGCCACATGATCAAGGGACTCACCTCCGGCGCCGTCAAGGGCTGACCAACCTATGAACAAGGAGCACATGATGCAGCCATTCTCTCGCCGCGGATTCCTCGGACTGTCCGGTGCCGTCGCCGCGGGCGCCGCTCTCACCGCCTGTGCCGGAACGAGTTCGACGAGCAGCTCGTCGTCGTCCGGTGGTGGCGATGCCAGTACCATCACGTTCTGGTCGTCCCACCCGGGCAGCTCGAAGGACATCGAGAACGAGCTCATCTCGCGCTTCCAGACCGCCAATCCCGACCTGACGGTGCAGATGGTCGACGGCGGCAAGAACTACGAGGAGATCGCGCAGAAGTTCAACGCGGCGCTGTCGGGCGGGTCGCTGCCGGACGTCGTGCTGCTCTCGGACGTGTGGTGGTTCAACTTCGCGTTGCTCGGCGCGATCTCGCCGCTGGACGACCTGTTCTCGCAGGCGGGCGTGAACACGAGCGACTACGTCGACTCGCTCGTCGCCGATTACAACTGGAACGACAAGACGTGGGCGCTGCCCTACGCCCGCTCGACCCCGCTGTTCTACTACAACCGCGAGGTGTGGACTGCTGCCGGACTCCCGGATCGCGGGCCTGCCACGTGGCAGGAGTTCGACCAGTGGGGCCCGGAGATCCAGCGCGCCATCGGATCCGGCAAGCTCGCGCACGGCTGGGGCAACGCGGAGGACTATCTGGGGTGGACCTTCGAGGGCCCGATCTGGACGTTCGGCGGCAGCTACTCCGACGAGTTCGATCTGAAGTTCACCGACGAGCGCACCATCGAGGCCGGCAACTTCCTCAAGGACATGATCCACACGAAGAAGTACGCGGCCGTGTCCAACGACATCGCCAACGACTTCTCCGCGGGCCTGCTCGGCTCGACCATCGCGTCGACCGGCGACCTGTCGGGCATCACGAAGAACGCGAAGTTCGACTTCGGCACGGCGTTCCTCCCCGCCGAGGCGGGCACTCCCGGGTGCCCGACGGGTGGCGCCGGACTGGCCATCCCGGCGAACATCCCGGACGAGCGGAAGATCAACGCGCTCAAGTTCATCGAGTTCGTGACCAACACCGAGAACACGGCGTACTTCTCGCAGAACGTCGGCTACATGCCGGTGCGCAAGTCGTCCGCCACCGACGCCTCCGAGGTCGCGTTCCTCGAGCAGAACCCCCGCTCGCGGACCGCGGTGGACCAGCTCGCGCGGACCCGGTCGCAGGACTACGCCCGCGTGTTCGTGCCCGGCGGCGATCAGATCATCGGTGCGGGTCTCGAGCAGATCGCCCTGCAGAACGCCGACGTCGCGTCGACGTTCTCGGGTGTGCAGGATCAGTTGCAGCAGATCATCGATCGCCAGATCACTCCCAAGCTGCCCAAGTAGAAGCGGACCACCTCTGTCATGGCCTCGGTACATTTCGTGGAGACGACCCACCGCTACGCGGGAGCACCGACTCCCTCGGTGGACGCGCTCAGTCTGGACATCGCGGACGGCGAGTTCCTCGTGCTCGTCGGACCGTCGGGATGCGGCAAGTCGACGAGCCTGCGCATGCTCGCCGGGCTCGAGGCGATCGAGAGCGGGCGCATCGAGATCGGCGGCAAGGACGTCAGCGGGTTCGCACCCAAGGAACGTGACGTCGCGATGGTGTTCCAGAACTACGCGCTGTATCCGAACATGACGGTGGCGGAGAACATGGGATTCGCGCTGCGCAACGCGGGAATGTCGAAGGCGGACACGGCCGTCCGCGTCGAGGAGGCGGCTCGGATGCTCGAGCTCGAGCCCCTCCTCGGCCGGCGTCCGGGCAAGCTGTCCGGCGGCCAACGTCAGCGCGTGGCGATGGGGCGCGCGATCGTGCGTCGCCCCGAGGTGTTCTGCATGGACGAGCCGCTCTCCAACCTGGACGCGAAGCTCCGGGTGAGCACGAGGTCGCAGATCGCGTCGTTGCAGCGCCGGCTCGGCACGACGACGGTGTACGTGACGCACGATCAGGTCGAGGCCATGACGATGGGGGACCGGGTCGCGGTCCTGAAGAGCGGACTCCTGCAGCAGGTCGCGAGTCCCCGTGAGCTGTACGCGAATCCGGTCAACGACTTCGTCGCGTCGTTCATCGGCTCGCCCGCGATGAATCTGCTCGAGACGGATGTGGTGGACGGCCACGCCGTCCTGGGTGGCGCGCGCATCCCGGTGCCCGCCGCACACAAGGGGAGGATCGTCGTCGGGGTCCGCCCCGAGTCGTGGGAACTGGTGGGCGAGTCCGACACCGAGGCGGTCGAGCTGACCACCGAGCTGGTCGAGGAACTGGGGGCGGAGTCGTTCGCCTACTCGGTCGGACCGGCGGACGCCGGCTGGACGGCCCGCGGTGGCCGCGTGGTGGTGCGGGTGGATCGTCGTGTCGTGGTCGGTGCGGGCGAGCGCCTGCGCGTCAGGCCGGACGCGGGTGAGGTGTACTTCTTCGATCCCGAGTCCGGCCTGCGCCTGCGCTAGATCACCAGATGCGGACGCGCTGCTGCGGATCCAGGTAGAGCGCGTCCTGCTCCGTCACCTCGAAGGCCTCGTGGAAGCTGTCGAGGTTGCGGACCACGCCGTTGCACCGGAACTCGGGCGGCGAGTGGGGATCGATGGAAAGGCGGCGCAGCGCCTCCGCGTCCCGCGCCTTGGTGCGCCACACCTGCGCCCAACCGAAGAAGACACGTTGGAGCCCTGTCAGGCCGTCGATCTCCGGGGCCGCGGAGCCGTTCAGTGAGATCTTGTACGCCTCGACGGCGATCGACAGACCACCGAGGTCACCGATGTTCTCGCCGATCGTGAACTTCCCGTTGACGTGGTGTCCGGGAAGAGCTTTCGGCTCGAACGAGTCGTACTGCTCGATCAGCGCCGTGGTGCGCTTGCCGAACTCGCTGCGATCACTGTCGGTCCACCAGTCGACGAGGTTGCCGTCACCGTCGTACTTGGCTCCCTGGTCGTCGAATCCGTGGCCGATCTCGTGTCCGATGACCGCACCGATTCCGCCGTAGTTCGCGGCGTCGTCGGCGTCCGGGTCGAAGAACGGGGGCTGCAGGATCGCGGCGGGGAACACGATCTCGTTCATGCCCGGGTTGTAGTAGGCGTTGACGGTCTGCGGGGTCATGAACCACTCGCCGCGGTCCACCGGACCACCGAGCTTGTCCAGATCGCGCTGGTACTCGGCCTCGTAGCCGCGGCGGTAGTTGCCCACCACGTCCGCCGGGTCGATCAGCAGCGAGGAGTAGTCCCGCCAGGTGTCCGGGTAGCCGATCTTCGGGGTGAACTTGTCGAGCTTCGCCAGCGCGGCCGTCCGCGTCTCCGGGCTCATCCACTCGAGGTCGGAGATGTTGCGCCGGTACGCCTCGACGAGGTTGGCCACCAGTTCCTGCATGCGCGTCCGCGAATCGGCCGGGAAGTGCTTCTGCACGTACAGCTTTCCCACCGCCTCGCCCATCAGGTCCTGTACGAGGGAGACGCCGCGCTTCCAGCGCTCGCGGTTGGTCTCGGTTCCCGTCAGCGTCCGGCCGTAGAAGGCGAAGTTCTCGTCGACGATCGCGGACGTCAGGTACGGCGCGCGGGAGTGGAGGATGCGCCAGGTGGCCCAGGCCTTCCAGGCGTCGAGGCTCCGCGTCGACCACAGCTCCGCGAACGTGGTGAGGAACTCGGGCTGGCGGACGACGATCTCGGCGAAGTGCCGGTCCGCGTCGGCGCCGAGGCCCTCGATCCAGGCGCCCCACTCGAAGCCGGGCGCGTCCGCTCGCAGCGACGCGAGCGTCGTCAGGTTGTAGGAGAGATCGGCGTCGCGGCGCTTCACCACGTCCCAGTGGCCCGCCGCCAGGGCGGTCTCGAGATCGAGGACGCTCGCTGCGGAACGGGTCACGCCCGCGAGGGCGAACATGGCGCCGATGTGCCCGGCGTACTGCTCGCGAACCTGTGCGTGCTCGTCCTCCCGGTAGTACGACTCGTCGGGGAGGCCGAGGCCGGACTGCGAGAAGTGGACGAGGTAGCGGTCCGATTTCTTCGAGTCGGTGTCGACGTAGTGCGCGACCGCGCCGCCGACACCGGTGCGCTGCAGAGTGCCGAGTACGCGGGCGAGCGCCTCGCTGTCGGTGGCGTCGGCCACCGCCGCAAGCTCGTCGGCGATCGGCGCGGTGCCGGCCGCCTCGATGGCGTCGGCGTCCAGGAAGCTGCTGTAGAGGTCACCGATCTTCGCGGCGTCCGAGCCGGGCGCCGGGCTGGAGTCCGCCGCGACCTGGATGATGTCGCGGACGTGCTCCTCGGCCCGGTCGTACAGTGTCCGGAATGCGCCGTCGACGGCGCGGTCGGCCGGGATGTCGTACTCGGCCAGCCAGCGGCCGTTGACGTGCTCGAAGAGATCGTCCTGCGCCCTGGTGCCGGCGTCGACGAACTTCAGGTCCAGGCCCGAGGGCCGTGCGAGTGATGCGTCCGAGGTCATGCCTCCATCCTGACAGGCCGGACGAGATGCGCGGGGTCGACGGGGCATTACGCTGGTCCGCGCAGGGTCACGTTGTCGACGAGAGAATTCGGGGTAACCGAGGCTCATGTCCACGGAACAGCACAGCATCGACGAGCCCGTCGCGCCGCCACCCCTCGACGAGGGCGCCCTCCTCGGCGCACTCGCCGCCTGGCTGCCGGAACAGCGGTGGTTCTCGGCCAAGGGTCACACCGTCACCGGAGTGCATCTGCTCACGCGGGAGACGCTGGCCACCACGTCCGAGCTCGTGGTCGAGCACGTACTCGTGCGGGTGGACCTCGAGGGCGCCGAGCCCCAGATCTTCCAGGTGCCTCTCGGTGTCCGAGCCTCGGTGGACGAGGACCTCGACCCGTGGGTCGTCACTCGGGACGGCGGCGCGGTGGTGTTCGACGCCCTGCGTGATCCCGACGCCATCTCGGTCTACTCCGACCTCCTGGCCACCGGCGGGACCGGCGAGGTGCGCTTCCTGGCGATGCCGGGCAGCGACCTGCAGACCGGCCTGCGCGGAAAGGTGCTGGGCGCCGAACAGTCGAACACGTCGGTCATCCTGGGCGACCACCATCTGCTGAAGATCTTCCGGCGCGTCACGATCGGCATCAATCCCGACGTGGAGCTGCACCGGGCGTTGGGCCAGGCGGGGTGCGAGAACGTCGCGCCGCTGCGCGGATGGATGGAAGCGGACATCGACCACACCGAGACGACCCTCGCCATGGCGCAGGACTTCGTGGCGGGATCCACCGAGGGGTGGACCACCGCGCAGGCCAGCGTGCGGGACGTCCTGGCCAGCGGTGACGTGACGACGTCCGACTTCACGAGCGAGGCCCGCGAGCTGGGCCGCGCCGTCGCCTCCGTGCACGCCGATCTCGCGTCGGTGCTGGGCACGTCCCTGGCGCCGGCGGCCGGTACGGCGGCCGACATCTCCGCTCGCGTGGAGACGGCACTGCCGGTGATCGCCGACCTGGAGCAGTACCTCCCGCGCATCCGGGCCCTGATCGACCAGGCAGCGGGCACGGGCGGCATCGACACCCAGCGCATCCACGGTGACCTGCATCTGGGGCAGGTGCTCCGCACGTCGGAGCGGTGGGTCCTCATCGACTTCGAGGGCGAACCGTCGAAGACGTTCGAGGAGCGGCGCACTCCGGACAGCACGCTGCGCGACGTGGCAGGGATGATCCGCTCTTTCGACTACGCCGCCATGAGCCACGTCGTCGAGATCGAGGATTCGCAGGAACGGGCGCGACTCGAGCCCGTGGCGCGGGAGTGGGTGGAGCGCAACGTGTCCGCATTCTGCGACGGCTACACCGAGGTGGCGGGACACGACCCGCGCATCTCGTGGGCGCTGCTGCGAGCGTACGAGCTGGACAAGGCCGTGTACGAGGCCGTCTACGAGGCGCGCAACCGCCCGACCTGGCTCTCGATCCCCCTGCACGCCATCGAGCGGCTCGTCGCGGAGTGACCTCGCGGACGGTCGCCGTGCTGAGGGCGGCCGGATGCGTGTTCGCCGAGGACGAGGCAGCTCTGCTGATCGGTGAGGCTCCGGACGAGAGCACGCTGGCCGACTGGATCGCGCGCCGTGTCGCCGGGGAGCCGCTCGAGTACATCGTGGGGTGGGCGCAGTTCCATGGGGGCCGCGTGCTCGTCGAGCCCGGCGTCTTCGTGCCGCGCCGACGGACCGAGGCCATGGTGGACGCGGCGCTCGGCCGACTCGGCGGCGGCGTGCTGCTCGATCTGTGCTGCGGCTCGGGTGCCGTGGCCGCCGCGGTGGTGCGCTCGGCGCCGGGGTCCACGGTGTACGCCTCCGACATCGACCCGGTGGCGGTGGCGTGCGCTCGTCGAAACCTGCCGGGCTGCACGGTCTTCGAGAGCGACACCTTCGCCGCGATACCGACGCACCTGCGCCACGGGATCGCCGTCGTCACCGCCAACACGCCGTACGTTCCCTCGTCGGCCATCGAGACCATGCCGCCCGAGGCGCGGGATCACGAACCCCGCG
This sequence comes from Rhodococcus sp. NBC_00297, assembly GCF_036173065.1. Classification (NCBI taxonomy): domain Bacteria; kingdom Bacillati; phylum Actinomycetota; class Actinomycetes; order Mycobacteriales; family Nocardiaceae; genus Rhodococcus; species Rhodococcus sp. NBC_00297. Next base: position 2,548,883 of record NZ_CP108041.1, read on the forward strand.
TCACCCTCGACGGTGGACCGGACGGACTGGACGTCCAGCGCCGCGTGGCCGCACAGGCACGCGACTGGCTGGCACCCGGCGGATCACTGATCGTGGAGGCGTCCGCGGCCCAGGCCGACACGGTGCGACAGATCTTCGCTGCCGCCGGTCTGGAGCCGACGGTGGTACACGACGAGGACCGGGACGCCACCATGGTGATCGGGCGAGGGACGCTCGATCAGGGCTGACCGAACCGCCCGGACTGGAAGTCCTCGAACGCCTGGAGCACCTCGGCCTTGGTGTTCATGACGAACGGCCCGGCCATCGCGACGGGCTCGCGGATCGGCTCGCCTCCGAGAACGAACATCTCCATCGACTCGGTGCCCTCGGCGGCGGCGAAGGTCAAGGTGTCGCCCGAGCCGTAGACCGTGGTCTGACCCGTGCGTACGGGCCGCCGCTCGGTGCCGACGGTGCCGGATCCGCCCAGCACGTAGGCGATGGCGTTGTAGCGCGCGTTCCAGGGCAGGGTCACCGAGGCACCCGGGGCGACGGTGACATGGGACAGCGTGATCGGCGTGTAGGTCGATCCCGGTCCCTCGTGGCCGTCCATCTCGCCGGCGATGACGCGCACCAGCGCGCCGCCGTCCTGGCTCGAGAGGAGAGCGACCTCGCGGCCGGTGATGTCCTGGTACCGCGGCGCCGCCATCTTGTTGTTGCGCGGGAGGTTGACCCACAGCTGCACGCCGTGGAACAGCCCGCCCGAGACGACGAGGTGCTCCGGCGGGGCCTCGATGTGCAGGATGCCGCTGCCCGCGGTCATCCACTGGGTGTCGCCGCCGGTGATGGAACCGCCACCGCCGTGCGAGTCCTGGTGGTCCATGATCCCGTCGATCATGTAGGTGACCGTCTCGAAGCCGCGGTGCGGGTGCCACGGTGTGCCCTTGGGCTCGCCCGGCGCGTAGTTCACCTCGCCCATCTGGTCCATGTGGATGAAGGGGTCGAGGTACTTCATGTCGACGCCCGCGAAGGCACGTCGGACCGGGAACCCCTCGCCCTCGTAGCCGGTGGGGGCGGTGGTGACGGCGCGGACCGGCCGGTTCACCGAGCCGGGCTGCGGCGTGGAGATGCGGGGGAGCGCGAGAACGTTGTCGACGGTCACTGCGGGCATGTCGGCCTCCTGGGATAAAGTTGACGAATCAACTACTTGCCCGGCTCAACCGCGAGGGGCCCGTCCTTGTTCCCCGGCCGGATCCACGTGCAGATCGAACCAGTCGAGGGTGCGCGACCACGCGTCGTACGCGGCCCGTTCGTTGTAGACGGCGGGTCGATCGTTGCAGTGGAAGCCGTGCTCGGCGTCGGGATAGCGGGCGATGCGAGTGTCCACCTGCGCGTCGGTGACGGCGGCGTTCAGCGAATCGACGTCGTCGACCGGGATCCCGGTGTCGAGGTCGCCGAAGAACCCGTGCCACGGCGTTCGCAGTGCCGTGGCGCCGTCGAGCAGCGGCGGGTAGCCGAAGCGACCCTCGCGGATGCCGCCGCCGTAGAACGTGGCCGCGGCACCGAGTGGACGCCGCACCGCCGTCTCGAAGGCGACGGTGCCGCCCATGCAGAACCCGACGATCGCGCACCCGCTCGGTCCGTAGCCGTACCCGGCCAACTCGTCGAACGCGGCATCGACGTCCTGGTCGATCTCCTCGGCCTTCAGTGCGCCGATGAGGTCCATCGCGGTGCCCATGTCGTCGTACGACACCACCGGATCACCGGCCCGGTGGAAGAGATGCGGGGCCACGGCGATCCATCCCGCCGAGGCGAAGCGGCCGCAGACCTCCGCGATGTGGTCGGTCACGCCGAACGCCTCCTGGACGACGACGACACCGCCTCGTATCGGACCTTCCGGGACGCGTGTGGTGAAAGTGATGGCCATCCCACCATCAGATCACGAGAATCTCGGTGTTCCATGTGTGAACTGTGTGAAAAGGGGAAACCGCGCCGAGGAACCAGCAGGAGGCTGCCATGACATCGACCCTGAACAACCCCGGAGCAGCGACGCCGCAGGAGCCGACCGGGCCGCCGCCGACGTTCGAGGTCGGTGCGCGGGTACGCACCCGGCACTCGATCGACCGCGACTCGGATCCGACGACGTGGCCTCTCGAGACGGGATCGATCGTCGAGGACTTCGCCGACTTCGTGGACTCGTCGTCCGTGGGTCGGGACTGGGCCGTGGCGCACCGGTGGGCGGTGGCCCTGGACAACGGGTGCCTGGTGTTCCGCGACACCGACGACCTCGAGGCCGCCGGCGACCTGACCCCTGCCGCCGAGACGTCAGCGCGGAAGCAGTAGCACCAGCACTGTCACGCCGGCGATGACGATGGCCGCGCGGAACGGTGTCCGTCCGCTGCTCGTCGACGCGATCCATGCGGCGACGACCACGACGGCCAGAGCGGCTCCGCCCGCTACGGTCGACACCCCGGTGCGCCCGAGAGCCCCGCTCCCCACGACCCCCACGATCGATGCGGTGACGAGCACCCCCGCGGCGAGTGGAGCGACCACGCGAGCAGGGAGTCGGTGTGCCAGCCCGCGGACTCCCGTCGCCGTGTCGTCGGCGATGTCGGGCAGCACGTTGACCAGGTGGGCGCCGAAGCCGAGCAGCGCCCCTACCGTGATCATCCACCACGGCGGCATCGCGTCGGCCACGGTGAGCGAGACGACCACGGGCGCCGATCCGAACGCGACGGTGTACGGCAGCCACGACACGACGGTGGATTTCAGACCCACGTTGTAGGCGAGGGCCGACCCGACTCCCAGCACGAGGTGCACCGCACCCGGGACGACGCCGCACAGCATCGAGAACACCACGCAGACCACCGCCGCGACCGCGACGCTCACCCGCACGGTGGCGGGGTCGAGGCGGCCGACGGCGAGCGGTTTGTCCGTGCGGCCGACCGCGGTGTCCCGCGGGGCGTCGATCAGATCGTTGGTCCAACCGACGATCAGTTGCCCGCTCAGCACCGCCACGACCACGACGACGAGGAGCCCCGCCGAGGGTGGGCCGATGCTGACCGACAGCAGTGCGACGAACGTCGTGACCGCGGCGGCGGGGCCGGGGTGGGAGGCGACGAGGAGAGCGGAGAGTCGACTGCCCATGTACCGGAACAGTACTCAGCTGGCGCGAGCGTCCTCGCGTGCCGGGGCTCCCGCGTCCCGCTCCCGGCGGGCGTCCTCGAGCACGACGAGCCTGCCGAGTGCCGTGCGCGCGTGCATCTGCTGCTGCGTGACGGTCAGCTGGGTGCGCGCTCGGCCGAGGAACGTCCACGTCCAGTTGAAGACGGTGGTGAGTCGGCTCTTGAATCCGACGATGTAGACGAGGTGCACCGCGAGCCACATCAGCCATGCCAGGAAGCCGGTGATCTTGACGGGTCCCACCTGCGCCACGGCCGAGAACCGCGTCACGGTCGCCATGCTGCCCTTGTCCCGGTAGCGGAACGGGGTGCGCTCGGGGCGCGGTGTGTCGGTGGCAGCGGCGCGGACGTCGGCAGTGATGCACCGCGCGGCGTAGCGGCCGCCCTGGATCGCCACCTGGGCGACGCCGGGGAGCTTGTCGCGCGCCATCATGTCGCCGACCACGAAGACCTCGGGGTGGCCCGGCAGTGTCAGATCGGCCTCGACGAGCACGCGGCCCGCGCGGTCCACCTCGGCCCCGGACTTCGCCGCGAGCTGTGCCGCGAGCGGGCTCGCGGAGACACCGGCCGACCAGACCTTGCAGGAGGACTCGATGCGGCGCTCGGTGCCGTCGCTGTCGCGGACAGATAATCCGTCGGCGTCGACGTCGGTGACCGCGGCGCCCAGCTCGACCTCGACGCCGACCTTCTCGAGACGTCGTCGAGCATTCTCGCCCAGCGAGTCGGCGAAGGGCGGCAACACCTTCGGGGCCGCGTCGAGCAAAATCACGCGGGCGTCGCGGCTGTCGATCGTGCGGAACGTTCCGGCGAGGGTGCGGCGCGAGAGCTCGGCGATCTGGCCCGCCATCTCGACACCCGTGGGGCCGGCGCCGACGACGACGAACGTGAGCAGCCGTGCGCGCTCGACGGGGTCGGTGGTGAGTTCGGCGGCGTCGAACGCGTTCATGATGCGCCCGCGCAGCTCGAGGGCGTCGTCGAGCGTCTTCATGCCGGGGGCGAACTCGGCGAAGTGATCGTTGCCGAAGTAGGACTGGCCGGCGCCCGCGGCGACGACGAGGCTGTCGTACGAAGTGACGGTGACGCGGCCACGGTTGACCGAGACGACGGTGCGCGCCTCGAGGTCCACCTCCGTGACGTCGCCGAGCACGACGGCGGCATTCGCCTGGTTCTTGAGGATGAGACGGGTGGAGGGCGCGATCTCGCCCTCGGAGAGGATCCCGGTGGCCACCTGGTAGAGCAACGGCTGGAAGAGGTGGTGCGCGGTGCGCGCCACGATCGTCACGTCGACGTCGCTGCGGCGCAGGGCCTTGGTCGCGAACAGGCCGCCGAATCCGGAGCCGACGACGACGACGCGGTGCGGGGCTGTGGTGGTGGTCACGGTGCCCGTTCCTCTCACTTCACGTGGCCGACCTGCGGGTCCGCCTCTGACGGGGTTTCCGTCTGTGACCCAGACCATACACGGCGCGCTCGATTTGTCAGAACAAATAGGTGGAACAGGGCGAACGCCTACGATTCGAGCATGGATCGCCCCGTGGTCGCCCTCGAGAACGCCGACGCCGTGTACGAGTACTACCGGGAGCATCAGCAGAATCGACGCGTCACGCGGCTCGCCTACGGGGCTCTCGCCGGACGGTTCCGACCCCGCGTCCGGTACGGCGACGGTGCTCGCGAACGCCTCCGCGCCCTCATCTACGACGACACGCGGTTCATCCTGGCCGTGAACCACGTCAGCGAGACCGACCCGTACACGGTCGCCGCCGCCGCGTGGTCCAGCGCGCTGCGGCCCGTCATCGGCCGCACCCGCGTCCTGGCCAAGGACGAGCTGTTCGTCGAGACCGAACCGAACCGCCCGCGGACCCGCCGCATCGCCGAGCGGACGTCGCAACGACGTCGCATCGAGATGATGGGCGGCATCCCGGTGTTCCGCAGCCGCGACCACGGTCTGCGCGCCGTGTCCCGAGCCGGCAATCTCATGATGGACGTGTGTGCCGAAAGGCTATCTCGTGGTGACGATCTCGCGATCTTCCCGGAGGGCACGTGCAACGACGGTGATCCGACGGTGCTCCAGCACGTCGGGAGCGGGATCGGGCACATCGTCGCGCGCGCACGGACTCGCGGCGTCGAACCGAGGCTCGTGGTGATGGGGCTGCACTACGGACCGCCGCCTGGCAGGTACCGCTCGGCGAGCGTGCACATCGACGTGCCGGACATCGTGCTCCCCGACAAGCCGGTCTCCATCGCGCGCACCGTCGCCGAGTACCTTCAGGTGGCCGTGGAGTTGTCGGTCCGCCAGTACTGACTGGTGGTTTTGTCCGGTCGGACCGAAATGTCATGTGCTGCATCGTTGTTCACATTCGGTTCGGCTCCTGCTCGCCTACCGTGCGCCTGACGTCGAGGTGACGGGAGCAGCGTCGTCTCCATGGTGGAGAACGCACTGAATCCGGCCGGGGAGATCGTCGACACAGGAGTCCCCGCCCACATCGCGGCGAACGCTTCCATCGCCGAGCAGCACGACTGGCACCTGAGCAATCTCCGTCGCCATCGGGTGTCCCGTCGCAACTTCCTCGTGGGTGCGGCCGCCGTCGCCGCGGCGGCCGGGGTGGGAAACCCCGGTTGGAATCGCGTCGCCTACGCGCAGGACGCGCCGCTGACCGTCGGAGGACGGCATCTCTCCTTCGGCTCCGACGCCGCGACGCAGCTCCGGTTCTCGGCGCAGCTCTCCCGCAATCCCGGACTCACCGGGGTGTTTCTCGACCACGGTCCGACCCCGGCACTGGGCGCCACGACGTCGGCCGAGGTGCGCAACCTGGTGAGCCAGGTACCGCGGTCCGACGGCGGCATCCTGGCGGCCGAGCAGTTCTACGTGCACGTTCCGGTGGACGGGCTCACTCCGCGTCTTCCGCACTACTACCGGTGGCGCACCGCCGACGGCTACGTCAGCGATGTCCGCAGTGCCGCACCGGCTCTGCCGGCGGGCCGGCTCGCACCGTTCCGGTTCACGATGATGGGAGATCAAGGCGTCGACGAGACGCCGACGCAGCCTCCCGGCCTGAAGCCCGGTGACTACGACGATCTGTACTACAAGCCCGACAACGAGCCGTCGGCCAAGCACGCGGCGAACATCGTGCGCCAGATCGCCGACTCGCGGCCCGACTTCCACATCCTCGCGGGCGACATCGCGTACGCGGACCCGTCGGGACAGGGCCGCACTCCTCGCTTCGTACCCAGTGGCGGCACCGTCGACAAGGCCTTCGACAAGTTCAACCCGTACGTCTGGGACGGCTACCTCGCGGCGATCGAGCCGAGCGCGGCGTCGACGCCCTGGCTCTTCGCGACCGGAAATCACGACATGGAGGCGCTGTACGGGCCGAACGGGTACGGCGGCCACGCAGCTCGATTGGACCAGCCGGACAACGGCCCCGCCGGGTGCCCGTCGGTCTACTCGTTCGTCCACGGCAACGTCGCCGTGCTCTCGCTCGACGCCAACGACGTCTCGAACGAGATCCGCGCGAACACGGGCTACAGCGGCGGACGTCAGACGGGATGGGTGGAGTCGACCCTGGCGCGCTACCGGGCCGATCCGGCCGTCGACTTCATCGTCTGCTTCTTCCACCACTGCGCGTACTCGACGACGAAGGACCACGCGAGCGACGGCGGCGTCCGCAGTGCGTGGGCGGGGCTCTTCGACCGGTACCACGTCGATGTGGTGCTGCAGGCGCACAACCACGTGTTCGAGCGGTCCGATCCGATCCGCGGCGGCTCGCCGACCCGCGTCGCCGGTGACCGGTCGGAGGTCACCTCGGTCTCGGACGGCACCGTCTACTACACGGTGGGCGGCGGTGGGCGCCCGCGTTACGGGTTCCAGGACGGCGAACCCGAGAGCTACCGCGGCAACGAGGTGGCCGACACGTCGGTGCCGAACAGCTACGTCGTCGCCGCGGACGGTTCGAAGGTGCCCGAGTCGCTCACCTGGTCACGGGTGCGATTCCGCAACTACTCATTCGTCCGCGCGGACGTGACGCCCGGGATCCCCGGCATCACACCGAGTCGGATGCGCATCGCCGCGGTCGACGAGTACGGGCGGGAGTTCGACGAGGTCACCTTCCGTCGCGAGCTGCCGCTCGCGTTCGGCAGCTAGCTGCCGGCCATGTGACCGTCGGCAGCTAGCTGCCGGCCATGTGACCGTCGGCAGCTAGCTGCCGGCGATGTTCACCATCCAGCCGATCCCGAACCGGTCGGTGAGCATCCCGAAGGTGTCGCCCCAGGGCGCCGTCTCGAGCGGGACGCCGAGGGTGCCGCCCTCGGCGAGCGCGTCCCAGTAGCCGCGCAGTTCTGCCTCGTCGTCGCCGCTCAGGGACACCGTGCCGTTGGTGCTCGCCTCCATCGACGACGGTGTGTCGGCGCCCATCAGCGTGAAGCCGCTCGGGGTGTCGAGCTGACCGTGCATGACGTTGCCCGCCTCGGACTCCTCGACGGGCATGCCCGAGTCACCGAACGTCGACAGCGTGAGTTCTCCGCCGAACACGGTGCGATAGAACTCCATCGCCTCCCGCGCCGTGTCCCGGAACGACAGGTACGGATTCAGTCGGGTCGTCATGGTGAGCCTCTTTCTCGAGCAGGGGTGGTCCGCCGACTCCTGTGACTTGATAGAAAGAGTGGGAGCCGCGGGGTTTCGGGGCCGAGATGAGAAAGAGGGTAGTCGTGAGCGAGCAGGTCAGGACAGCAATCGTCACGGGAAGTGCGCGAGGAATCGGTGCCGCCGTCGCCCGACGTCTCGCCGCGGACGGCTTCGGTGTCGCCGTCGTCGATCTCGACGAGGCGGCGTGTGCCGGCACGGTCGACGCGATCACCGCAGCCGGTGGTCAGGCCATCGCCGTCGGCGCGAACGTCGCGGACGAGCAGTCGGTCGTCTCTGCGGTCGAGCGCATCGCCACCGACTTCGGGGCGCCCACGGTGCTGGTGAACAACGCCGGCATCCTGCGCGACAATCTTCTCTTCAAGATGTCGGTCGACGACTGGGACGCCGTGCTCGGCGTGCATCTGCGCGGATCGTTCCTCATGTCCCGCGAGGTGCAGAAGCATCAGGTCGAGGCCAAGTGGGGACGCATCGTCAACCTGTCGTCCACCTCGGCGCTGGGCAACCGCGGTCAGGCCAACTACGCGGCCGCCAAGGCCGGCATGCAGGGCTTCACCAAGACCCTCGCCATCGAGCTGGGCCGCTACAACGTCACCGTCAACGCGATCGCACCCGGCTTCATCGAGACGGAGATGACGGCGGCGACGGCCGAGCGCGTCGGCGTGCCGTTCGAGGACTTCAAGAAGGGTGCCGCGTCGCAGATCCCGGTCAACCGCATCGGTCAGCCCGAGGACATCGCCCACACGGCATCCTTCTTCTGCAGTGAGGGTGCAGGATTCGTGTCCGGCCAGGTCGTGTACGTCGCGGGCGGGCCGAAAGACTGACGTGAAGTTGCTGCTGCTCGCCGACACCCACGTCCCCACCCGCGCGCGGGATCTGCCCGCCGCGGTGTGGGACGCGGTGGACGCGGCCGACCTGGTGGTGCACGCGGGTGACTGGATGGCGCCGTCGTTGCTGGACGCGCTCGAGGAACGGTCGACCGATCTGCTCGCCTGCTGGGGCAACAACGACGGTGACGATCTCCGTGCGCGGTTGCCGGAGGTCGCACGGCGGACGGTCGAGGGCGTACGCATGGTGGTGACGCACGAGACCGGGGCGAAGGGGGGACGGGAGAAGCGGATGGACGCGCAGTTCCCGGACACCGACCTGCTCGTGTTCGGGCACAGCCACATTCCGTGGGACACTCTGTCCGACAACGGGATGCGCCTGCTCAACCCGGGTTCGCCGACCGACCGTCGGCGGCAACCGCACTGCACCTACATGACGCTGACCCTGAGCGGCGGTGCCGTCTCGGACGTCGTGGTGCACGAGCTGTGACGCGCATCGACGCCTGGACGTGGTCGGTGCGGCTGTTCAAGACGCGCTCTGCCGCCGCGTCGGCGTGCCGCGGCGGACACGTGAAGATCAACGGCAGCGCCGCCAAGCCGGCGCAGCACGTGGTGCCCGGTGACGAGGTACGCATCCGCGCAGGGGGATTCGAGAAGATCGTCGAGGTCACTCAGCTCGTGAACAAGCGAGTGGGAGCCCCGGCCGCGGTGGCGTGCTACATCGACCGGAGCCCGCCCCCACCGCCACGGGAACTGTTCGCCGCAGTGCCCGTTCGCGATCGCGGAGCCGGGAGGCCGACGAAGCGGGACCGGCGCGAGATCGACCGGTTGCGGGCGGCACCGCCGAGCGAGTGACGCACGGCGGTCCCGCCACCGGCGTCAGCGCAGCAGTGCGCGCGACATGACGACGCGCTGAATCTGGTTGGTGCCCTCGTAGATCTGCGTGATCTTGGCGTCACGCATCATGCGCTCGACAGGGAAGTCGCGCGTGTAGCCGGCGCCACCGAAGAGCTGCACCGCATCGGTGGTCACCTTCATGGCGACGTCCGAGGCGAAGCACTTGGAGGCGGCGGAGATGAAGCCGAGGTTCTTCTCGCCGCGCTCGGCGCGAGCGGCTGCCGAGTACACCATGAGGCGGGCCGCCTCGATCTCCATCGCCATGTCGGCGAGCATGAACTCGACGCCCTGGAACGTGCTGATGGCCTTGCCGAACTGCTTGCGGTCCTTGGTGTACGCGATGGCCGCGTCGAGAGCGCCCTGCGCGATGCCGACGGCCTGCGCGCCGATGGTGGGACGGGTGTGGTCGAGCGTCGCGAGTGCCGTCTTGAAGCCGGTACCGGGCTCACCGATGATGCGGTCTCCGGGGATGCGGCAGTTCTCGAAGTACAGCTCGCGGGTGGGGCTGCCCTTGATGCCGAGCTTGCGCTCCTTCTCGCCGACCGAGAAGCCCTCGTCGTCCTTGTGCACCATGAACGCCGAGATGCCGTTGGCCTTCTTCTCGGGATCGGTGACGGCCATGACGGTGTACCAGGTCGACTTGCCGGCGTTGGTGATCCACGCCTTCGAGCCGTTCAGGATCCAGTCGTCGCCGTCCGCCTTGGCGCGGGTCTTCATGCCGGCGGCGTCGGAGCCCGCCTCACGCTCGGACAGTCCGTAGGAGGCCATCTCGCCCTCGGCGATGGAGGGCAGCACCTTCTGCTTGAGCTCCTCGTTGCCGCTGAGGATGAGGCCCATCGTGCCGAGCTTGTTCACGGCGGGGATCAGGGAGGAGGAACCGCACACACGGGCGACCTCCTCGATCACCATGCAGGCCGCGACGGAGTCGGCGCCCTGGCCGCCGTACTCCTCGGGAATGTGCACCGCGTTGAAGCCGGAGGCGTTGAGGGCCTTCAAGGCCTCGTCGGGGAAGCGCTCCTGCTCGTCGACCTCGGTGGCGTACGGCGCGATTTCCTTCTCGGAGAGTGCGCGGATGGCCTCGCGGAGCTCGTTGTGCTCGTCGGCGAGCTGGAAGAGGTCGAAGCTGGGGTTGCCGGCCATGGGATGTCCGTTCGTCGTGGTGAGAGGGTCGTGGCACTCGGTGTCACGGAATGAGGCCAGCGTACCGGACCGACCGGCCGGTGACCATCGCTGCGTGGCACTTGGTGTCACTGGTCACCTGTGGGTGCTCCGGACCCGTACCGTCCGTCCCTTATTCTGGTGGTCGTGCACCACCAGGCGACGACCCGTGCGCCGGGTGCCCGGGCAGTCGGCGCGCGCAGGCCGGGCCACCGCGTCGATCTGGACGGTCTCCGCGGGCTGGCGATCGCCCTCGTGGTCGTCTTCCACATCTGGTTCGGCAGGGTCTCGGGCGGTGTCGACGTCTTCCTCGTCCTGTCCGGCTTCTTCTTCACGTCGATGGTGCTGCGCCGCGTCGAGCGAGCCGACGGTCCGATCCTGCGGCCCCTCGTCGTCCGCACCGCCCGACGCCTGTACCCCGCGGCGGTGGTGGTGTTCGGCGCGGTGGCCCTCTGGACCGCGTGGGACCGACCCTTCACGATGTGGGACGCGACGACGCGGCAGCTCCTCGCGTCGCTGGCGTACGTCCAGAACTGGGAGCTCGCGCGGACCGCGTCCGACTACGCGGCGGCCGATCTGTCGGTCAGTCCGCTCCAGCACCTGTGGTCGATGTCCGTGCAGGTGCAGTTCTACGTCGGTGTCACGGCCGTGGTGTTCCTCGTCGCCGCGGCGTGCCGACGGTGTGGTCGTCGGGACCTGACCACACCGGTGCTGGTGTCGGTGCTCGCGGTCGCCGCCGCGGTGTCGTTCGCCTATGCGGCCGACATCGGCCGCACCCACCAGGGGTGGGCCTACTACGACACCGGGGCGCGGACGTGGGAACTCGCGGTCGGCGCGATCGCCGGGCTGGTGATCGGTCGAGTGGTGCTGCCAGCCGCGCTACGTGCCGCGGCCGCCGTCGTCGGACTCGCCGCACTGGTGGGCTGTGGGTTCCTCGTCGACGGTGCGGCGCAGTTCCCCGGTCCTGCCGCGCTGGTGCCGGTCGGGGCCGCGATGCTGCTGGTGCTTGCCGGTGCGGGTGCTTCCGAGTCACGAGCACCGGCCGTGACCCGCGCTCTCGAGTCCCGCCCACTGCAGTTCCTCGGCTCCATCGCCTACCCGCTGTACCTGTGGCACTGGCCGATCCTCATCGCGGTGCTCGGTACCGGGCACTCGGTGACCGTGGTGACGGGATCCGCCGTGGTGGTCGTCTCGATCGCCCTGGCCGTCGCCACACGCTCGTGGGTGGAGGAGCCGGTGCACCGTCGGGGCGCGGGCCGCGGCGTCCTCACCGCCCTGGTGACCGTCGGAGCGATCGGCCTCGCCGCGGCGAGCGCGACCTGGCAGGGCTACCTCGATCGAGCGACGGCCCAACCGACCGCCGACGTGAGCTCCGACGATCGCTACCCGGGGGCGCTCGCGCTCGTCGACGGTGTTCCCGTGCCGGACGCTCCGATGCGACCCACCGTGCTCGATGCGGACCTGGACCTGCCGCAGTCGACGCTGGACGGCTGCATCGCGGACATGACGCAGCGCGAGGTGATCTCGTGCGTGTACGGCGATCCCGACGCGACGCGCACCCTTGCCCTGGCCGGGGGATCGCATGCCGAGCACTGGCTCCCCGCACTCGACCGGATCGGCCGGGATCGCGGGTTCGCCGTGGTGACCTACCTCAAGATGGGGTGCCCGCTCGACATCGGCGAGCCGCTCCTGGTGGATCTGCCCTACCCGGACTGCCGGGACTGGTCCTCGGACGTGCTCGACATCCTCGCGTCGGACCGCCCCGACTGGGTGTTCACCACCTCGACGCGGCCGAGCCCCACGGAGTTCGGCGACGTCACACCCGACGCGTACCTCGACGTCTGGGCACGCTTCTCCGCGCTCGCTCTTCCCGTCGTGGCCGTGCGGGACACTCCGTGGCTCAGCCGGGAGGGCGTCCCGTATCGCGCCGCGGACTGCCTTGCCGACGGCGGCGACAGCGAGTCGTGCGGACTGCCGCGCAGCGAGGTCCTGTCCGAGATCGATCCGGCCCGCGCCGCGTCGCTGCCGTTCCCCTCGGTGGTTCCCGTCGACTTCTCCGATGCGGTCTGCGGTCCCGACGTGTGTCGCGTCGTCGAAGGAAACGTGCTGGTCTACCACGATTCCCACCACCTGTCGGCGACGTACGTCCGGTCGCTCGTGCCGGTGGTCGACAGCACGCTCGGCGAGGTCACGGGGTGGTGGTGAGACCGTCCCCGAAGTGCTGTGCGAGCAGGGTCGTGACGTCGGCGACCGACGTCCCCGGCGGCAACACGAGTGCGGTGGGCCGGTCTCCCGCGGTGTCGGTGACGAACCGCCGCTTCACCGCCCCGAGGGCGCGCCGGACGTCCTCGACCTCCACTCGGGCCCCGTCGCGAAGCCACGTGCGCAGCAGGTAATTGTGCGTCGCCGTGACCGCGGCGGCGAACTGCACCAGGGAGAGCGGCTCCTGCGTCGGGGCGCCGCGGCGCAGGGTGTCGACGAAGACGCGCTCGTACCGCAGCACCATCACCAGTTCGCGCTCGCGCAGGGCGGGCACCGTCTGCAGGACGCGGTAGCGGCGACGGGTGGTGTCCGGCGTGCCGGAGAACCGGGCGAACACGCGTGCGGCGGCCTCGCACACGGCGTCGTACGGATCGAGGTCGGTCGTTTCCAGGAAGTCCTGCACATGGGTGAGGGTGGCGTCGTGGTCGAGGAAGACCACGTCCTCCTTGGACCGGAACTGCCGGAAGAACGTGCGGCGCGACAGCCCCGCGCTCTCCGCGATCTGGTCGACCGTGGTGGCCTCGTACCCCTTGCTCTCGAAGAGCTCCAGCGCCGCACCCATGACCTCGAGGCGAAACCGGGCGTCCTCGGTTTCTCGCGGTTCGTCGTGGGCGGCCATGGCTTCACGGTAGCGTGAACTGCTCGGACCGGTGAGCTGCCGGAACGCACGTGACGGTGAAGGGGCGAGGTCGTGGCGTTGGTGATGGGTGTCGATTCGTCCACCCAGTCGTGCAAAATCGTTGTTCGGGACGCGGATTCCGGTGAGCTGGTCCGCCACGGTCGGGCCGGCCATCCCGACGGCACCGAGATCGACCCGGCCCGGTGGCACGAGGCTCTCGAGACCGCTCTCGCGGACGCCGGTGGAATGGACGGCGTCGACGCGGTCTCCGTCGGAGCGCAGCAGCACGGCATGGTGTGTCTCGACGAGGCGGGCGAGACCGTCCGACCGGCGTTGCTGTGGAACGACACTCGCTCCGCCGAGTCGGCGCGCGACCTGGTGACCGAGCTGGGTGGAGGCCAGGAGTGGGCCGACGCCGTGGGCGTGGTGCCGGTCGCGTCCATCACCGCGGCAAAGCTGCGGTGGCTCGCGGATCACGAGTCGGAGAACGCCGATCGCACTGCGGCAGTCTGTCTTCCGCACGACTGGCTGTCCTGGCGCCTCGGCGGTGCTCGCGGACTCGACGCCCTGGCCACGGATCGGGGTGACGCCAGCGGCACGGGATACTTCTCGGCGGCCACGAACGAGTACCGCGTCGATCTGCTCGGTCTCGCGCTACGCGGGCGCACCCCGCACGTGCCCACCGTGGCGGCGCCCTCGACACGGATCGGCACGACTTCCGGAGGCGCGGCCATCGGGCCCGGAACCGGTGACAATGCCGCTGCGGCACTGGCTCTGGGTGCCGGCGAGGGTGACCTGGTGGTCTCCATCGGCACGTCCGGCGTCGTCTCGGCCGTGTCCGCCGTGGCTCCTCGCGACCCGTCGGGACTGGTGGCCGGCTTCGCCGACGCCACCGGTCGTCAACTGCCTCTCGTCTGCACGCTGAACGCCGCGCGCGTGCTCGATGCGACCGCGCGCCTGCTCGGCGTCGACCACGACGAGCTGTCGCGGCTCGCGCTGTCCACGGAGAGCCGGGGACTGGTCATGGTGCCGTACCTCGAGGGGGAGCGCACACCGAACAGGCCCGGCGCGACCGGCGCGATTCATGGCCTGCGCCTGGGTAATTCGACCCCGGCGCACCTCGCGCGCGCCGCGATCGAGGGTCTGCTGTGCAGTCTCGCCGACGGGATCGACCACCTGGTGGCGCAGGGTGCGACCGTGTCGCGAGTGCTGCTCGTCGGCGGGGGCGCGAAATCCGAGGCGGTGCGCGTCCTCGCGCCGGGAGTCTTCGGCATGCCCGTCGACGTCCCGCCGCCCGGTGAGTACGTGGCCGACGGGGCCGCGCGCCAGGCGGCCTGGGTGCTGTCCGGCGGGGCCGAACCGCCCACCTGGGCCGCGGCGGACATTCCCCGGTACGAGGCGGACCCGACCCCGGCGGTGCGCGAACGCTACGCCGAGGTGCGGGACCTGACGGAGGGTGCCGGGTAGGTCAGCGCCCCGTAGCGTTCGACTCGTCGTCGGCGTGGGTCATGGCAGCGAGGTGCATCTCGTCGACGGTGGCCGAGTCGGGTGTGTAGTCGACTCTGTCCGACTTCGCCAGCACGCCCTCCATGTGCGCGATGTACGCCATCTGCATGATCTTCGTCGGCTCCTCCTCGAAAAGGCGGGCGTACGCATCCTGCCGGGCGTCACCCGTGAGCTGGCCGGCCGCGGCGATCTCCGCGTCGAACTCCGGTGTTCCGTAGGCACTCTGGAATCCGTCACTCGTGAAGTACTGGTCGACGGTGAAGGCCGAGTCACCCGCCTGGTTGCCGTGCTGGATGACCAGGAGGTACGGGCCGGCGTCGGCGGGGAAGGGGCGCTCCTGGTACTGCGACGTACCGGCCGAGTCCATCATCTCGATCGAGATGTTCATGCCCAGTTCGGACAGTGCGTTCTGGACGACCTCGAGGGTCTCGTTGACCTTCGGGAACTGACCGGTACGGCCGATCAGTCGGATCTTCGCATCGACCGGCACGCCGTCCGCTCGTGCCTCGTCGAGCAGTGCTCGCGCCTTCTCCGTGTCGTACGGCCACGCCTCGAGATCGTCGTCGTACCCGACGACTCCCGGCGAGACCAACTGAGCCGCCGGGCGTCCCAGATCGCGAAAGAGGGCGTGCACGATGCCGTTCCGGTTGATGGAGTAGTTGATCGCCTGCCGCACCCGGATGTCGTCCAGGGGAGGCTCCTCCACCTGGATCCGGACCGCGGTGGTCTCGTTGTTCGGGTAGGCCACACCCAGGTCCCCGGCACCGTCCTCCGGTCCGATACCGGTCGCGATGTCGGCCTCGTCTCCCGAGACCATCGACGCGCGGATGCTGCCTTCGCTGCGCCACTGGTAGACGGCACGGGCGAACTCCGGCCGAGGCCCCCAGTACCGATCGTTGCGCACCAGGGTCAGCCGCTGGCCGTAGTCCCAGGTGTCGAGAGCGAACGGTCCGGTGCCGACCGGTTCCCGCTCGCGTTCCGTGATGCTGGCGGTGCGTGGGACCATCTCCACGAACGAGATCCGCAGCGGGAGGATGGGATCCGGGTTCGGCGCTGCCACCGTCAGGGTCAGCGGATCGACGACGGCCACGGTCAGATCGGCGTCGCCGAAGACGTATCCCTCGACGTTGCATCCGATGTCGGAGTTCACGGTGCGCTCGATGGAGTGCGCGGCGTCCGCGGCCTC
This sequence comes from Rhodococcus sp. NBC_00297, assembly GCF_036173065.1. Taxonomy (NCBI): domain Bacteria; kingdom Bacillati; phylum Actinomycetota; class Actinomycetes; order Mycobacteriales; family Nocardiaceae; genus Rhodococcus; species Rhodococcus sp. NBC_00297. The sequence continues at coordinate 2,565,132 of NZ_CP108041.1, forward strand.
GAACGGTCGACCGTCGCTGAAGGTGACTCCGGGGTGCAGACGGAACGTCCACTGGCGGTCGGAGTTCTGTTCCCAGGAGTCGGCAAGCTTGGGTTCGAGATCACCGGTGGTGGGGTTCCGCTCCATGAGAGGTTCGGTGATGTTCGACCGCGTGACGACGCCGATCGAGGTCTGCGAGACGTCGCACGCCTCGAGCGTCGGGGTTCCTGACTCAGGACGATGCGCAGGGTGTCCGGATCGGTGACCGAGCTGCGGTCCGTGTTGGCCACGGAGCACGCCGAGGCGGTGAGCGCGAGGACGAGCACGCCTGCGAGCGTCCCGGATCGGTGTCGCGGTGCAGGGCTCATGTCGACCTCCGGGTATGACGTCCGAGTGGACGGGGGATGCGAGTGACACCGGACAGGTGGGCTGTGGTGATCGGATCCTGTGACGGTGGACACAACGTAGGAGCGGTTGTCGAGGTCGTCAACGGCGTCGAGCCGTCGTCGAGACCGTCCGCGTCACCATCGAGGCGACGACGCCGACGCCGCTCGAGTCACCCACCTGCGGCGATACGTGGTCAGAGATCGACCGGTCCGGATCGTGAACCGACACATGCGATTTCCGCATCGTTCGATGCCGAGGTGGTGCGACCGGAGCGCCACTCGTCGGGACATGCAGTGATGCTCGGTCGGAATCGACCGATGCGACATCAGTGTTGGACGCGCATCAGTGCGGCTTCTAGCGTGTGAGCTGGACCACGTACCCGATGGAGGAGCCGACTGTGACCGACACGCGAGAGACCCCCGAGCGCAGCACCACCCGGCCGACCAGCGGGCTCACCGCGCCCGACGCGGCCGTTCGTGCGCTCGCGCCCGGGGCCGCCACGATCGATCGCATCGCGGACGTCACCCTGCGCTCCGTCGTTCTCCCTCTGGCCACACCGATCAGCGACGCGAAAGTGCTGACCGGACGGCAGAAGCCGATGACGGAGGTGGTGTTCCTCTTCGTCGAGATACGCACCGAGCAGGGGCACGAGGGCATCGGGTTCAGCTACTCCAAACGTGCCGGCGGCCCTGCGCAGTTCGCCCACGCGCGAGAGATCGCGCCTGTGCTGATCGGTCAGAATCCCAGTGACATCGGTAAGATCTGGAGCTCTCTCGTCTGGGCCGGTGCCTCCGTCGGTCGCAGCGGCGTCGCCACCCAGGCGATCGCGGCCGTCGACATCGCACTGTGGGACCTGAAGGCGAAGCGAGCCGGGCTCCCGCTCGCGAAACTCATCGGCTCCACCCGTGATGCCGTGCAGACGTACAACACGTCCGGCGGCTTCCTGCACACCCCGATCGAGGAGGTGCTGGAGAACGCGACCGCGTCTCTCGCGGCCGGCATCGGCGGTATCAAACTGAAGGTGGGACAACCGGACTGGCGCCAGGACATCGCTCGGGTGACCGCAGTGCGCGAGCACCTGGGTGACGACGTACCCCTGATGGTCGACGCGAACCAGCAGTGGGACCGACCGACGGCGACCCGGATGTGCCGCATTCTCGAACAGTTCGATCTGGTGTGGATCGAGGAACCACTCGACGCCTACGACGCCGAGGGCCACGCCATGCTCGCGCGGACCTTCGACACGTCCATCGCGACCGGTGAGATGCTGGCCAGTGTCGGCGAGCACGTGCGCCTGATCGAGGCCGGGTCCGTCGACATCATCCAGCCCGACGCGCCGCGCATCGGTGGGATCACGCAGTTCCTGAAGCTCGCAGGACTCGCCGAGCATCACGGCCTGCAGATGGCGCCGCACTTCGCGATGGAGATCCACCTGCATCTCGCGGCTGCCTATCCTCTGCAGACCTGGGTGGAGCACTTCGACTGGTTGGATCCGCTGTTCGAGGAGCACCTGGAGACGCGGGACGGGCGGATGCACCTGTCCGAACGTCCTGGCCTCGGCTTCACCCTGAGCGAGCAGGCGCACGCGTGGACCGTGGCGGAGGTGCACGTCGATCGCTGAAGGGTGACCGGCGTCACCTTGTCGGACAGCCTATTGCCCAGATCACACCTGAAGGAATATGTTGTGCTCCGCAACATACAACCGAAGGGACGATCGATGCAGAACACAAGGCTCGCCCTCACCGCGGCGGGTATCGGTCTGGTCATGGCACTCACCGCGTGTGGCAGCAACTCCAGCAGCGACAGCGGCAGCGGAGACTCCGGCGGATCCGGCAACGGCGGCACCAAGGTCGGCGTCATCCTGCCCGACACCAAGTCGTCCGCACGCTACGAGTCGCAGGACCGACCGCTCCTGCAGAAGGCGCTGAGCGACGCGGGTCTCGATCCGATCATCCAGAACGCGGAGGGCGACACCACCAAGTTCTCGTCCATCGCCGACTCGATGATCAGCCAGGGTGCGAAGGTCATCCTGATGAGCAATCTCTCGTCCGAGTCCGGTGCCGCCGTGCAGAAGAAGGCCACCGAAGCGGGCGTCGCCACCATCGACTACGACCGACTCACCCTCGGCGGCTCGGCCGACTACTACGTCTCCTTCGACAGCACCACCGTCGGCAACCTGCAGGGTCAGGGCCTGGTGGACTGCGTGGGCGCGAAGCCCGGCGCGCAGATCATCCAGATCAACGGCTCGCCGACCGACAACAACGCCACGCTGTTCAAGGCCGGCGCGCTCGAGGTGCTGCAGCCGAAGTACGACTCCGGCGACCTGCGCCTCGCGGGCGACCAGGCCATCCCCGAGTGGGACAACCAGGTCGGCGGCACCACCTTCGAGCAGCTGCTCACCGCCAACGGCGGCAAGGTCGACGGCGTTCTCGCCGCCAACGACGGACTCGCGGGCGCCGTCATCACGGTCCTGCAGAAGAACGGCCTGAACGGCACCGTGCCGGTCACCGGTCAGGACGCCACCGAGGACGGACTGAAGGCCGTGCTCCGCGGCGACCAGTGCATGACCGTCTACAAGGACGTCGCGAAGGAGGCGGCCGCTGCCGCCGAGCTCGCCATCGACCTCGCCAAGGGTGACACCGCCGCTGCCGACGCCAAGGCGACGGCGACGTCGGAGGACCCCGAGGGCAACCGTCAGGTGAAGTCGGTCCTGCTGGACCCGGTCACCATCACGCGCGACAACGTCAAGGTCGCCGTCGACGGCGGCGCCGTCTCGGCGGACGCGTTGTGCAGTGGCGACGTGGCTCAGGCCTGCGCGGACGCGGGAATCTCCTGACCACCATGACCGCCGCGGGAGAGCCCGTCCTGCAGTTGCAGGGCATCAACAAGAGTTTCGGTCCGGTGCACGTCCTGCACGACGTCGATCTGACGATCAGGGCGGGAGAGGTCACTGCACTGGTCGGTGACAACGGCGCGGGCAAGTCCACGCTGATCAAGTGCATCGCAGGAATTCACGGCACCGACTCCGGCGAGGTCCGCTTCGGCGGCGAGCCGGTGTCGGTGTCGAATCCGAAAGAGGCTGCGGCGCTGGGTATCGAGGTCGTGTACCAGGACCTCGCCCTGTGCGACAACCTCGACATCGTGCAGAACATGTTCCTCGGCCGTGAGCGTACGGCCAAGGGTCTGCTCGACGAGGCATCGATGGAACAGGCGGCGCGCGACACCCTCGCGTCGCTGTCGGTGCGCACCGTCAAGTCGGTGCGCACCCCGGTCGCGTCGCTGTCCGGTGGACAGCGGCAGACCGTCGCCATCGCCAAGTCGGTGCTCTGGGAGTCGAAGGTGGTGCTGCTCGACGAGCCCACGGCCGCACTGGGAGTCGCGCAGACGCGACAGGTCCTCGACCTCGTTCGCCGCCTCGCGGACTCGGGTGTGGGAGTGCTGCTCATCAGCCACAACATGAACGACGTCGTCGAGGTGTCCGACTCCGTCGCCGCCCTGTTCCTGGGGCGGATGGCGGCGCAGGTGCGCACGGCGGACGTGTCCGTCGGACGCATCGTCGAGCTCATCACGACCGGCCGCAGCGGTGACCTCGGTCTTCCGTCGGCCGAGGCGAAGGCGGTGACGATATGACCGCCGCACCCGAACAGGACCGCGCCCGGTCCGACTTCTCGATGGACACCGATCGGCGATCGTTCGGCGACGCCGGACGCGACTACGTGGCACGACTGCGCGGCGGCGAGCTGGGGGCACTGCCCGCACTCGCCGGGCTGGTCGTCCTGCTCGTCGTGTTCTCGTCGCTGTCGGGGCAGTTTCTCACCCTCAACAACGTGGCCAATCTGCTCACCCAGGGAGCGGCCACCGCGTTGATCGGCATGGGGCTGGTGTTCGTGCTCCTCCTCGGTGAGATCGACCTCTCCGCCGGCACCGGCTCCGGTGTGGCGGCGGCGATTCTCGCCCTGCACTACACGGAGGGGGGAAACCTGCTCGGCGGCATGGGAACCGGTGTGTTCCTGACGTTCTGCGCCGTTCTGGTGGTGGCCGGAGTGCTCGCGGCGATCACGCGACTGTGGGCGGCCATCGTGCCGGCCGCGATCGCACTCGCCATCGCGCTGCTCGGGGTGCCCGCGAATCCGTGGATCGAGATCGTGCTGGCGATCTGCGTCGGTGCCTCGATAGGCTGCCTCACCGGGTTCCTCGTCTCCCGCGTCGGCATCCCGTCGTTCGTGGTCACGCTGGCACTGTTCCTCGCCTGGGGCGGTGTGGTGCTGCAGCTGATCGGTGAGGGCGGCACCCTCGGAATCTCCGACAACACCGTGCTCTTCGCGGTGGCCAACCGGTCGCTCCCGGTGTGGGCGAGTTGGGTGCTGTTCGCGGTGGTCGTCGGCGGATTCGCGGCGATCAACCTCTCGCGCCAGCGCACTCGGCTGAAGCAGGGACTGACGGCTCCCCCGACGTCGCTGTTGCTGGTCAAGATCGCGGCACTGACGGTGTTCGCCGCCCTCGCCACGTGGGCGATGACGGTGAACCGCAGCCCCAACCCGGCGGTGCTCTCCATCGCCGGTGTGCCGTACGTCGTTCCGATCGTGCTCTTCGTGTTGGTGCTCGCCACGTTCGTCCTCGACCGGACGTCCTACGGTCGGCACGTCTACGCGGTGGGTGGCAACGCGGAGGCGTCGCGGCGAGCGGGTATCGACGTCCGGCGCATCCGCATGAGTGTCTTCGTGGTCAGCTCGACCATCGCGGCACTCGGCGCCATCGTGGCAGCGTCCAAGGTCGGATCCGTGGATCCGCAGGCGGGTGGCGGCAACACGCTGCTGTTCGCCGTCGGCGCCGCCGTCATCGGTGGAACGTCGCTCTTCGGTGGACGTGGTCGCGTGCGGGACGCGGTGATCGGTGCTGCCGTCATCGCGGTGATCGACAACGGACTGCGCCTGCAGGGGCAGTCCGCGGCGGTGGTCTCCATCGTCACCGGTCTCGTGCTGTTGCTCGCGGCCAGTGTCGACGCACTGTCGCGTCGACGAGCTCCGACTGGTCGGTGACAGGCCGACCGGCTCGTTCCGCCCTCGTCCGCAGTGTCCACCTCGGTGGGGCTCGGACGAGGGCGGAACTCGCGGAGGACCTCTCGCTGAACCGGAGCACCGTCAAGACTCTCGTCGACGACCTCGTCGCCGACGGCCTGGTCTCCGAACATCCGTCGTCCGGTGGCGGGGCCGGCCGGCCGTCGCTGGTGGTCGACCCCATCCCGTCCGCCGCCTGGGTACTCGCGGTCGACGCGGCCGTCGACTGGCTGTCCGTCTCCGCGATCGGCTGGGGCGCAGCGGTTCTGGCGGATCTCGACTACGAGGCGGGAGCGGGCCCGGACCCGGCGGACCTGGTGCGCCGCATCGCCGATGCCGCGACCGAGCTCACCCATCGGGTGGGATCGGCCCCGCATGCAGTGTGTGTCGCCGTACCCGGTCTCGTGCGGTCGGCCGACGGTCTCGTGCGCGTCGCACCCAACCTCGGCTGGACCGACGTTCCGCTCGGTCGTCTGATCGGTGAGGCGGTCGGGGTGCGGTGCATCGTCGCCAACGAGTCTGATCTGGGAGTGGTCGCGGAACACACCCGCGGATGCGCCCGCGGCGTGGACGACGTGGTCTACCTCTTCGCGGAGTTCGGTGTGGGTGCCGGAATACTCAGCGCCGGATCACTTCTCGGCGGTTCCGGTGGCTACGCCGGCGAGGTGGGACACATGCGGACCGCCGCAGGCGGGGGCCTCTGCAGCTGCGGAAGCAACGGGTGCTGGGAGCTGTCCGTCGGGCAGGACGCACTGCGCCGGGCACTCGCGATGCCGGAACCCGCGACGCCGTCCGCGATCGGGCGCGCACTGGCCGACGTCGCCGCCGCCGGGGGTGCCCTGCCGGAGAGCTACATCGAGGCACTGGAGACGGGCGTCTGCACCATCGTCACGATGGTGGACCCCCGCGTCGTCGTGTTCGGCGGCCTCTTCGCCGACGTTCTCCGGGTGCCCTCGGCGATGGCACGCATCACCGAGGGCGTGGGGGAGTGCCTGGTCGGACGCCAGCACGGGGTGGAACTGCACGTCTCGGGCCTGGGTCGGCGGATCTCGGTGATCGGTGCCGCCGAGCTGGCCTTCGCCGAGGTGCTGCAGCGGCTGTAGTGGGCCTTCGGCCCCCGTGAGCCTTGTGCGTGTCCAGGGATGCGCACAAGGCTCACGGGCGTCAGCGCACCGACGACTCCACGGTGGCGCGGGCTCCGCGAGTGTGCAGGGAGTCGAGAGCCGACGTGTAGGCGTCGACGAAGCGCGGATCGTCCACCAGATCCCCGAACAACTCCCGGTTCCGCACGAACGCGAGGGGGTCGTCGCGCTGCTGCCGAGCCAGCGGGGTCAGCGTGTCCTTCAGACGGTCGACGATCTCGATGGGCTCACCCTGCTCGTCGACACCCTCGGCGTAGCGCGCCCAGCTCGCGATCACCGTGGCGGACAGTGCGACCGGCCCTCCGGACCCGAGGTTCGTGCGCACCACCGGGACCAGCCACTTCGGGATCCGGTCCGACGACTCGGCGCAGAGCCGGGCCACGGTGTCCCGGATCTCCGGATTGGAGAAGCGCTCGATCAGCGTCTTCTTGTACTCGGCCAGGTCGATTCCGGGAACCGGTTGCAGCGTGGGAGTGGCTTCCTCGTCCATGTAGCGCAACAGGAACTCGGCGAACAGTGCGTCCTGCGTGACGTCGTGCACGAGCCGGTAGCCACTGAGGTATCCGACGTAGCAGAGGGCCTGATGGCTCGCGTTGAGCAGTCGCAGCTTCATCAGCTCGTACGGTGTGACGTCGTCGACGACCTGCACGCCCACGTCCTCGAACGGCGGCCGGCCGAGGGTGAAGTGATCCTCCAGCGCCCACTGGGTGAACGGCTCCGCGGCCACGGGCCACTGGTCCACGAGGTCGTACCGTGAGGCGAGCTGGTCGACGACGTCGGGTGTGGTGACGGGCGTGATGCGGTCGACCATGGAGTTGGGGAACTGCGCGGTGTCCGTGATCCACTGTGCCAGTGCGGGATCCTTCAGGCGGGCGAACGCGGTGAAGGTCGATCGGGCGATGTGTCCGTTGCCCTCGATGTTGTCGCACGACATGATGGTGAACGGCGCGAGCCCGCGATCCTTCCGGCGGGACAACGCCTCGCACACCAGTCCGAAGGTCGTGCCCGGTACCGCATCGGGTGCCAGATCCGCTCGCACAGCCGGGTTCTCGGCGTCGAACTCGCCCGTGGTGGCCGAGAAGTTGTAGCCGCCCTCGGTGACGGTGAGAGAGACGATGCGGGTGTCGGCGTGGGCGAGCTTCTCGATCACCGCCTCGGGATCGTCCGGCGCGAAGAGGTACTCGGTGATGGATCCGATGACCGAAGTGTCCCACGAGCCGTCGGAGTGCCGCAGTGCCAGGGTGTAGAGACAGTCCTGGGCGTCCATGACGTCCTTCATACGGCGATCACCCGGCAGCACGCCCACGGCGCAGATGCCCCAGCTCGACGCGGACTCGAAGTCGGTGCGGAGCAGCCGGTCCACGTACATCGCCTGGTGCGCACGGTGGAAGCCGCCGACGCCGAAGTGGACGATCCCGGTGGTGATCGCCGAGCGGTCGTACCGTGGCACGTCCACGTCGTCGGGAAGCTGGGCGAGGGTGGCAGCGGACAGCTTCACGAGAGGGTCTCCTGACTGGGTGTCACGGTGACGACAGCCTTGATGCTGCCGTCGGTGCGGTCGTGATTCAGTGCGTCCTCGACATGATCGAGGTCGAACCGACCCGTCACCATGGTGTCGAGCTCGACTCGTCCGGTGCGGACGAGTTCCAGTGCGGTGGGCCAGGTGTCGGCATAGCGGAAGACGCCGGTGACCCACAGTTCCCGGTTCTGGATCACCGACACGGGTATCGGGTACTCGTCTCCGCCCATGCCCACGAGCACCACTCTGCCCGCAGGGCGCACGGCGCGCATCCCGTCCTGCACTGCGCGGGGTGCACCCGACGCGTCGACGAACGCGTCGACGTCGAGGTCGTGCACCGACTCGTCCGCCGGGTCGATCACGCGGGTCGCCCCGTACCGGGTGGCGTTGGCGCGGCGGTCGGCCGAGATGTCCGACACGACGATCTCCGTGGCGCCGAAGGCGCGTGCGACCTGCGCCGTGAGCACTCCGACCGGCCCGGCGCCCGCGATCAACACTCGCGAGCCGCCGGTGATCCCGCCCTTGCGTGCGGTCGCGATGGCCACCGACAGGGGCTCGAAGAGGGCCGCGGCGTCGTCGGACACGGCGTCGGGGACGTCGTGCGCGAACGTGGATCCGATGGTCACGTACTC